>JAFURI010000087.1 GCA_017471885.1 Clostridia bacterium | reverse complement strand
GTGACCGGCTACGACATTATCACCTTCTGGGTGAGCCGCATGATCACCTGCGGCGTGGAGCAGATGGGCGAGACACCTTTCAAGACCGTGCTGATCCACGGCCTTGTGCGCGACGAACTGGGTCGAAAAATGTCCAAGTCTCTGGGCACCGGCGTGGATCCGCTGGAGATCATCAACGAGTACGGCGCCGATGCGCTGCGCTTCTCTCTGGTGATGGGCGTGAGCCCCGGCAACGATACCCGCTATTCCCGCGAGAAGGTGGAATCCGCCCGCAACTTTGCCAACAAGATCTGGAACGCCAGCCGCTTCGTGCTGATGAACGTGGACGCGCGGCATGAGCTGGATCAGGGCAAGCTGACCCTGGCGGACAAGTGGATTATCTCCCGCTTCCAGGACGCCGCCCGCAGCATCTCCGGCAACATGGAGGAGGGCGAGTTTGGTCTGGCGGCCAACCGTATCTACGACTTTGCGTGGAGCGAGTTCTGCGACTGGTACATTGAGCTTGCCAAGTCCCGCCTGACCGGCGATGATCTGGAAGCGAAGACCGCTGTGCAGGCTGTGCTGCTGTACGTGCTGGAGGGTCTGCTGAAGCTGCTGCATCCCTTCATGCCCTTCCTCACCGAGCAGGTGTACAAGTATCTGCCCGGCAGCGAAGGCTTCCTGATGCTCAAGTCCTGGCCTGAGGTGAAGAGCGAAATGGACTACTCTTCGGACGAGGAGCAGATGGAGGGCATCATGGAGGTGATCCGCACCATCCGCAATCTGCGTGCCGAGATGAACGTGGCTCCCTCCAAGCGCACCCGTCTGATGCTGGTGCCCGGCGAGGGCTGGGCGGATACGCTTGCCGATGCGGATATCTACTTCCGCCGTCTGGCCGGCGCTTCCGAGTCCGAGGTGATCGCCGACCGCGGCACCATCACCGGTAAGAACGTGTCCGCCGTCACCAAGGCAGGCGAGCTGTTCATTCCGCTGGGTGATCTGGTGGACTTTGACAAGGAGATCGCACGCCTGCAGAAGGAGCTGGACAACGTCCGCAAGGAGATTGCCCGCGCCGAAGGCAAGCTGAACAATCAGGGCTTTATCAGCAAGGCTCCCGCTGCGCTGGTGGAGCAGGAGAAGGCAAAACTGGCTGCCAATCAGGTGAAGGTTGGTCAGCTGGAGAACCGTATCAACGAACTGAAGGAATCTCTGTAATGTTCTGCAACGTATGGGAGGCGGCGCATGTCGCCCCTCCCATACGCTGTTGTCGTAGAAGGGGGAGAAGGCATGACCGCTCAGCAGGTGATTGACGCGATTCACGGCTCCTATGCGCTTGGCAGCAAGCGCGGGCTGGAGAACGTTATGTATCTTGTGGACGCTCTTTGTCCGCAGCGCAGGGTGCCTGTGATTCATGTGGCAGGCACCAACGGCAAGGGCAGTACCTGCGCCATGCTGGAGTCCATCCTGCGCCATGCAGGCTACAGGACGGGTCTGTATACGTCCCCGTTCCTGCAGGCCTATCAGGAGCGTATCAGGATCAACGGAATCCCGCTGTCCGACGACGTAATGGTACGATGCGGCGAGCCACTGCTGGAGGCTTCCGCACGTCTGACAAAGGAAACCGGAAGCCATGCCACGCCCTTTGAACTGGGTACGGCGCTGGCATTTGCGGCCTTTGAAAGCGAGCAGGTGGATATCGCCATTGTTGAGGTCGGTATGGGCGGCAGACTGGATCCCACCAACTTCGTTCAGCCGCTGGTCTGCGCGATCGGCGCCATTGGGCTGGATCATATGGCGTACCTTGGCACGACGCTTGCGGAGGTAGCGGCCGAGAAGGCGGGGATCATCAAGACCGGCGTACCTGTGGTCTGCCATCCGGCGGACGACGGGGTGGCGGCTGTGTTCCGCCGTGCAGCGGAGGAGAAGCATGCGCCGCTGCGGCAGATGCACACCGGCATGATTCATTCCGCGAAGAGCGATCTGTACGGCTCTACGGCGACGTATGAGCTGGATCAAAGCTGGCGGGATATGCGTATTCCGCTGCCGGGCGAGCATCAGCTGACCAATGCGCTGACCGTGCTGGGCGTTGTGGAAGCGCTGCAGGCGCAGGGTTTCCATCTGCCGCAGGATGCTGTGCGCCGGGGCATGGAGGCTGCGGTATGGCCTGCCCGGCTGGAGTGGTGCGGGAGGGTGCTGATCGACGGCGCGCACAATCCCCAGGGCGTGGAGGCACTGAATCGTTACGTCAGCCGCCATCTGCAGCCTCGCCGCAGGGTGCTGCTCACCGGCGTGCTGGCCGATAAGGTTCAGCCGGAGATGCTGACCATGCTGGCGGAAATGGCCGACGCAGCTGTGACCGTCACGC
Source organism: Clostridia bacterium (assembly GCA_017471885.1). Taxonomy (GTDB): domain Bacteria; phylum Bacillota; class Clostridia; order Christensenellales; family Aristaeellaceae; genus UBA11524. Next base: position 54,813 of record JAFURI010000087.1, on the reverse strand, counting down.
CGGATAATCCCCGCGCCATGGAGGCGCAGGAGCTGGCAGGGCGTCTGAACGAGCTGGGCGGAAACGCTCAGGCGGCATCCTCGCTGTCGGAAGGCCTCCACATGGCCCGTAGGCTGGCAGGGGATGACGGCGTGGTCATCGCGGCAGGATCCCTGTACTTCGCAGGCAGCCTTCGGACGGAATTGGGCCTTACGTGGCGCTGAGGTGATGCATATGCAGATTCGGATGGCCTCGCATGAGGATTATGACTGGCTGCGGCAGCACGATCGCCACGTATCCGACGGCGAGCTGCACAGGGTGATCGAGACCCGGCGCGTACTGATTGCGCAAACGGAGAATCAGCGCGTGGGCTGGCTGCGCTGGGGCCTGTTCTGGGACAATACGCCCTTCATGAACATGCTGTACCTGCTGGAAGGCTGGCGGGGACAGGGGACGGGCGCAAAGCTGGCGGAACACTGGGAGAGGCTGATGGCGCTTCAGGGCTTCGATTCGGTCCTGACCTCCACCCAGTCCAACGAGGATGCGCAGCATTTCTACCGGCGTCTGGGCTACAGGGATGCAGGCTCGCTGATCCTGCCCGGTGAGCCGATGGAAATCATTTTCCGCAAGGAGCTTGCGGCGAACAAGGACGACTGATCATATCCACAGTAGATAATAAGGAGAAGTGTCATGGAATTTATCCACGAACCTGTACTGCTCAATGAGGTCCTTGAATGGATGAACGTAAAGGAGCAGGGCGTTTATGCTGACGGAACGCTGGGCGGAGGCGGCCACAGCGGCGCTATTCTGCGCGCATCCGGCGGAACGGCCTCCCTCTATGGCATTGACCGTGATATGACTGCCATCAACGCCGCTTCGGAGCGTCTGGGCGGATTTGAGGGCTTCCATGCCCTGCACGGCAATTTCCATGACGGTAAGCAGCTGCTTGAGGCGGCGGGTGCGCCCCTGCTTGACGGCGTGCTGCTGGATCTGGGCGTATCCTCTCCCCAGCTGGACAGGGGTGAGCGCGGCTTCTCCTATCATGAGGATGCGCCGCTGGATATGCGCATGGATACCAGCCGGGGCGTGACGGCGGCAGAATTGATCAACACGCTGCCGGAAAAGGAAATCTGCCGGATCATCCGCGACTACGGTGAGGAGAAGTGGGCGGCCCGGATTGCGTCCATCATCTGTGAGCATCGTGCGAAGAAGCCCTTTGAGACCACCTTCGATCTGGTGCATGCGGTGGATGCGGCCATCCCGAAGGCTGTACGCCGCAAGGACGACGGTCATCCCGCCCGCAGAACCTTCCAGGCTATCCGTATCGCAGTGAACGACGAGCTGGATCCGCTGGACAAGGCGCTGTGCGACTTTGTGGATTGTCTCAAGCCCGGTGGACGGATTCTGGTCATTACCTTCCATTCGCTGGAGGACAGGCTGGTGAAGCGCTGCTTCCAGCGGCTGCAGAACCCCTGCACCTGTCCGCCGAAGGCGCCTATCTGCACCTGCGGCAGGAAGCCTCTGGTGAAGGTGCTTGCCAGGGGCGCTGTGCCTCCCTCCGATGAGGAGGTGGCGCGCAATCTCCGTGCCAGAAGCGCGAAGCTGCGCGTGGCCCAGAGGCTGGAGGTGGATGACTGATGCCCACGCTCTATGTGGTGGCGACGCCCATCGGCAATCTGCAGGATATGAGCCCCCGCGCGGTGGAAACGCTTCGCAGCGTAGCGCTGATCGCGGCGGAGGATACCCGCGTCACCAAAAAGCTGCTTAACGTGTTCCAGCTGGAAACGCCGCTCACCTCCTGTCATCAGCATAATGAGGAGAACAAGGGCGCGTGGCTGGCAGACCGCATGCTGGCGGAGAATATCGACGTGGCTCTGACCACGGATGCAGGCACGCCCTGCGTGTCCGATCCCGGCTACGGGTTCGTGAAGGCCGCCGTGGAGCGGGGGATTGAGGTCATCCCGATTCCCGGCTGCTGCGCGGCGGTGTCTGCGCTGTCCGTCAGCGGCTTCGATTCCCGCGAGTTTGCCTTCTACGGCTTTTTGCCCCGGGAGAAAAAGGATCTGCGGGCTAAGCTTGTATCCATGGCGCGGCAGACGGCAATCGCTGTGGTGCATGAGTCGCCCTTCCGGGTGATCGAGCTGGTGGAAGTGATTCAGCAGACGCTGCCGCAGTGCCGGATTTCTGCCTCCTGCGATCTGACCAAGCTGCATGAAAAGACCATCCGCGGTACGGCCGGAGAGGTGCTGGAGATGCTGAAGAGCAATCCCAAGGCCGAAAAGGGCGAGTATTGCCTTGTGCTGGATTTTCACGAGGTAACGCTGCCGGAGGAGAAGACTCCCGCCGCAGAGCAGTCGCTGGAGGCACAGCTGGTGGAGCAGATGCTGTCCGGGCTTGATCTGCGTCAGGCGCAGGCGGAACTGACCGCAATGGGGATCAAGAAAAACGCCGTCAAGGCGGCGGCGCTGAACCTGAAGCGGCTTTTCATGGAGGATGAAGAATGAGGACGATCAAGGCTTCGGCTGTCACGGAGGCGGTGGCACAGGCCTGTGTGGAGGCCAATGTGGATCTGCCCGGCGATATCGCCTGCGCGCTGCATCGCTGCGCGGCCTGCGAGCCTTTTGCGCCTGCACGCGGGATGCTGGAGATCCTCTGCGAGAATGAGGAAATCGCCCGCAGGGAGCGCATGCCCATCTGTCAGGATACCGGCATGGCTGTGGTGTTTGCCGAGATCGGCCAGGACGTGCATATCGAGGGCGATTTCAATCAGGCGGTGCATGAGGGCGTGAGACGCGGTTATGTTGACGGCCTGCTGCGTAAGAGTGTGGTGGAAGATCCCCTGCGCCGCAGGAATACCGGGGACAACACTCCTGCAATTATTCATGCATCCCTTGTGCCGGGAGATCAGCTGACGCTGACCATCGCCCCAAAGGGCTTTGGCAGCGAGAACATGAGCCGTCTGGCCATGCTGACGCCTGCCGAAGGCAGGGAGGGCGTGAAGCAGTTCGTACTGGAAACGGTGCGGCTGGCCGGAGCCAATCCCTGTCCGCCCATGGTGCTGGGTGTGGGCATTGGCGGCGACTTTGAGCAGGTTGCGCTGATGGCCAAGGAAGCGCTGCTTCAGCCGCTGGATCAGGCGAATGCCGATACCTTCTACGCGGAAATGGAGCGGGAACTGCTGGAAGCAGTCAACGCCAGCGGCATCGGCCCGCAGGGGCTGGGCGGCCGCACCACCTGTCTGGGACTGCATATCAAGGCTGCGCCCACGCATATCGCCGGATTGCCTGTGGCGGTTAACGTGGGCTGTCATGTGACCCGGCACAAGACCATCGTATTGTAAGGAGGCGGAGCTAATGCGGCATATCACCACACCGCTGGGGGAGGACGTGATCCGTTCCCTGCATGCGGGGGATCAGGTTCTGCTCAGCGGAGTGATCTACACGGCCCGTGACGCTGCGCATCTGCGGATGATGGATTGCATCCGCCGGGATGAGGAGCTGCCCATTCCGCTGGAGGGTCAGGTGATCTACTATGCGGGCCCGACTCCTGCGCCGCAGGGCCGTCCCGTGGGTTCCATCGGCCCCACCACCTCGGTACGCATGGACGCCTGTACGCCACCGCTGCTGGAGAGGGGACTGTCCGGCATGATCGGCAAGGGACTTCGCGGCGCGGAGGTGGTTGCCGCCATGCGGAAGCATCCGTCTGTTTATTTTGCCGCAGTTGGCGGAGCTGCTGCGCTGGGCGCAAAGTGCGTGACTTCGCTGGAGGTTATTGCGTGGGACGATCTGGGCCCGGAGTCGGTAAAGCGACTGACGGTGAAGGAGCTGCCGCTGGTGGTGGCGGTGGACTGCGAGGGAAACGATGCCTTCGCGCTGGGCCAGCAGGCCTATCTGGATTCGATCGGATGAACAAAAGGGATGACAGCGTTTGCTGTCATCCCTTTTACTGTTACGTCAGGGGCACGCAGATGACGGTGCCGGAGGAGAAGTCCGAGGGCAGGAGTGTGGGATTCAGCATCAGCAGCCGACCCTTGGTGGTGCGCAGATTGGCTGCCAGCACGTCAAGATTTTCATCCGGCTGGATGGTATAGGTGCGCGTACCGCTGCAGATCTGCCTTGTACCGGCGGGCGGCGCACAATAGCGCATGCCACTTACCAAACCGCCGGGACGCAGGGTGGGGTTGGCGGTGCGCATGGCGCGGTAGCTGACGTTCAGCTCCTGCAGAAGATCGGCATAGGTCTGGCCGGTGCGCACAGAGCGGGCTTCGTAACCGACAGGGCAGGAGAAGGACGGCGTAGGCGGAACGGTCGCGGGGGGCTGGGTGGGCTGCTGCGGCTGGGACGGGGCGGATGTAGATGCATCCGGGATGCAGATGACCTGGCCGATGGTCAGGTTGTTTGCGTCCACACCGGGATTGCGCTCCTGCAGCTCATATACGGTGATACCCAGCTTATCCGCAATGCTCTGGAAGGTTTCGCCGGACTGCACTGCGTAGGCGCGGCCTGTGATGCAGGTGTAGACCTGACTGGGAATGCAGATTTCCGTCCCGGGAGCGATGGAAGAGAAATCTACGTCCTCGTTGATGACCTGAACAGCCTGCGCCGTGGTGCCGTTTACCCGGGCGACGCTGGCAAGGGTATCGCCCTGCTTCCATGTGTAATAGCTTGCGCCGCGGGGACAGATACGGCCCTGATTCTGCATAAAGGAGCCTCCTTTACGAATGTTTGGAGCAAATCCTGCGAAAAAGTTTCGTTCTGCGTTTGTTCTATCGCTTCGGCAGTCTTTACTCCACCAGCAAACTATGCTATAATGGAAAATGGGTGCAAAGGATTTGGATTGTCTTTTGATTGGCGTTGCACCCTGCAAATGAACACATACTCTATCATGCAGAATAGGGAAAGGCGGAATCACGTATATGAAGCATCTGCTGAAGCTGCTTGATCTGACCCCCGGTGAAATCAAGGAGCTGCTTGACTTGGCGGACAAGCTCAAGGCCGACAACAAGGCAGGGATACCTCACCCGATCCTTCAGGGAAAGACTCTGGGCATGATCTTTGAAAAATCTTCTACCCGTACCCGCGTCAGCTTTGAAACGGGTATGTACCAGCTGGGCGGACATGCGCTGTTCCTCTCCAGCAAGGATCTGCAGATCGGCCGCGGCGAGCCCGTGGAGGATACCGCCCGCGTGCTGAGCCGCTATCTGGACGGCATTATGATCCGCACCTTTGAGCAGGAGGAAGTGGAAACGCTGGCCCGTTACGGCAGCATCCCGATTATCAACGGCCTGACGGACTTCTGCCATCCCTGTCAGGTGCTGGCGGATCTGCAGACGGTCCGCGAGCACAAGGGCAGGCTGGAAGGCCTGAATATGTGCTACATCGGCGACGGCAACAACATGGCCAACAGCCTCATCGTAGGTTTCCTGAAGATGGGCTGCCATGTGTCCATTGCCTGTCCTGAGGCCTATCAGCCTGATCAGAAGGTGCTGGAATTTACGAAGGAATATCCCGGCATGTTCTTCATGACCGACAAGCCCATGGAGGCGGCGAAGGATGCAGACGTTATCTTCACCGACGTATGGGCTTCCATGGGTCAGGAGGGTGAGAAGGAGATCCGCGAAAAGGCTTTTGCAGGCTATCAGGTCAACGCAGAGCTGATGGCGCAGGCGCATCCCGGATGTATGGTGCAGCACTGCCTGCCTGCTCACCGCGGCGAGGAGATTACCGCGGACGTGTTCGAAGCTCATGCGGATGAGATCTTTGACGAGGCCGAGAATCGTCTGCATGCCCAGAAGGCCGTTATGGTCGCTGTGATGAAGGGGGAGTAAGCATGGCGAAGAAGGGTTATCTGCTGCTGGAAGACGGCTCCCTGTACGAGGGCGAGCTGCGGGGTGCACAGAAGTGCGCCATGGCGGAACTGGTCTTTAACACCTCTGTGGTCGGATACATGGAAACCCTGACGGATCCCTGCTATGCGGGCCAGATTGTGGTGCAGACCTTTCCCTGCATAGGCAACTACGGCGTGATTCCGCGGGAAGAGGGTTGTCCCAATCCGGTGCTGTCCGGCTATGTAGCGCGTGAAATCACCGATCAGCCCTGCAATTTCCGCTGCACGGGCAAGCTGGACGATTATCTGAAGGAGTACGGCGTGACGGCGCTGACCGGCGTGGATACCCGTGCCCTGACCCGTAAGCTGCGCGACAAGGGCGTAATGAACGCCGCCATCCTGACCGAAAAGCCCGAGAACGCCGATGAGGTGGTTGCTCAGCTGAAGGAGATGGGCTTCCATCCCAGCGTTGATGCGCATACCTGCAAGGAAGTGCAGCTCCCCCGCACCAAGGGCATGTACAACGTTGTCCTGTGGGATCTTGGCGCAAGGGGCAATGGTCAGACTGAGATGGAAAAGCGCAGCTGCGCGGTAACCTGCGTGCCTGCATCCTATACCGCGAAGGATATTCTTTCACTGAATCCTGACGGCGTACTGATCTCCAACGGTGCGGGCAATCCTGCGGACAATGAGGAGATCGTCCGCGAGATCGCCATGCTGTGCGAGGAAAAGCTGCCTGTGATGGGCGTTGGCCTGGGTCATCAGCTGCTGGCCATGAGCCAGGGCTGCACCACCCTGAAGCTGCAGTACGGTCATCGCGGCGGAAATCAGCCTGTGAAGGACGTAATCACCGGGCTGAACTATATTTCCAGCCAGAATCACGGCTACGCTGTGGATCATACGCAGCTGCCGGAGAACGTGATCCTCCGTTTTGTCAACCGCAACGACGGCAGCTGCGAGGGCCTGGATTACAGCGATATGCCCGCGTTCTCCGTGCAGTTCCAGCCGGAAGCCTGCGGCGGCCCCATGGATACCCGTTGCATCTACGACCGCTTTATTGCGCTGATGGGAGGTAATAAGGAATGCCGCTGAATCCTGAACTGAAAAAAGTCATGATCATTGGTTCCGGCCCCATCGTGATCGGTCAGGCCGCAGAGTTTGACTATGCCGGTTCTCAGGCCTGCCGTGCGCTGAAGGCTGCAGGTCTTGAGGTGGTGCTGGTCAATCCCAATCCGGCCACCATCCAGACCGACCATTCCTCTGCGGATCACATTTACATCGAGCCCCTGTCTCTGGACGTGCTGCGCCGCATCATTCTGAAGGAAAAGCCTGACAGTCTGCTGTCCACGCTGGGCGGCCAGAGCGGCCTGACCCTGTCCATGCAGCTGGCCAAGGAGGGTTTCCTTGATCAGCATGGCGTGAAGCTGCTGGGCGCCAAGTGTGAGACCATCGAGAAAGCGGAGGATCGTCTCAAGTTCAAGGAAACCATGGAGTCCATCCACCAGCCCTGCATTCCCTCCGACGTGGTGGAAACCCTGGAGGACGCGCTGACGCTGGCAGAGAAGATCGGCTACCCTGTGATTGTGCGTCCTGCCTTCACCATGGGCGGCGAGGGCGGCGGCATCTGCCAGAATGAGGAGGAGCTTCGCGAGATTGCAGCCAACGGTCTGCGACTGAGCCCCATCACCCAGATTCTGGTGGAGAAGTGCATCTCCGGCTGGAAGGAAATCGAGTGTGAGGTCATGCGCGACAGCAAGGGCAACGTGATCGCCGTGTGCTCCATGGAGAACATCGACCCTGTGGGCGTGCATACCGGCGACTCCATCGTGGTGGCTCCCGCCATGACGCTGGATACCGCTGAGTATCAGATGCTTCGCCGCGCTGCGCTGGATATTGTGACTGCGCTGGAGGTGGAAGGCGGCTGCAACTGCCAGTTTGCCCTGCATCCTGATTCCTTTGAGTATGCCGTCATCGAGGTTAATCCCCGCGTGAGCCGTTCCTCCGCGCTAGCCTCCAAGGCAACGGGCTTCCCCATTGCCAAGTGCGCTGCGCAGATCGCCATCGGCTACACGATGGACGAGATCAAGAACGCGCTGACCGGCAAGACCATCGCCGGCTTTGAACCCACCATCGACTATATCGTGGCCAAGGTGCCCAAGTGGCCCTTTGACAAGTTTGTGTACGGCAAGCGTACGCTGGGCACCCAGATGAAGGCCACGGGCGAGGTGATGTCCATTGGCGTGAGCGTAGAGCAGGCGCTGATGAAGGCCGTCCGCGGCGCGGAAATCGGCTGCGACACCATGCGCATGAAGGCCATGGCGGAGCTGAATGATGAAGAGCTGATCGAGCTGATCGGCAAGTGCACCGACCAGCGCATGTTCGCCGTGTATGAGGCGATTGCCCGCGGCGTGAGCCTGGAGCAGCTGCACGAGATCACGAAGATCGACTACTTCTTCCTTAACAAGTTCAAGAACCTGTTTGATATGGAAACCCGCCTGAAGGAAGGCCACGTCGACAGCGATACCTACATGGCCGCCAAGAAGATGGGCTATCCCGACAAGGCCATCGAGCGCCTCTCCGGCGAGAAGGTGCCTTTCCACCGCGATCCCGTGTATAAGATGGTGGATACCTGTGCCGCTGAGTTCGCGGCCCAGACGCCTTATTTCTACGCTACCTATGACGAGGAGAACGAGGCCGAGCAGTTCATTGCCAGCCGTCCCAAGAAGCCCTGCGTCATGGTGCTTGGCTCCGGCCCCATCCGTATCGGTCAGGGTATTGAGTTCGACTATGCGTCCGTCCACTGCGTGTGGATGCTCAAGCAGGCCGGCTACGACGTGGTTATGATCAACAATAACCCCGAAACCGTGTCCACCGACTTTGATACCGCCGACCGCCTGTACTTCGAGCCCCTGACGCCCGAAGACGTGCTGGGCGTGATTGCTACCGAAAAGCCCGTGGGCGTGGTGGCGGCCTTCGGCGGTCAGACGGCCATCAAGCTGACCCATGCGCTGGAGCAGGCCGGCGTGAAGATTCTGGGCACCTCTGCGGATATGATCGACGCAGCCGAGGATCGTGAGCGCTTCGACGCTGCTATGGAGAAGTACGGCATCAAGCGTCCTCAGGGTACCACGGTGATGAACACCGAGGAAGCGCTGAAGGCTGCCAACGAGCTGGGCTATCCCGTGCTGGTGCGTCCTTCCTATGTGCTGGGCGGCCAGAACATGATCATTGCCTACCAGGATAGCGATATCGTGGAGTACATGAAGATCATCCTGGCACAGGGCATTGAGAATCCGATCCTGATCGATCAGTACCTCAAGGGCATTGAGGCCGAGGCCGACGCTATCTGCGACGGCGAGGATGTGCTGATTCCCGGCATCATGGAGCATGTGGAATCTGCAGGCGTGCACTCCGGCGACTCCATCGCGGTCTATCCTGCATGGAATCTGACCGGCGCCATGACGCAGCGCCTGATTGAGGTGACCAAGCAGATTGCCATCGAGCTGGGCACGCTGGGTCTGATCAACATTCAGTACATCGTTTATCACAACGAGGTCTACGTCATCGAGGCGAATCCCCGTGCCAGCCGTACCGTGCCTTACATCAGCAAGGTGACGGGCGTTCCCATGGTGGATCTGGCCGTCCGCGCCATGCTGGGCGAGAAGATCAGGGATATGGGCTACGGCACTGGTCTGTACCGTCAGAGCCCGTATTACGCCGTCAAGGTGCCCTGCTTCTCCTTCGAAAAGCTGGCTGACGTGGATACCCACCTCGGCCCGGAGATGAAGTCCACCGGCGAGGTGCTGGGTCTGGGTACCAACCTGCAGGAGGCCATCTACAAGGGCCTTGTGGCTGCAAATTACAAGATGCGTCACAGCGGCGGCCTGCTGCTGTCCGTCCGCGACAAGGACAAGGTGGAAGCGGCCGACGTGGCCCGCAAGTTTGCCAAGCTGGGCTTCAATCTCTTTGCTACTCCCGGCACGGCAAAGGCCCTGCAGGAGCACGGTCTGTTTGCCGCCACGGTGCGCCATAACGCCATGGAAAGCCTGCTGGAGAAGAATCAGGTGCAGTATGTGATTTCCACCTCCAACAAGGGCCGCAGCCCGTTGCTGGAATCTGTGCGCGTGCGCCGCAAGGCCGTTGAGCGCGGCATCCCGCTGTTCACCAGTCTGGATACCGCCAATGCCCTGGTGGATGCGCTGACCAGCCGCTACACGCTGCAGAACGTGGAGCTGGTGGACATCAACAATATGCGCACCGAGCGCAAGAAGCTGCACTTTGTCAAGATGCGCGGCACCGGCAACGACTATCTGTACTTCGACTGCTTCGAGCAGAGCGTGGAGAGCGCCAAGTCTCTGGCGGTTCGCCTGTCCAATCGCCGTACCGGCGTGGGCGCGGACGGTATTGTGCTGATTATGTCCAGCAACAAGGCTGATGCGAAGATGCGCATGTTCAATGCGGACGGCTCCGAAGGCTATGTGGCCGGCAACGCCATCCGCTGTGTGGCAAAGTACCTGTACGAATCCGGTCGTGTCCGCAAGGATCAGATGAAGCTGGAAACCGGCAGCGGCGTGAAGAGCGCCCAGCTGTTCATTCGCGAGGACGAGGTGTTCTCTGTGCTGGTGGATATGGGTTATCCGGCCTTCAGCCCCAGCGAGGTTCCTGTCAAGCTGGATGGCGAGCGTGTGATGCAGCGCAAGGTCTATCTGGCAGGTCAGGAGCGTGAGATCTGCTGCGTGAGCATGGGCAACCCCCATGTGGTCATGTTTGTGGAGGACGTGAACCGCATCAATCTGGCGCAGGTAGGCCCTGTGATTGAGAATGATCCGCTCTTCCCCCAGCGTGTGAACGTTTCCTTTGCACAGGTAATCGACGGCAACAGCATCAGGATGCGCGTCTGGGAGCGCGGCATTGGCGAAACCGCTGCCTGCGGCACCGGCGCATGCGCTGTGGCTGTGGCTGCAGTGGAGACCGGTCTGTGCACCCGCGGCTCGGATATTGATCTGCAGCTGCCTGGCGGTACGCTGGTGGTACGCTATGAGAAGGATGGTCAGGTGTGGCTTACCGGCGATGCTGTGACCGACTTTGAGGGTGTTATCCGCATTTAAATGCATAATGAAAAGACGAGGCTGCGGCCTCGTCTTTTTTATGTTCTGAACAGCTTCCGGGGACAAATTTGATTGACAGGGAATGGAAAAAGTGTATACTTTGAAGATAGATGATCAAGTTCGGGAGATAAGCTGATGAAAAAGTATGAGCAGTTCAGCGCCTGCCTGAGGCGTATTCTGGAGGAGGAAGGGATTTCTGCCTCCGAAGTGTCAAGGCTTGTGGGCTTCAGAAGCCGCAACAGCATATTCAGGATTCTGTCCGACCAGACGAGCATCCGTGTGCAGGAAGAGTTTTATGACGCGCTCAAGGAGCATATCGGGAGCGGATGGCCGCAGCGGCACTGGCTGGAGCTGGAGGAAGCGCTGGAAATCAGCAGGATGGGCGTAGTGGATTATCAGGACAGGAAGGCCTTCCGTGAACTTGTACTTTCAGGCGCGAGAAAGTGCTGCGGTATCAGCCTCAATTTGCCGCAGCCGGAGAGCGGCTATACAACGAAGGAAATACGCCCGCTGATCCGTCATGCAGCAGCCAGCGGCAGGCTGGAGATCACCATCTGCGGCTGTCTGAACGTCAGCCTGTGCACGCTTCTGGCGGAGGAGCTTGCTGCCGCCGGGCGGGAGGGCCGTGTTTCCGTGCGGCATTTTGTCAACATGGCGGACGACGTGGCTGTGCAGAACGTGATTGCCATCCAGCCGCTTTTGTACTACAGTTGGTATGATGCGCTTCTGGTGGAGCCAGGCGTGTGTCCGGAGGAAATGAGCGCCATCTATCAGTCCAACATGATGATCATGATGCATACGGCTGAAAACGGTGAGAAGCACGTCCGGAATCTGCTGATGCATAATCAGCACACGCTGTATCTGGCAGAGTCGCGCCCCTGCGACGGCGAGGACAAAACCGTGCGTCTGCTGAATTTCTATGGACGATATCTGCCGAAGCTGAAGAATAATTTCCCCGTGTCTATGTCTGTGGGAGACTATGTTTCCTATACGAGTCAGCTGCGTCAGATGGAAAAGGATAAGGAGATCTTCTCCATTAAGCCGGACATCTCGATCTACTATATCCATCCCGACGTGCTGCGTTCCTCTGCGCTGGATGGATTCCGTCAGAGCGGATTTCTCGATCCTGCCGATATGCCCTGCTTTGTGCAGCAGTTTTACGACGTGCATCTGAACCGCTATAACAACATCATGAACAAGCGTAAGGTGACAAACGTGGTGTTCAGCTTTGATGCAATGAAGAACTTTGTGCTGACAGGCAAGCAGACGAATCACTTCTTTGCCATGAGACCGTATACGCTGGCGGAGAGGATGGCGATCATCAAGCACCTGCGGGATCAGACGGTGAATAATCCGTACTTCTCCATCCGGTTCCTGAAAAAAGGCAACCCGCTGCCCAGCATGGAGATTGCGCTGTATGAGGGCGTCGGCGTCATGTTCACCAAGGTGGACACAACCTACAACCTGTCCGGCGATCATGCCGAAGCGCTTGTGACGCATAAGGGCTTTGCCAGAAAGTTCCGGGAGTTTTACATGCAGGAGCTACTGCCCAAATATGCTACAACGTATCAGGAAACGATCGCAGCCTTTGATGAGCTGGCGCGCATAGCGACGGAGGAAGGATAAATGAAAAACCACCGGAATGGCCGGTGGTTTTTCGTTTTACTTGGTATTCTTGACGTCCATCCAGAGCGCTTCATATACGCTGAGGAAATCATCGCTGATGTCCTGGAAAAACTCGCAGGTGGCAAGTGTCTCGTCGGAAGGATTGAGCACGTGGTTGGATGTGTAATCGTACTCATATTCCGATTCGATGATGGCGATTGCTCCCTTGTTGGGTGTGGAGTACCAGATGTAATTCCAGTTCATGGCGGCGATATCGGGACGGCAGAGGAAGTTGATGAACTTCTCCGCATTCTCCTTGTTCTTGGTGGTCTTTGGGATCACCGCGCCGTCAACCCAGACGTTGGAGCCTTCGCGGGGAACAAAATAGTCAAGATTCTCGTTGAGGTCGATGGCGTACATTGCATCGCCGGACCACATCACAGCCAGCAGACCTTCGCCGGCTACCATCTTATCCTTGGTTTCGTCCACCTGATAGGCTTTGACAACGCCCAGCTGTTTCTGATCAATCAGCCTGTCGCGGGCGGCGAAGAGGGAAGGAATATCCGTGCAGTTGACGCTCTGACCCAGATACTTCAGCGTCACGCCGAAGCTGTCGCGGATGGAATCCATCATGAAGATGCTGCTCTGATACTGCTCATCCCACAGGATGGACCAGCTCCTGTCCGGCTCAGGGAGACGGGAAGCGTCATAGAGGATGCCAACTGTACCCCACATGTAGGGGATGGAGTACTTGTTCTCCGGATCATAGCTGGGATTCAGAAGATGATCCATGGTCTGTATCGCATTGGGCACGTTGTCAAAGTTAATCTCTGCCAGCATGTCCTTGGCGATCATGCGCTGGATGATGTAGTCCGAGGGAAAGCATAAGTCAAACGCGCCGGGATTGGCCTCCACCTGAACAATCATGTCCTCGTTGGTGGTAAAGCACATGTAGTTTACATGGATGCCGGTCTCTTCTTCAAAAATGGTCAGTACCTCGGGAGCAATGTAATCCTCCCAGTTGAAGACGTTTACTACCTGATCTGTCACGGGCTGGGAATCAGCCAGCGCTGTGCAGGAGAAGACAAGAGACAGGCACACGACGGCAGTCAGCGCAGCCCTCAAAAGATTTTTCATGACTATCTCCTCCTTGATCAGTGTGCGGAATCCTCTGCGGTGCGGCGGTTGACGATCAACAGCAGCACAAGCAGCGCGATGAACATCAGCGCAGACAGTGCGTTCAGTGTAGGATCGATGCCGGTACGCGTAGCGGAATAGATCAGCGTGGACAGATTCTGCACCAGCGGCGAGGTGGTGAAGTAGCTGATGGTGAAATCGTCCAGCGAGAGGGTAAAGGCCAGCATGGCGCCGGTGATGATACCCTGCTTGCACTGGGGGATGATCACATGGAACAGCGCGTACATGGGCGTAGCGCCCAGATCCAGCGCGGCCTCGTAGGTGTGCCGGTTCATCTGCTTCAGCTTCGGCAGCACGGAGAGGATGACGTAGGGAGTGTCAAAGGTAATGTGCGCCAGCAGCATGGTCACATAGCCGCGGTCTACCTGCGTGAAGAGGAACAGCAGCATCAGTGAAATACCGGTGACGATATCGGGCATGGTATTGGGCAGGTTGGTCATGGTCATCATCAGGGCCTGAGGACGCTTCTTCATGGCGTGAATGCCGATGGCGGCCAGCGTGCCCAGCACGGTAGAGATGATCATGGCCAGCACCGCGATGGACACGGTGATGTAAAGCGCGTTCAGGATGCGCTCGTCCCGCAGGAGCTCGCCGTACCAGCGCAGGGAGAAGCCCTCCCACTTGGCGCGGCTTTCACCGGCGTTGAAGCTCTGCACAATCAGCACCACAATGGGAATGTACAGGAACACCATGATGATTCCGAGGTAGAAGCGCTTGAGGAACTTCATCATGCAATGCCGCCTCCTTCGCCATTGGGATCAGCCTTGCGCAGGATGGACAGGCTTACCAGAATCAGCAGCATCATGATCAGGGACAGCGCGGAGCCTGCGTTCCAGTTGCCCTCGGTCAGGAATTTGCTCTCGATCAGGTCGCCGAACATCATGGTATAGCTGCCGCCCAGTATACGGGGAATGAAGAACGTGGTGACAGAGGGCATGAATACCATGGTAATGCCGCTGATCACACCCGGGATAGACAGGGGCATGGTCACCTTATACAGCGTCTGCCAGCTGTTGCAGCCAAGGTCAGCGGCGGCCTCGCTCAGACGGTAGTCCATCTTGTTCAGCACCGTGTAGATGGGGAAGACCATGAAGGGGAGGAAGTTGTATACCATGCCCAGCAGCACCGTGCCGGAGGTGTACATCAACTGCACGCTGTCGAAGCCCAGCCAGCGCAGGAAGCTGTTGATCAGGCCGCTGTCCTCCAGAAGGCTCATCCATGCAATAGTGCGCAGGAGGAAGTTCATCCACATGGGAATGATAAACAGAACCACCAGCGTGGAGCCCAGCTTCATCTTCCGGTCAGCCATGAAAAGCGCGGCCGGATAGCCCAGCAGCAGGCAGATGACCGTACACTGGAAGGCCATCCACAGGGAATAGACCAGCGTATCTACGTTCACCGTGCCGCGGACAATGTACTGGGAGTAGTCCACGCCCAGCCGCTCTGCTTCGGCGGCGATGACCTTGTTGGCTTCATAATGGGAGTCCCAGAAATTCTTGAAATTATCCAGGGTGAATGCGCCGTTGGAGTCGGTGAAGGCGTAATAGCTGATCAGGATCACCGGAAGCACGGTGAAGATGATCATCCACAGCGCATAGGGGGATGCAAACAGGGAGCGCTTGACGCCGTGATTCCGCTTGATGGAAATCACCAGCATCGCGATAAACGCCGCCAGCCCCGCACCCATGCACACCATGGCCCACCAGGGAAGTGCAACGCTCGAGATCATGACGTTACTTCGCCTCCTGCATAGGTTTCATGATATGGATGTTGAAGGGAACGATGTTGATGCCCACCCGGCTGCCCTGGGGCTGCATGGTGGTGGAATGTACCTTCAGGGTGATGGGGCCCGCGTCGATCATCATCTCATAGTGCACGCCCTTGAACAGCACGCTGCGGATGGTGCCCACCATCTGGCCCACGTCTTCGCCCACCAGCATGATATCCTCGGGACGGATCACCACGTCCACCGGAGCGTTTTCGCCAAAGCCGAAGTCCACGCAGGGGAAGGTGAAGCCGCCGACTTCCACCAGCTCGTCGCGAACCATGGTGCCGCGCAGGATGTTGCTCTCGCCGATGAAATCAGCCACGAAGGCATTCTTGGGCTCGTCATAGATGGACTTGGGATCGCCGATCTGCTGGATCCGGCCGTCCCGCATCACCACGATGGTATCGCTCATGGTCAGCGCTTCCTCCTGATCGTGGGTGACGTACAGGAAGGTGATACCCAGCCGCTGCTGCATGCTCTTCAGCTCCAGCTGCATCTCCTTGCGCAGCTTCAGGTCCAGCGCGCCCAGAGGCTCGTCCAGCAGAAGCACCTCGGGCTCGTTGACAAGGCTGCGGGCGATGGCCACGCGCTGCTGCTGGCCGCCGGAGAGCGCATCCACATGGCGCTTGCCGTAGCCGCGAAGATTCACCAGATCCAGCATATAATCCACCTTGCGGTCGATCTCGGACTTGGGCACCTTCTTCAGCTTCAGGCCGAAGGCAATGTTGTCATGCACGTTCAGATGGGGGAACAGCGCGTACTTCTGGAATACGGTGTTCACGCGGCGCTTGTAGGGCGGCAGATAGGCGATATCCTGCCCGTCAAACAGCACCTGACCGGAGGTAGGGGTTTCAAAGCCGCCGATGATGCGCAGCGTGGTCGTCTTGCCGCAGCCGGAGGGGCCCAGCAGGGTCATGAATTCCTTCTTGCGGATGTAGAGATTGATATTGTCAAGCACCTGAACGCCGTCGTATTCCTTGCTGACGCCGCGCAGATCAATCAGATGTTCCTTTTCAACTGCCATGGGACAAACTCCCTTCCATATATCAGAATGAGGGAAAATCAGAATGTGGGCGGATTGGATACCCACAGCACACGGGCGCGGGTCTTGCCGGCATTGCGCAGAGAGTGGGTTTCTCTGGGATGGATGCAGAAGCTGCAGCCGGTGCGTATGCGCGTTTTCTTTTCGCCCATAATCAGGTAAATGCTGCCGGAAAGCACATAGCCGAACTCCTCGCCCTCATGGGGAGGCAGGGGATAGCTTTCGCCACCCTCGTCCATATCCAGCAGGATGGGCTCCATGGCGTTCTTCTGCGCATCGGGAATGAGCCATGTGATGGAGCCCCGGATGTTCTCGCTGTCTTCCTTTACAAACATGTCCTGAGGCGTATATACGATCTTCTCCGCAGTCTTCTCACTGAAGAAGGCTGAGAGGGAGGAGCCGAGGCATTCAAGCATATCCGTCAGCGTAGCGATGGAAGGGGAGGCCAGATTCCTCTCTACCTGCGAGATGAAGCCCTTGCTCAGCTCGCACCGGTCAGCCAGATCCTCCTGCGTAAGACCGCGCTGCAGACGAAGCAGACGCAGCTTTTCGCCGATATCCAAAGCGATCCCTCCTTCAAAGGAAGTTTACTGATTCTAAACCGCGAATCAATGTGGTTTGTTTAGAAATTCTAAACCCTGAAACGATATACATTAAACCACAGGTATAGTATATTGTCAATACCCTGGGGGAATTTCCTGCCGGAAATACAGGAACGGCGAAATTTGCTCTTGCCAACAGGGACGATCTGGGCTATAATGGATTAAACCGTTGACGGGCAGGGAGATACGCAGAGCAGCTTCAAGAGAGCCGGGGCAGGTGAGAGCCCGGCAGCAGGCGGCGGATCCGTGGAGCCCCGAGGGCGCGGGGGAACGTGTATCATCAGTATCCCGCGACGGCTTCCACCGTGATCAGGATCAAGAGGCGCGCTGTTTTTCGGCGTGCAACAGGGGTGGCACCGCAGTCATCTGTCCCCAGAGCAGGACAGGTGTTTTTTATTTTCCGGCGAAACGGGATTCCCCGTATCCTGCGCCGTAAATTGTAAGGAGGAATTCCCATGTCCGAGGTACAGAACCAGAAGCCCGAAAAAAAGCCGATCATTTTCTCCGGTATTCAGCCCTCCGGCACCCTGACGCTGGGCAATTACATTGGCGCGCTGCGTAACTTCTCCAAGCTGCAGGACGAGTATGACTGCATCTATTCCATCGTGGATATGCATGCCATCACTGTCCGTCAGAATCCTGCGGAGCTGCGCCGCCGCTGTATGGAGCTGGCCGCCATCTATATCGCCAGCGGCATTGATCCCAAGAAGAGCCTGATCTACTGCCAGAGCCATGTGCCCGGTCATGCCGAGCTGAGCTGGATCCTGAACTGCTTCACCTACATGGGCGAACTGCAGCGCATGACCCAGTACAAGGACAAGGCTGCCAAGCATGCCGACAACATCAACGCCGGCCTGTTCACCTATCCTGTGCTGATGGCTGCCGATATTCTGCTGTACCAGACCAATCTGGTGCCTGTGGGCGTGGATCAGAAGCAGCACCTGGAGCTGTGCCGCGACATTGCGCAGCGCTTCAACGGCGTCTATGGCGACGTGTTCACCATTCCCGAGGGCTACATTCCCAAGGTCGGCGCCAAGGTCATGAGCCTGCAGGAGCCCACCCGTAAGATGTCCAAGTCCGATCCTGAGGACACGTATGTGGCTCTGCTGGATGATCCGGATACCATCCGCCGCAAGATCAAGCGCGCGGTGACCGACTCCGACGGCGAGATTCGCTATGATCCGGAAAACAAGCCCGGCGTGAGCAACCTGCTGTCCATCATGTCTGCGCTGGGCGCGGGCACGCTGGAGGAGCTGCAGAACGAGCTTGCCGGTCAGGGCTACGGTACGCTGAAGGCCCGAACCACCGATTGCGTCATCGCCACGCTGGAGCCCCTTCAGGCGGAATTCAAGCGCCTGATTGCCGACAAGGCCTATCTGCAGGGCGTGCTGGATGAGAATGCCAGAACTGCCAATTATCTGGCCAACAAGACCCTTCGCAAGGTGCAGAAGAAGGTCGGTTTCGCCAGCCGGGGGTAATGCATGATCCGTTCTCCTGAAACCTTTCTGGACCGTAAGGCCCGGGGAGGCATATCCTGTCTGGAATGGATAGGTATGCTTGTGCTGGGCTTTTACACCTTCATTTTCGGTCTGGTGTCGCTGATCCTCATTTTTGAGATTGATGAAGGAATGATCATTGGTCTGGCCCTGACTGCGCTTCCGGGGTATCCGCTGTACCGGTTGATCCGCTACCGTCGCCGGCGCAAGCTTGCCCGCTCCTATGCGGAGAGGCTTGCGTACATTCCGCAGCCCGTGCAGTCGGTGGGCGATTTCAAAAGGCATATGGGCAGCGAACAGGCAGTAAAGGACGTGCTCATGCTGCTGGAGCGGAAATATCTGCAGGGTGTGCGCATCAATCAGGTTGTGGGCGTTGTCTACATCGGCGGAGGCGCATATGCGCAGTCAGAGCCCGTGGAGCCGAAGCCTGCGGAGCCTGTAATGACGGGCCCGCGGGTGATCAAGTGTCCCCAGTGCGGCGCGCCGATTACTGCCGACGGAAAGTCCCGTACGGTCGCCTGCGAATACTGCGGGTCGGATATCATGATACATCAATAATGCATCAATAACAAAAACAGCTGCTGATATCAATCAGCAGCTGTCAGATCATCAAAAAGCCAACAATCGCAAAAGTTCCTGCTGAAAAGCAGGAGCTTTTGCGGTTGCAGGCGTTTTTGAAGCTCTGCATTCATGCTTACAGCAGGATATTCTTCCATTCTCCGTCTTCTTCGTAAAGCAGGTGTTCGCTGACGTCTTCATCCAGAAAGGCCTGAAGCATCCAGCGCATGGAGTCCCGCATGCCTGCCTCGTCAAGCTTGTCCAGGGGATGCCACCATACGCGCCCCTCGGAGGATGAGGTAAGCGTGCCGGTGAAGCGATTGGCGCGGTAGAGAAGCACCACATACCGGCTGTCGTCCTCATTGACCCAGTCCTTTACGGCCACAAGCCGGGGATGCACAATGGTTAGGCCGGTTTCCTCCTGTACCTCCCGGATCACGGCCCGGGTGAAGCTTTCTCCGAACTCCACATGGCCTCCGGGAAAGGCTGTGCCAGGCCAGCTGCCCGTGCGCTCCTGAAGCGCCACATTGCCATGCCCGTCTTCGATCATGCACATGTTGGTGAAGGTGACAAGCTCCTTGCGACGCATGATACGTCTCCTTTACAGCTTTTTTGCAAACCAGATGGTACGGCCTGTTTCCTGAAAGCCCGCCGCCAGATGGAAGGCGAGGCTTGCCTGATTGTCAATCTCGCAGTCACTGGCGAACTCGGTGCAGCCCATGCTACGGGCCCAGTCCTCGCACTCTGCGATCAGGCAGCGTGCAATGCCGCGGCGCTGATGGGCTTCATCCACGTATACGCCCTCCAGAAAGCCTACGGGGCTTGTGGTCGTGCCCTCCACGTAATCATGCCGCAGCTGGCATTGCGCAAAGCCGACGGGAACGTCTCCGCAGTACGCGAGAAAGCACGCGGCTTCCGGCGAGGTGGTAAGCTGGTCAAATTCAGCAGCCAGCTCCTGCGGATCATGCTCCCACATCCGGCAGGCAAGCGCTGAAAGGGTCGTACTGTCGGCGGGTTCTGCACGGCGGATCAACATCGGCGGTACCTCACTGTTTCTGGATGATGAAGCACTCCGGCGCGCCGCTTCCGGCATTGAGGAAACGGTGATGCAGCACGTTGTACTCCTGCGGACGGAGCGTGGACAGCCATTCCATCAGTGCGCCGCGCTCCCTGTCGCCCTCGGCATGTCCGGGATAGGCGCACACGGTGCATACGCCGTCCCTGACCAGCAGCTTCAGTGCGGCGGAAATAGCGGCGAAGGTGGTTTCCCAGCGGGTGGTGACAGACTTGTCGCCGCCGGGAAGCCAGCCCAGATTGAATACGGCGGCGCGCACGGGGGTATGCACATAGTCCGGAATGTGCTGATGTCCCTCCGCGTGGAGCTCGCACCGGGCAATCAGGCCCTTTCCGGTCAGCAGCGCACGGGTGCGCTCCACAGCGTCGGGCTGGATATCAAAGCCGATGACCTGCCCCTCTTCGCCGACCAGCTCTGCCAGCATGCAGGTGTCGTGACCGTTGCCAAGGGTAGCGTCAATCACCGTATCGCCGGGCTGAATGATCTGGTGCAGGCAGTCGGCGGCGATGTACCGTGCGGATCGAAGAATGTAGGCCATGGCTTACAGCTCCTTCAGACGCTTGACTTCTTCCGCCGATAGATGCCGCCACTGACCCCGGGGCAGATCGCCCAGCTGCACAGAGGCAAAGCCCACGCGCTTGAGCTGCACCACCTGATGGCCCACTGCTTCAAACATGCGGCGAACCTGACGGTAACGGCCCTCATGGATCGTCACCATTACCAAGCTGTCGAAAGCTTCGTGACGCACCAGACGGGCGTTGGCGGGGGAGGTCAGGCGTCCGTCGATGGACACGCCGGCGCGCAGACGGCGCAGCACGTCGTCATCCACATGGTTGCTGACCTTGGCCAGATAGGTCTTGTTGACCTCGCGGCTGGGATGGAGAAGATCATTCATCAGCTCGCCGTCGTTGGTCAGCAGCAGCAGGCCTTCGCTGTCATAGTCCAGACGTCCCACAGGGAAAAGCCGCACCGGGTAATCGCGGAACTTGTCCATCACGGTGGCGCGTCCTTCGGGATCGGAAACGGTGGTCACCTCGCCCATGGGCTTGTTGTAGGCGATGTAGTGCTTTTCTTCCTCCAGGTGGATCAGCGTGCCGTCTACGGTCACACGGTCGCGGGTTTCGTCCACCTGCACGCCCATTTCGGTGATGACCTGACCGTTCACGGCGACGTGGCCTTCAGCGATGAGCTTTTCGGAGGCGCGGCGGCTGGCCACGCCGGACAGGGCAAGGTACTTCTGCAAACGCATCATGGGATATATCAACCTTTCTTGTTTCGATAAAGATGGAGCAGCACGGAACGTGCGGCAAGGGGTTTGGCGCGTTCTGTGCCGGTAAGGATGAGGGCAGCTTTGTCAAAACCCTGCAGGATGAAGCCGGTCTTTTCGGCAAACTGGCACGCACCGGGATTGGAATCAGGAACGGCCATGTGCAGACCCTCGCAGCCATGGCGAAGGGCGAAGGCCTCGCAGGCGTCCAGCAGGGAACGGGCAATACCCTTGCGGCAGTGTACGGCGGCCACGCGGATATCCTCCACGTCTGCCCAGCCGTCCTCGCGGCAGCGGACGAGCGCCGTACCGATGCACATTTCTTCCTCATAGGCCGCGAACAGCGCTGTGGAGCTGTCCGAAAGCGCAAGGGAAAAATCAACATGCTCGGCAGGAGGAAAGACCGTCATGGCGGCTGGCTTGGCGGGGACGTACCCCAGTGAAAGGCTGTTGCGGCCAATCCTGAGCAGAGTCACGTCGCCTGCAAGCACGGGTTCTGTGATCATCTGCACCGTGGAGGCGGTTTCGCGGGTGATCCGTCGGATTACGGTCATGGCCTTTCACGTCCTTTTACTGATCCAGCGAATTCTTTCGTGCCGTCTTGACGACCAGCTCATGCAGCGCTTCCAGATCGGCAAGGGTCATGCCGTCAAAGTCCTGACAGTATTCCCGCCAGAACTTCGTCATAGCCCGGGGCAGGGGATCAAGCCCCGTCCACAGCACCATGGCGCCCATCAGCAGGATGAAGCCGTACAGGGTCTTGTTGGAGGCAGCGAACAAACCGGCTGCGCCGCCCAGCATCAGCACTACGCCGCAGACGAGGTAGAGCAGCGTGTTGTCGCTCTTCCGGCGCAGGCCGAAGGGCGCTTTGGTCTGTGCGGTCAACACCACGTTGAAGCGCCGGGTGATATGGCTGACGGCCTCGTCCTCGGTCATGCCGTGATTGGTCAGGTACTTGAGCAGATTCTGCGCGGCATCCTTTGACAGCTGGGAACGGGTGACGCGGATCTTCTTGTCCCTGCCGTTCACCCTGCTGACTTTTGTGGAGGTGACGTAGTGCTCAAGGGCAAAATCCAGCACGATATCGGTAGCCTTCTGGGCCATGGGAATCTGCTCCTTTCGGGTGTTGTTATTTCCAGCTGAGCCGGACTGCCTGAGGCAGCTTTTCCGCCAGCTTCTTCTTGGGATTGATCAGGCGTGGAGCGTCGGTCAGCAGCAGCATGGGAGCGTCGGAGGGGGAGTCGCCGTAGGCGCAGGAGCGGGACTTGTCCAGCCGCAGCTGCTGGGTCTTCAGGTATGCCTCAATCCTGCGGGGCTTTTCATCGCCCTTACAGTTGTCGCCTACCTCGCCCGTATAGCAGCCGTCTGCGTCCACCGGGCAGGCAGTACACAGCACCGCGTCCACCGGCAGGAATTCGGGTAGCACGCGCATGTAGACCTCCGCAGAGGCGGATACCACCAGAATACGGTACCCCTCGCCGCGAAGCCTCCACAGCTCCTTCAGACCGTCCTGAAAGAACCTCCGGCTTTGGCTTTCGCGGAAGAAGTCCCGGGCCAGCTCGTCCATATCATCCTGCTTCATGCCCTTGATGAAGGTCAGGGTGGACTTCTTTGCGCCGGAGGCAGAGGCGGGATTCAGCAGCCAGCGGACGTAGCCGCAGGCGGCGCGGAGAAGCTGCGTCTTCGGGGCCTTGCCGCGCCTGATGCAGTACATAAGGTAAGGCAGGATGGAATCGCCACGGGCGAGGGTATCGTCAAAATCAAAAAGGGCAAAGGCTGTATCGACCAAGGTGATCGCTCGCTTTCGGTTGGATTACACAGGACAGCTTTCGTCCAGCAGCACATGGGTGTAGGCGCGCTGACCATTCTTCATTTCGGTCATCAGCTGACCGCTGCCCAGAAGCTTGTACTTGTAGGTGGTCAGTCCCTCCAGCCCCATGGGGCCGCGGGCGTGAATCTTGCCCGTGGCGATGCCAACCTCTGCGCCGAAGCCGTACACAAAGCCGTCGGCAAAGCGGGTGGACACATTGTGGTACACGCCTGCGCTGTCCACGCGGGTCAGGAAAGCCTTCGCAGCAGCCTGATCGTCCGTGACGATGCAGTCCGTATGATGGCTTCCGTAGCGGTTGATATGGTCGACAGCGTCGTTCAGGCTGTCCACCACGCGGATGGACAGGGTCAGATCCAGATACTCAGCGTGCCAGTCTTCTTCCGTGGCGGGTTCCACGGGGATCAGGGCCTGGACAGTTTCGTCGCCCAGCAGACGTACATTCTTTTCCTGCATGCAGGGAAGTAGTGCAGGCAGGAAGTCTGCGGCGATATCCCGGTGAACAAGCAGAGTCTCCATGGCGTTGCACACCGCCACATTCTGCGTCTTGCTGTCCGTGGCAATGCGCACGGCCATGTCGATATCGGCAGCCTTGTCCACATATACATGGCATATGCCGTCTGCGTGACCCAGCACGGGAATACGGCTGTTGTCCATGATGTAGCGCACGAAGGCGTTGCTGCCGCGGGGAATGATCAGGTCGATCAGCGTATCCTCCTTGAGCATGGCGGCTACGTCCTCGCGGCTTTCCATCAGCTGGGCAAAATCAGCGGGAAGGCCGGATTTCTCCGCTGCTGCCCGCAGCGCGCCGCAAAGGGCGGCGTTGGTATGCGCAGCTTCACGACCTCCCTTGAGCAGCACAGCGTTGCCGCTCTTGAGCGCGAGGGACGCAATCTGCACCAGCGCGTCGGGGCGGCTCTCGAAAATCACACCGATTACGCCGATGGGGCAGGTGACGCGGTAGAGTTTGAGGCCTTCTGTCAGCTCGCGGGAGAGGGTGGTCTGACCGATGGGATCGGGCAATCCAGCCAGTGCGCGAAGACCGTCGGTCACGGCCTTGAGCTTCTCCTCGCGGAAACGGAGCCGTCCCAGCAGGGGAGCGGCCAGATCAGATTCACGGGCAATATCAATATCCTGGCAATTGGCGGCAAAGATTTCCTCGCGCCGGGCGTTCAGTTCATCAGCCATGGCCAGCAGGGCGGCATTGCGCGCCTCCACGGAGGAAGCGGCCAGCGTCCATGCGGCAGCGCGGGACCGGGTTGCCATCAGGTGAAGATCATTCATCAGTATCAGCCTCCAGTCGAATCCACTCCATTATAGCAGAAAAATTCATGATTGCAAAGCATCCGGGAGTATGTTATACTAAAATACCTGACAGGGTATCATGATGAAGGGAGGGGGTTTGTTGCCGCATCAGAAGGGAATAAAGACCGTGGCGCAGAACCGCAAGGCCTTCCATGATTACTTTGTGGAGGAGCGCTATGAGTGCGGCCTGCAGCTTTTCGGCACGGAGGTCAAGTCCATGCGGCAGGGCCGTGTGAACCTGAAGGAGAGCTGGGCGCAGATCCGCCAGGGCGAGATCTGGGTGGAAGGTATGCACATCAGCCCATACGAGCAGGGCAATATCTTCAACCGTGATCCGCTGCGCCCCAAAAAGCTGCTGATGCACAAGAGCGAGATCCGCAAGCTGGACGGTCTTGTGGCGCGGCAGGGCTACACGCTGGTGCCTTTGGAGATTTATCTGAAGGACGGGCGCATGAAGCTGCAGCTGGGCCTGTGCAAGGGCAAGCACAGCTACGACAAGCGGGATACCATCGCCAAGCGCGATACGGACCGCGAGATTCAGCGCGCCATGCGTGATTTCCAGAAGCGGTAAACAGCGTTGCTGTTACCATAGATGAAGGCGATGATTGTCAGTCATCCACTCGGTTTTGATCCTCATGCACATGGGGATGATCCGGTTTCGACGGGGGTTGTCGAGGGCGGGATAAGCGAGCCGTGGCCCCTGACCACGATAAAACGGGGAAAAAAAGTAACTGACAATAGCGATTTCGCTTTCGCGGCTTAATGCCGTGACGTTGGCCCGGGCTGCCCGCGTGCCCGGTAACCAGCGTCATTAACGCGGGGAACGAACGTGCCAAAGCTTTGCGGTACGTCCGTAATATGAAGCTACTGACGCCGATAGCCTGTCAGTGGGCGCTCGGCTGAGGGAATGTCAAAATACTGACTGCGCTCGGAGAAGGTCCCGTTAGCGAGCCTTCGGACAGGGGTTCGACTCCCCTCATCTCCACTTCGTCTGTCGGATCAGCTGATCCGACAGCAAAACCCGCGCCGGTGATCTTTTCCGGCGCGGGTTTTTGTTTTGGCGGCACATACGGGGCCTTGTATTTCCTGCGGAAGATGTGCTGTACTATTGATGAACCCCGACAGAATTCCCGCGAAAGATTCTTTGTATAATCCCAGCCTTGGAACCTGTCGGAGGTTCCTTTTTTTGTGCCCGTTCAGTCGTCCATCAGCTCCACCAGCACTGCGTTCTGCACGTCCATGCCCTTGCGGGTGAGGCTCCACCAGCCGTCCTGATGCTGTAGGAAACCCTGCTGCATCAGGGGGTACAGCCTGTCGCCGTAATCCTCGTGGAGGGAACGGCGGTGCAGTGCGGCATACGCCGCCTCTGATACGCCCTGTGTGGTGCGCAGACCCAGCATCAGCGTCTCAAAGCGGGCCTCTTCGGGGGAGACGGCGACTGTCTCGCGGCAAGTCCATGCCTGATTCCGGCACATGCGCAGATATTCCTCCAACGAAGGAGGATTGGTTTCCCGCAGGCAGAAGACCTCGGGCGTATTCCTCAGCATGGAGCTGGCGGACGCGCCCAGTCCCAGATAGGGTATCTGCCGCCAGTAGCCCAGATTATGCCTGCACTCATAGCCGGGAAGGGCGAAGTTGCTGATCTCATACTGTTCGTAACCATGGGAATGAAGGAGCGCCAGCGCAGCGTCATACATGCGGCGCTCAGCCTCCTCATCCGGGAGAGAGAGCCTGCCGGACTTCAAATCTGCGGTCAGGGGTGTGCCTTCCTCGGGAATCAGACCGTAGCAGGACAGATGCTCCGGCTCAAGGGTCAGCGCCATGCGCAGGGTTTCCAGCCATTGCGCCTCTGTCTGGCCGGGGAGGCCGAACATCAGGTCGAGGCTGATATTCTTTACCCCATGCTCACGGCAGAGGGCGACCGATTCCTTCACCTCGTCGAAGGTGTGAATGCGTCCCAGTGTGCGCAGCAGCTCCGGCTGATACGCCTGCATGCCCATGGAAATGCGGTTTACGCCGTGGGAAACGGCGGCGGTCAGCCATTCGCAGGTCAGCGTCCCGGGATTGGCTTCGCTGGTGAACTCCGCGCCGGGAGACAGAGGGAAAAGCTCCTTCAGACCGGACAGGAGCCTGTCCAGCAGATGAGCAGGCAGCAGGGAAGGCGTGCCTCCGCCGATAAAAACGGTGTCCATCTGCGGATACTGAAGCTGCGCAGCGCGCACGGCGGCTTCCTCCAGCAGCGCGTCCACGTATGCGGACATTTTTTGCTCCTGACCGGCGTAGGAGGCGAAGTCGCAATACCGGCACTTGCTTTTGCAGAACGGAATGTGGATGTACAGTTCCATAAATCCTCCGGATACGAAAGATCCAGCGCCTTCATTACGGAAGCGCTGGACATGAAGGTTTCAGTTGTCCTCATATTCCTGGAAGCCATCACGCAGATAGGCGGAAGGCGTGTCCATGGCAAGATTGATCACCGGAACATCCTGCTGCATGGCATAGGCGACTGTGGATACGGTGCCGCCTTTGAGGCGCAGCATGTAGCACACGCACAGCGAGCTGTAGTTGACCATGTGCCGGTTGCGCACCAGCATGCAGCCCTGATAGTAGGCGGAGGACAGCACTCGGGTTTCGTCGGCATCGTAGAGGATCCGTTCATAGCGGATGCTGTCCTGCCGGTTCCACCGCATGGCCTGATTGCTGCAGGGGAGCACCATGATCAGCCGCACGTCGGGATGGGCTTTGCGCAGCTGCAGCACATGCTCGGCCGCCAGCAGATCAAACCCCAGCGCGCCGCCGCTCATGAAGTCGCGGTAGCCCTTCCGGTACAGCTCCTCCAGCAGCAGCTGCAGCCGCGTTTGCAGATCGGGCAGCAGGTCGCGGTTCAGCTGACG
Source organism: Clostridia bacterium (assembly GCA_017471885.1). Taxonomy (GTDB): domain Bacteria; phylum Bacillota; class Clostridia; order Christensenellales; family Aristaeellaceae; genus UBA11524. The sequence goes on along the minus strand of JAFURI010000087.1, from coordinate 27,263 downwards.
ATGACCGGTGAAGCATACCGTCAGGGGGCGGCGGGTGGGATCCTCATACACGGAGGCGATCATCTGCCGGGTGATGCGGGACGGCGGCTCCTGAAGTCGGCCGTCCGTATGGGCGCGCCGCCACAGGGAACCGAATTCCTTTTGAGCAAGGCGCACACGCTCACCAGCTTTCATTAGTCGTTGTCCATCTTCAGCACGGCAAGGAAGGCTTCGCTGGGCACCTGTACGGTACCGAACTGACGCATGCGCTTCTTGCCTTCCTTCTGCTTCTCCAGCAGCTTCTTCTTACGGGTGATGTCGCCGCCGTAGCATTTGGCCAGCACGTCCTTGCGCATGGCCTTGACGGTCTCGCGGGCGATGACTTTGCCGCCGATGGCAGCCTGAATCGGGATTTCGAACATCTGGCGCGGAATCACGTCCTTGAGCTTCTCGCAGATGCCGCGGCCGCGGCCGTAGGCCTTGTCGCGATGGACGATCAGGGAGAATGCGTCGCACAGGTCACCGTTGAGCAGAATATCCAGCTTCACCAGATCGCTTTCGCGGTAGTCCTTCATCTCATAATCGAAGGAGGCATAGCCGCGGCTGCGGGATTTGATCTGATCAAAGAAGTCGAAGATGATCTCGTTCAGGGGGATGTCATAGTTCAGCTTGACGCGGTTGCCCTCGTACTGCATGTCCAGGAAGATGCCGCGCTTGTCCTGGCACAGATCCATCAGCGTGCCCACGGAATCCTGAGGCGTGTAGATGGTAGCATGGACGAAGGGCTCCTCCATGGAACGGATCTCGTCGATTTTGGGCAGGTTGGTGGGGTTGTCGATCTCGATGACGCTGCCGTCCGTCTTGGTGACGCGGTAGATAACGCTGGGGGCGGTGGTCACCAGGTTCAGATCCCACTCGCGCTCCAGGCGGGTGGTGATGATATCCATATGCAGCAGGCCAAGGAAGCCGCAGCGGAAGCCGTAGCCCAGCGCCGCGGAGGTTTCCGGGTCGAAGGTCAGGGAAGCATCGTTCATGCGCAGCTTCTCCAGGGCGTCCTTCAGTGCCGGATAATCCGCGCCGTCGGCAGGATAGACGCCGCAGAACACCATGGGCGTGACCTGACGGTAGCCGGGCAGGGGCTCGGCAGCCGGACGGGTCGCGTCGGTGATGGTATCGCCCACGCGGGTATCGCGCACGTCCTTGATGGAGGCGGCCACGTAGCCTACGTCGCCGGGCAGCAGCTCGTCGCAGGCGCGATAGCCGGGATTGAAGGTGCCGACCTCCACAATATCGAACTCGCCGCCGGTAGCCATCAGGCGCATGCGCATGCCGGCCTTCAGTCGGCCCTGCATCACACGGACAAAGCAGATAGCGCCGCGGTAGTTGTCGTAGAAGGCGTCAAAGATCAGTGCCTGCAGGGGCTTGTCCTCGTCACCTTCAGGAGAGGGGATGTACTGGGTAATGGCTTCCAGCACGTCCTCGATGTTCAGGCCGGTCTTGGCAGATACGCAGGGCGCGTAGGAAGCGTCAAGGCCGATTACGTCCTCGATCTCGTCCTTCACCACCTCAGGCTGGGCGGAGGCCAGATCAATCTTGTTGATGACGGGGATGATCTCCAGATCGTGATCCAGCGCCATATAGCAGTTGGCGAGGGTCTGGGCCTCAATGCCCTGCGTGGCGTCAACCACCAGCAGCGCGCCCTCGCAGGCGGCCAGCGCACGGCTGACCTCATAGGTGAAGTCAACGTGGCCGGGGGTGTCGATCAGGTTCAGAGTGTAGGTTTCGCCGTCCTTGGCTTTGTACTGCATGCGCACGGCCTTGCTCTTGATGGTGATGCCGCGCTCGCGCTCCAGCTCCATGCTGTCAAGGATCTGCTCCACCATCTCACGCTGCTGGAACACGCCGGTCTTCTCCAGAATACGGTCGGCCAGCGTGGACTTGCCGTGGTCGATATGGGCGATGATGCAGAAATTGCGGATTTTGCTCAGTCTGTCAGACACAGGGATTCTCCTCCGTTGTGTGGTAGATGAGTTACTTGACCTTCTGGCCGATCTTGGCCTCGTTGCCCTTGAGCAGGCGGCCGATGTTGGCACGGTGACGCCAGATGCACAGACCAGCCAGCAGCAGCACCCACAGGATGGCCAGCCAGCTGCCGGGGTTACTGCAGATGACGAGGATGGCGTACAGGCTTACCAGCACCATGGAGCCAAGAGAGATGAAGCGGGTGACGGCGATGGTGGAGATGGCGACCACATAGCAGATGATGGCCTGCCACCAGAAGCACACCAGCATCACGGCGCAGGTGCTGGCCACGCCCTTGCCGCCCTTGAACTGGAAGAACACGGGCCAGTTGTGGCCCAGAATGGCGAACAGACCGCCGATCATGGCGCCGTTCAGTCCGAGGAGCGCCTTGCCGATCACGCAGGGGATCAGCGCCTTGAGAATATCGCCCACAAAGGTGATGGCTGCGGCGGGAACACCCATGGTGCGCAGTACGTTGGACGCGCCGGTGTTCTTGCTGCCGACTTCACGCAGGTTGGGGCCGTGCATGACCTTGGAGACCAGAATACCGGTGGATACGGAGCCGCACAGGTACGCGCCCAGCGCAAGCAGGATGTAGTACAGAATCTGCATGTGGTCAGTTCTCCTTCTTCTTCTCGCGCAGGATGAAGCGGATGGGCGTACCGGTGAAGTCGAACGTCTTGCGGAAATAGTTTTCTAGATAACGCTCGTAGGCGAAATGCATCAGCTTTTCGTCGTTGACAAAGAGGATAAAGGTGGGCGGGCATACAGACTGCTGGGTCAGGTAATAGATCTTCAGGCGGCGGCCGCCGGTCATGGGCGGCTGCAGGGCGCTGGTAGCGTCCGCCAGCACGTCGTTGAGTACGCCGGTGGGCACGCGCTTGCTGGCCTGTGCCCAGACCTGATCCACCATATCCAGCACGGTGTGAGAGCGCTGACCGGTCATGGCGGAGATGAACAGCACCGGGGCGTAGCTCATGAAGTTCAGATCATCCAGCACCTTCTTCCTGTAGCTTTCAAGGGTGCCGGTTTCCTTCTCGATGGCGTCCCATTTGTTGACGACGACCACTACGGCCTTGCCTTCCTCACGGATGAGGCCTGCAATCTTGGTATCCTGCTCGGTCACGCCGTCCTGCGCGTCAATCAGCAGCAGCGCCACGTCGCAGCGGCGGATGGCGGCAATGGAGCGCAGCACGCTGTAGCGTTCAAGGGATTCATCCTCAATCTGGCTCTTGCGGCGGATACCGGCGGTGTCGATGATGTTGTACTCGGTGCCGTTGGAAGCGGTGAACCTGGTATCGATGGCGTCGCGGGTGGTGCCGGCGATGTCGGACACCATGGTGCGTTCCTGACCCAGCAGACGGTTGGTCAGGGAGGACTTGCCCACGTTGGGGCGGCCCACCACAGCCAGCTGCAGCACATGATCCTCTTCCTCCATTTCATCCTCATCCGGCGGGGGCAGCTGCTTGCAGATTTCCTCCAGCAGGTCGCCCAGACCCAGCATGTTGATGGCGCTGATGGCGATGGGGTCGCCCAGACCCAGCTCATAGAACTCGTACATGTTGTCGTTCAGATTGATGTGATCCAGCTTGTTGACCACCAGCAGCAGAGGCTTCTTGGTCTTGCGCAGAAGATTGGCCACCTCGCGGTCGTCGTCGGTGAGGCCGTCGCGGCCGTCGGTGAAGAAGCAGATCACGTCTGCGGTATCCATGGCGATTTCCGCCTGACGGCGCATCTGAGAGAGCAGCACGTCGTCACTGCGGGGATCGATACCGCCGGTGTCGATGACGGTAAACTTGCGGTTCTGCCATTCCACGTCCGCATAGATGCGGTCGCGGGTGACGCCGGGCGTATCCTCCACAATGGAGATGCGCTTGCCCGTAATCTTATTGAAGAAGGTGGACTTGCCCACGTTGGGACGGCCCACGATTGCTACAAGGGGTCTTGCCATTACTGTATATCCTCCAATCCACTGATGGCGCGCCAGAAGCCTTCGCCGGTGTTTTCGGTAATCCGCAGGGGAGCGGGCAGAAGTCTGCGCGCTTCTTCCACGGTCATGTCGTCAAGGAAGAGATCGCCTTCGCTGCGGATCATGCTGCGGACGATCAGGATTTCGTCTGCCTCCACGTCCCTGCACTGCTCCGTCAGATCCTGCCCTGTGATCAGGCCGGATACCGTCACCGTTTCGCCGAAGAAACGGTTGATGATGGGCTTGACGGTGATCGTGGTGCCGCGGGGAGCATACTGATCCGCCAGCTGCTGCAGGAAGGGCGCCACCGACGTGCCGCAGGCGATCACCAGACGGCGGGGCGGGGTTTCCTCCACGGGATAATCCTCCGCGGCGTACCTGAGGTCTGTCTCGAACATTCGCAGCATACCTACGCCGTTTTCGATCTGCGGATAATCCTCGTACTCCTCGTCCCGGGGCAGCGGATAGCCTGAGAGGCAGTAGAACTCATCCGAGGGGAAAACGAAGCGTGTGCCGAGCCGCTGCAGATATTCCTCCTGCAGGGGACGGATTGCGTCCAGCAGCTGCTGCGCCATGGCCTTGTCATAAGGCTTGATATAGGGCAGGCCTTCACGGTATCTGGTCAGGCCGATGGGCACCAGGGCCACGGAGCAGGCGGCGGGGACAAGAGATTCCAGATCCCGGAGAGTCTTCATCAGGATATCGCCGTCGTTCCATCCGGGACAGAGCACTACCTGACAATGGAAGCGGATGCCGCTGTCCTTCAGCAGCGTCAGGTCCTCCATGATCCTTGCCGCACGGGGATTGCGCAGCAGCTTCACGCGCATCTCCGGGTCGGTGCACTGCACGGAAATGAACAGGGGACTGACCTTGCGGCGGATGATCCTGTCCAGCTCCTGATCGGAGATGTTGGTCATGGTGATATAGTTGCCCATCATCAGGGAAAGCCGCCAATCGTCATCCTTGACGTACAGGGTTTTGCGCATGCCGGGGGGCATCTGGTCGATGAAGCAGAACACGCAGTGATTGCGGCAGGGCCGGGGCTCGGACACGATGGTCTGATCCAGCGTCACGCCCAGCGGCTCCCAGTCCCGCTTGCGCACATGCACGGTGACGGCGGAACCGTCCGGGTGAATGACGTTCATATCAAAACGGGAATGAGCGGTCAGGGCCTGATAATCAATCTGGTCAATGATGGGCTCGCCTGCAATCCTGTCCAGCAGATCGCCGGGCTTCAGACCGAGCCTGTCCGCAATGGAACCGGGCTGGACGTGGGTGATGGCACTGGGCATGAATCGTCCGCTCCTTCCGTGATGCTTAAAGATGTGCATAAAACCACATCATATCTATTATGCCCAGAACAGCGCCAAAAGTCAAGAAAAGACGCGGTATTCTCCCTGCATCAGCGGGCAAAAAAACGGACAGACTATGCCCGAATGTTCAAAGGAGGCTGAATCATGGCGACATACCGCATCCGTCATTGCGAGCAGCTCAGCGGGGAGTGCAGCATCCACGCGGCAAAGAACGCGGTACTGCCGATCCTGTGCGCGGCGCTGATGACAAAGGAGCCTGTGACCATAGAACGGGTACCGCAGCTGACGGACGTGGATACGCTGCTTGAGATCCTTGCGGAGTGCGGCGCAGGCATATCCCGCAACGGGGATGAACTGACCCTGTGGACGGATGAGCCGCATTCGCCATCCTCAGAGAATCTGCTGAGCAGGATGCGTGCGTCCGTGCTGGTGATGGGGCCTCTGCTGGCCCGTACCGGCTATGCCCGTGTGGCCCTGCCCGGAGGATGCGCCATCGGGCAGCGGCCCATTGATCTGCACATCAAGGGTATGCAGGCGCTGGGAGCTCAAGCGCAGCTGACGCCGGGCTCCGTGACGCTGGAGGGAGAGCTGAGGGGCGGCAATGTGTATCTTGATTTTCCCAGCGTAGGGGCTACGGAGAATATCATCCTCGCGGCCTGCCTCGCAAGGGGTTCCACAAGGATCGAGAACGCAGCCAAGGAGCCCGAGATCATCGACCTGTGCTCATGCCTCAACGATATGGGGGCGAAAATCTCCGGCGGAGGAACGGGTACAATCTTCATAGAAGGGAGAACCAGCCTCCACGGCTGCACTTACAGGCCCATACCGGACCGGATCGAGGCGGGTACCATCCTGTGCGCCGCCGCCATGACGGAGGGCAGCGTTCTGGTAAGGGGAATCAGGCCGGATCACATGCGGGCTGTGCTGTTCAAGCTGATGGAGACAGGCGTGACCCTGCGGGAATCGGCGGCGGGGCTGCGTGTATCCGGCAGGGGAACAAACCCCATTCAGGTGCGCACGCTGGCCTATCCCGGCTTTCCTACGGATATGCAGGCGCCCATGATGGCGCTTGCGCTGAAGCTGCGGGGAACGTCGGTCTTCCTTGAGACGGTGTTTGAGAACCGTTTCATGCATGCGCGGGAAATGGCCCGGCTGGGAGCGAATATCCGCATAGAGGATCGGATTGCGCTGGTGACGGGCGGACGGACGCTGGCCGGGGCCGCCGTCAGCAGTACGGATCTGCGGGGCGGAGCGGCGATGATGCTGGCTGGTCTGGCAGCGGAGGGAGAAACGCTCCTGCAGGATCCGCAGGGACATATTGCCCGGGGCTATGCGGATCTGCCCGCCATGCTTCGCAGCCTTGGCGCAGACGTGGCGGTTACTGATCTGCCGGACATCAGCATCCACGGCTGAAAGGGCTTACAGAAATTCCTGTAAGCCCTTTGACAAGCACGGCGCGTTATGCTATGCTTCTTTCTAAAGACAAAAAAGAAATACAAAGGAGGAGATTCATTGTGGCGCGCAAGGACGCGGACATGACGCAGGGCGAAATATGGCGGCATTTTCTCAGCTTTTCCGTGCCGCTGGCCATCGGACTTCTGTTCCAGCAGATGTACAACACGGTGGACTCCATCGTAGTCGGACAGTATGTGGGTGAGGAAGCGCTGGCGGCCGTGGGCTCCACGGGCAGCATTGTAAATATGCTCATCAGCCTGTGCAACGGTCTGTCCATGGGTGCGGGCGTGGTGATTTCACAGGCTTATGGCGCGAAGGATGAAGAGCGCCTCCAACGTGCGGTGCATACCACCATCGCTGTGGGCTTTATCATGTGCGTGTTTGCAACCATTGTCGGCAGGCTTCTTGTCCGTCCCATGCTGCAGATGATGCAGACGCCGGACAACGTCATCGCGGAGTCTGAAACCTATCTGGGCATTTATTTCTCCGGCATCTCCGGACTGCTGATGTACAATATCGGCAGCGCCATTCTGCGCGCGGTGGGCGATTCCAAAAGGCCGCTGTATTTCCTGATTTTCTCTGCCCTGACCAATACCGTGCTGGATCTGCTCTTTGTGCTGAAGTTCAACATGGGCGTGGCAGGCGTAGCGCTGGCCACCACCATCGCACAGGGGCTTTCCGCCGTGCTGGTGCTGGTGGTGCTGACAAAGGAGAAGGGGATTTACGGCCTAAGGTGGCGCAAGCTGCGCATATCCCTGCCTGAACTGAAGTCTGTGGCAGCCAACGGCGCGCCGGCAGGCGTCCAGCAGGCGCTTACCTCCTTCTCCAATGTGTTCGTGCAGAGCTACATCAACGCCTTCGGCTCTGCCTGTATGGCGGGCTGGAACTGCTACAACAAGATCGACGCTTTCATGATGGTGCCTGCCATGTCCATCGCGCAGGCCTCCACCACCTTTGTGGGACAGAACTGGGGTGCAAAGAATCTCAAGCGCGCCCGCAGGGGCGTCCGCTTTGCTGTGACGGCCTCCTTCTCCTGCTCTCTAGTGCTGGCTGTACTGGTGATGATGATGGCAAAGCCTCTGACCCACCTCTTCACGCCTGAGGCTCAGGTGCAGGATTATGCGGTCAGGTTCATCCATATCGTTACGCCGTTCTATCTCACCATGTGCTTCAACCAGATCTTCGGTGGCGCGTTGCGCGGTATCGGCAATGCCCGTACGCCCATGATCATCATGCTCGGATCCTTCGTGGTATTCCGTCAGGCGTACCTGTATATCAGCGCCAATGTGCTGCATATGGGCTTTGTGGGCGTGGCTCTGGCCTATCCTCTGGGCTGGGTGCTGTGCTCTGCGCTGCTGGCCGTCGCATTCTTCCGCAGCAAACTTTTCGATAAGAACAAGCCCCTTGAGGCGTAAAAAAAAAGCAGTCCGGCGATTGAATTTGCCGGACTGCCTTTTATTTTGCAGCAATTTTCAGTTCGTTGTAACCGGTGGAGGGATCATACTCCTTTTCGAAGCTTACGCTCTCCAGCTCCAGAAGTACGATCTCCGCGGTTGTCTTGATGATGCAGCCTTCCGTCAGATGACCGCCGATAACGCTCAGATCCTCCCTGCTGCAGCTGATATGCACATGGATCCGGCTGCATCCGGCGGTGCCTGTGGCGGATACGATTTCGCACTCCTGCAAAAGCTCCTGTATGTTCACGCCGGAAGCGTCCCTTACGCGCAGCTTACGCAGTGATCCCACGCAGGAGAGGATGACGGAAGCGGATATTTCATGCCTGCGGACGTAGTCCTCCAGACACATTTTCAGATCGTCGCCGGGGTGCAGGCGGAATACGTGAGTTTTCATGCCTTGCCTCCCTTGGCCTGCTGAATGCGCTCCCACTTTTCCTGAAGGTACATCCAGCGTTCCATAGCTTCGTCCAGCTTCTGCTGGGTTTCCTGCTGGGCCTGCATGACGGCGGTAACCCTGGCGTAATCGGAGCTGTTGGTGGCAAGCTCCTCATCCAGCGAGGCGAGCTTGTCTTCAAGGCCTGCAATGGTTTCGTCAATGGTATCGAAGTCCCGCTGTTCCTTGAAGCTGAAGCGCATGTCGTAGCTTGTCTGGCGGGTATGGACAGGCTTTGCCTCTGCCTTCGGGGCAGGATTTGCCGCCGCCTCCGCTTCAGCCTTCGCGTCCAGATAGCTCTGATAGCCGCCAATGTAGGGAACCATGCGTCCGTCCTGCACGGCGAACAGGTGAGTGGTGATACGGTCGAGGAAGTAACGGTCGTGACTGACGGCGATAATCGCGCCCTGGAAGGAATCAAGGTAATCCTCCAGCACGTTCAGCGTCTCCAGATCAAGATCGTTGGTCGGCTCGTCCAGAATCAGTACGTTGGGGGCGGTCATCAGAATCCGCAGAAGATAGAGTCTGCGCATTTCGCCGCCGGATAGGCTTGAAACCTTCTGGTACTGCATGGCGGAGGGGAAGAGAAAGGTTTCCGCCATCTGGGAGGCGGAGAGGTCGCCTTCGGGCGTGTAAACCTTTACGGCCACGTCCCTGACCGCATCAATGATGCGCGTATCCGGATCCAGCGGCGGGCAGTGCTGGGCAAAGTAGCCGATGCGCACCGTATCGCCGATCTCAATCGAGCCGCTCTGGGCGGGAATCTCGCCGCACAGGGTGCGCAGCAGCGTGGTCTTGCCCGCGCCGTTTCCGCCGATGATGCCCATCCTGTCGTCGCGCAGCAGCGTATAGGAGAAATCCTTCACCAGCGTCTGTCCGCCAATGGCAACGTCCAGATGCTCCCATGCCAGAATCTTTTTGCCGAGGCGGCTGGCGACGCTCTTCATGGCCAGCTTTTCCTCGGGCGGAGCCTCGCGGATGGCGTCGGTCAGCGCGTCAAAGCGCTGGATACGCCCCTTGGCCTTGGTGCTGCGGGCCTGCGCGCCGCGCCTGATCCACGCCAGCTCCTTGCGGTAGAGGGATTTGTTCTTGCGCAGGGTGGCTGCATCCATCTCCTCGCGCTGGGCGCGCTCCTCCAGATAACCGGCGTAATCGGTCTGAAAGGTATCCACGCGCCCTGCGCCTACGTGGAAAATTCTGTTGAAGGTACGCTCCAGCAGATACCGGTCATGGGTGACTACAATCAGCGTACCCTTGCGGGCCACGAGGCGGTCCTCCAGCCATTGCGCCATGTCCAGATCAATATGGTTGGTGGGTTCGTCCAGCAGCAGTACGTCGCTTTCGCGGCAGAGTACGCCCGCCAGCGCCACGCGCATCTGCTGTCCGCCGGACAATTCGCATACCTTTTGCTGCAGATCCGTAAAGCCCAGCTGGGTCAGGATGGTCTGGGCCTCGTAGGCGGCGGCGTCGATATCCTCGCCGGGCCGAGCCGGGAGATAGGACAGCGCAGCCTGCGTGATGGTATCCTCTGCCCGCAGCACAGGCGTCTGGGGAAGATAGGCAATGCTCATGCCGCGGCGCACGGCTATATCGCCCCGGTCGGGCTCCTCGCACCCCGCCAGCAAACGCAGCAGGGAACTCTTGCCCGCTCCGTTGCGGCCCACCACACCGATTCTGTCACCGTCGGAAATCGTCAGGTTCACGCCGTCCAGCAGTATCTTTTCGCTGTAATGCAGGGTCACCTGATTGAATGTATATGCACAGGCCATGATAACGCCCCTTTCTGTATCAGAGGCATTGTACCACATTTCATGGGCAAGTGCAAAGGGTCAGGTCTGGGCATAGGAGGGCGAGGGATTATAGAAGCAGTGATTGCCAACCCGCAGCTGGAAATATCCCACCTCCGATGGGAAGAAATTCCGACAGTTGGGGGAGTAGGGATTGTAGAACCACAGCGCCTGCCACAGGTTGCCCAGCCGTCCACCGCCGATAGCCCATTGGGCGATGTCAAAGTGGATCTGCAGCGGGGTCATGTTGTAGATGTTCTGCAGATTCTGCTGGCCTCCCAGTACGGTTCTGGCGCAGTTGAACTGGCCAGTCTGGTAGATCACGTCGGACAGGGTGTTGTATCGTCCGTATTCGCCCACACGGGTACGCACGCGGTTCATCACCACGGATGCGACGGCCCGCATACCGTTATCGCCTTCACCGCCCGCCTCGCACTGAATCAGCCGGGCAAAAAGCTCAAGCTCCGTCATGGCAGATCACCTCCATGGGGACTTGTATGCAGCGTCCGCTTGAAATATACAGAAAAAGGCGCACGTCCCGTGAAGGATGTGCGCCGATTTGCTGCCGATGATTTTACCGGTTCCAGTTCTTGCGTCCGTCGCCCAGGAGGTGTTTCATGCCCTGCAGATCCTCCAGCGCCCTTCCGCAGCCCATGACTACGCTGGTCTGGGGGTCATCCGCCACGCCGCAGGGAATGTGCAGCGCGCCGTAGACGGCTTCGGTCAGGCCCTTGAGGGCGGCTGCGCCGCCGGTGAAGACGATGCCGTCGTCAAAAATATCGGAGGCCAGCTGCGGGGGAGTGCGCTCGATGACGGCCTGGATGGCCTCAATCAGCTCGCCCACAGGCTCCTTCAGGGCTTCGTGAATTTCGCTGGTGGTGACGGACTGGGTCTTGGGCAGGCCGGAAATCAGGTTGCGGCCTGTTACGTCCATGGTGATGTCGCCTATCTGAGGCACTGCGCAGCCGATGTTGATCTTGATCTCCTCAGCTGTACGCTCGCCGATAAGCAGATTGTGCTTCCTGCGCAGATAACGGATGATGGCGTCGTCGAAATAATCGCCGCCGATGGGAACGCAGCTGGATACAACCACCTCGCCCATGGACATGACGGCGATGTCAGTCACGCCCGCGCCCATGTCGATGATCATGCTGCCATAGCCTTCGTTGATCTGGAGACCCACGCCCAGTGCGGCGGCCACGGGTCGGTCCAGCAGCTGAGTGCGGCGCATGCCCGCGTCAAACATGATGCTGATGATGGAGCGCTTCTCCACCTCGTTTACGCCGGAAGGCACGGATACCACCGCGCGGGGACGGCTGAACATTCTGCGGCCGACCACATTGCCCACGAAATAGCGCAGCATGGTACTGGTCAGCTCAAAGTCGGACACGGTGCCGTTGCGCAGCGGACGCACCGCCAGCACGTTGCCGGGGGTACGGCCGATCATGCGATAGGCGTCGCTGCCCACGGCCAGAATCTTCTTTGACTCGCGTTCAATGGCCACCACAGCGGGCTCGCGAAGCATGATGCCCTTGCCCTTCATATAAATTAGCACGTTGGACGTACCCAGATCCACACCGATGTCACTGATCTGTGCCATGCTGATCCACCTGTCCTCCTGAATGATTTTCTTAACTAAATAATTATATCATTATTTTACGGAAAAGTAAACTGTTTCCGCGTTTTGTAACAAATAGAGTGATACGGAATCATCTGCGCACATAGAATCTGTCAAAAAAGCGGGGGGATGAACATGCTGGAAAGCATTTTTCCTTCAGAGGTAACAGGAAATGCGGCACGGATCACCGTGACGGGTACGCAGTCGGTGCAGGTGGAACAGCACAGGGGCCTGGTCTGTTATCGGGCTGAGGAGGCGGCCTTCCGCACGGCGGACGGAATGGTGCGCATCACGGGGCAGCAGTTGGATCTGCGGGCATATACTGCGGAGGAGGCGATGGTCACGGGCGTGATTGAGTGCCTGTCCTTCAGCGGGAACGGAGGCGGACGGCCGTGAAGTGGATCAAACGCAGCTTCAGCGCGGAAGGCCTGAATCTGGAGAGGCTGATCCGTCGCGCGGCAGAACAGGGGCTGGAGCTTCGCAGGATCAGCCGCAGCGGCAGACGGATGACGGGACAGGCTGCGGAAAAGGAAATTCCAGCGTTGGAGAAGCTGGCGCGTGAGGGCGGCTGGGGATTCTCGATCGGAAGCCGGACCGGCTTCGGCGCAGGTCTTGACAGAATCAGCAGCAGAAGGTTTCTGATATCGGCGTGTGTGCTCGCGCTTCTGACGGCGATCGCAGGAACGCAGCTGCTGTGGTATGCGCAGCTGGTGAACGCCGGCGCATACGAAGGCGATATGCGGCTGTATCTGGAAGAGGTGGGCGTGGTTCCCGGCGCGCTGCGGAAGAAGATTGACACCGGCTCTCTACGGGATCAGCTGGAATGGCGTTATCCGGACGTGGCATGGATTGAAGTTGGCTGGCGGGGGATGACGCTTGAGATTCGTGTATTCCAGGGTGTTGCGCTGCCGGACGGCACGCAGCCGGAGGGCGGGTACGACGTGGTCGCCGCGCGGGACGGAATTGTTACAGGCATTGTGACCGCAGCCGGTACGCCGCTTGTACAGGCAGGTGAGATCGTCCGTAAAGGGCAGGTGCTGATCAAAGGCGAAGAACGTACAGGTCTGGAGGAAACGCGCCCTGTAGCCGCCCGCGGGCGGGTAACTGCCCGGGTTTGGGATGCGTATGCGGTGACCATGAACCTGTCAGAGAGGCAGACGGTCTACACGGGCAGAACCTTCCGGCACACAGGCGTATCCACACCCTGGTTCCCTCTGCTTCGGGAAAAGGATTCGGGCTTTGCACAGCAGGACACGTCGGTGAAGAGCCTGCCGCTGGGCGGTCTGTTCCTTCCGGCGGTGATTGAATGGCGGACGGATATGGAGGCGGAGGTTCGCATTGCACAGCGACCTGCAGAGGCGGTGGAGGCCGAAGCGGGGCTGGCCGCCATGCGCAAACTGAGGGAAAAAGTCGGCAGAAGCGATGATTTTGTTGACAAATGGGTAGATTATAGTATGATAGATAGTGAGGAAATCTGCGCTGTCGCCTATGCCGAGCGGATCATTGATATCGCCGTGTCGGAAAGGGATACTCAGTAGCTTCTCCCGGCATGGCTGCCCCGGAAATCAGGCAGCGAGAAAGGCAGGACTTCCCTTTGGTACAAGTCAAGAAACTGTTGCTTTCCGTCGACTCCATGGACGCTTATATGTCTTTGTTTGGGCTGAATGATCAGAACGTTGCGCTGATTGAGCAGGAATGCGGCGTGACTATTGCCCTGCGCGGCGCTGAGCTGGCTATCAGCGGACAGACCGAGGACTGCGAGCTGGCGGCAAGCGTGATTGAAAAGCTGATCGACATGATCCATCACCATGATCTGGTGGACAGAACCAGAATCCGGTACGCCATTGCGCTGGCCCGGGAAGGCAAGGTGGACATGATCGACGAGATCCTTCGCAGCGTGGTCGCCATTACCCACCGCGGCAAGCAGATCCGCTGCAAGACGCTGGGTCAGCAGGAATACGTGCAGGCTATCCGCGATCATGACCTGACCTTCGCGGTGGGCCCTGCCGGTACGGGCAAGACCTATCTTGCCATGGCGCTGGCTGTGGTGGCGCTGAAGAACAAGGAGATCGAGCGTATTGTGCTGACCCGCCCTGCGGTGGAGGCAGGCGAGAAGCTGGGCTTCCTGCCGGGCGATCTGACCCAGAAGGTGGATCCCTATCTCCGTCCGCTGTACGACGCGCTGTATGATTTCATGGGCGTGGACAGCTATCAGAAGATGCTGGAGCGCGGCGTGGTGGAGGTGGCTCCGCTGGCCTACATGCGCGGCAGAACGCTTTCTGATTCCTTCATCATTCTTGACGAGGCGCAGAACACCACCTCCGAGCAGATGAAGATGTTCCTGACCCGCATCGGTTTCCATTCCAAGGTGGTGGTTACCGGCGACATTACCCAGACTGATCTGCCCTACGGCAAGAAATCGGGCCTGGGGGAGGCGCTGGAGATTCTCAAGGATATCCCTGCCATCGGCAAGGTTTATCTGACCCACAAGGACGTTGTGCGTCACGAGCTGGTACAGCAGATTGTGCAGGCCTATGACGCTTACTATGCCAAAGATAAGGAGCAAAAGCAATGATGCGCCGTAAATGGAGCGAAAGAGACAGGAGCAGGAGCTGGCTTCGAAGGGTGGGGCTGTGGTTCCACAGCGTGGAAGCCCGGTGTACGCTGATCGTCGCCATCGGTACGCTGGCGATCTTCGGCCTGTTCAGCCTGGCCAGCGCACCCCAGCGGTACAATCTGTCCGTGGGTTCCATCTCCCACCAGACGATTACAGCGACCAAGGACGTGGTGGATGAGATCGCCACCGCTGACCGCCGCAGCGCTGCCGCTGCCGCCGTGGAGCCGACCTATCATCTGCAGGAGGGCGCTTCTGAGGAAGTGATGTCTTCTCTGGAGGGCCTTCTTGCGGAGCTGCGCACGGTGCAGCAGTATGGCCTGACCCTGCGCGGCGAGGGCGTGACCGACGAGGAATGGCGCTATCATTCCTTTACTGACAGCGAGCTTGATTACGCCCAGAGCCTCGTCAAGACGATCTCGCTGACCCGCTATCAGGCGACCACGCTGATGCGCACCAGCACGGACGACTATGACGAGATGGTCACAAGCCTGATGCAGGCCGTGCAGAATACCCTCAATACCACCATCCGTGAGGGTCAGGTGACCCAGTCCATCAATACTATTCTGCAGATTGTGGGCTACAAGGTGGACATCTCCCTGTTCCAGAACATTGTGCCTGCGGTGCTGCGTAGCTGCATCAAGCCCAACATGGTCATTGAGGAGGAGGCCACCGCCGCCGCCCGCCAGAAGGCTATGGATGCAGTGGAGCCGGTGGTGTATCTGCAGGGCCAGAATATCGTGCGCGAGGGCGAGCAGGTCAACGCCAACCAGATTGCCATGCTGACGGCCCTTGGCCTTCTGGAAAACGACGACTACGATTACTCCATCTACATCGGCGCGGCCCTGATGGTGCTGGCGGCTGTTGTCCTCATGGCGCTGATGCTGAAGCTGCAGCATCCGGAGCTTCTGCGCGATGCGCGGCGCATGTCCGTCATCATGCTGGTGCTGGTGATTAACATGGGTCTGTCCGTGCTGATGACCAAGCTGATTCATATCTACCGGTCGCCGGTGAACATGGCCTCCATGCTGCTGACCAGTCTGCTGGGCGTGCCTGCCGGTCTCGCCGCCTCGCTCAGTATGTCGGTGCTGTGCTCCAGTCTTGCGGCAGCCAGCAATACGGCCTTCTCCGCCGAGATGGTGCATATCCTGATGGCGGGCGTGCTGGGCGGCGCGGTGACTGTGCACTTCCTCAAGGGCAAGCCCCAGCGCTTCCGCGTGGTGCTTTGCGGTCTGCTGGTAGGCGTGCTGAATATGCTGCTGATTCTGGCAACCGGCCTTATGACCTCCAACGATCTGCATGCGGTGCTGGTCAGCGCCTGCTGGGCGCTGGGCGGCGGCGCGCTGAGCGCGCTGCTTGCAGCCGGTCTGCAGCCGGTGTGCGAGGCTGTATTCAATCTGGCTACGCCCAGCAAGCTTCTGGAGCTGGCCAACCCCAATCATCCGCTGCTGCGGCGTCTGCTCATCGAGGCTCCCGGTACCTATCACCATGCCATCATTGTGGCTAATCTGGCGGAGGCGGCGGCGGAGAAAATCGGCGCGAATCACATTCTCGCCCGTACCGGCGCGTATTTCCATGACGTTGGCAAGCTGAAGCGGCCTCTGTACTTCAAGGAAAACCAGATGGGTGAGAATCCCCATGACAGGACGGATCCTTACGTATCCGCCGCCATTGTGACCGCCCATACCCGCGACGGTGTGCAGCTGGCGCAGAAGTATCACCTGCCGCCGGAAATCCAGCGGATCATTGCAGAACATCACGGCGACACGCCGGTAATGTTCTTCTACCACAAGGCTCTGCAGCAGGCCGATGGCAAGGCTGTAGACGTAGCCGATTTCCGCTACGACGGCTGCCGCCCCTCCACCCGTGAGAGCGCGGTGATCATGCTGGCAGATACCATCGAGGCGGCGGTTCGCTCCATGCCCGATCCCACGCCCCAGGCCATTGAGCGCTTCATCGAGCGCCTTGTGCGCGGCAAACTGGAGGACGGACAGCTGAGCAATTCGCCCCTGACCCTGCAGGATATCGACGGTATCTGCGAGGCCTTTGCCACGGTGCTCAACGGCGTGTTCCATGAGCGCATCGAGTATCCTACCGTGGCTGTGCCCGCCCGCAACGGAGAGGCGCTTGTGGCTGCTCCAGCACCTGTGAAGGCTGTTGAAGCGCCTAAGGAGCCCGCCCCTGCGGAAACTGCCGCTGATCCCGCTCCGGCTGAAGAAGCTGTGGAGAAGCCGGCTGATGAAGAAAAGGAGGGGCAGGCGTGAAAATCCTATGGGAGCTTGATACGCAGGTCGATCCTACTTGGCTCACGTTGATGCAGAAGGCCGCAGAAGCGGCTCTTATCGCCGAAGGCGTGGAGCGGGAGTGCGCTGTGTGCATCCGCATTTGCGACGACGAGGCCATCCATGAGATTAACCGGGAATACCGGGGCGTGGACAGAGCCACGGACGTGCTTTCCTTTCCTACGGTCAATTATCCAGCCGGTGTAACGGCGGGACAGGCTGACCGGCTTCTTCGCCGCGAATGGGACGATGAGGCGGATGCAGTGATGCTGGGCGACCTGATCATATCCGTGCCTCATGTCATTGCGCAGGCAAAGGAATACGGTCATGCGGTGCAGCGCGAGGCTGCCTACCTGACCGTCCACGGTCTGTGCCATCTGATGGGCTACGATCACATGGAAGAGGATGAGAAGCGGCAGATGCGTACGATGGAAGAGAAGATTCTTTCCTCCATTGCCATGGAACGCGACGTGCAGCCTGTGTCCGACGAGGCGCTGCTGGCGATGGCGCGTCAGGCTATGGAGCGCAGCTATTCGCCCTATTCCGGCTATGCGGTGGGCGCGGCGCTGCTGTGCGCGGACGGACGGGTATTTCAGGGCTGCAACATCGAGAATGCATCCTTTGGCCTGACCAACTGCGCGGAGCGTACGGCTGTGTTCAAGGCTGTCAGCGAGGGCGCGGGTGATTTCACCGTCATTGCCATCGCTGCTTCCGGCTCTGCTCCCTGGCCCTGCGGCGCATGTCGTCAGGTGCTGAATGAGTTTGCGCCCGGGATCCGCGTGATCGTCACGTGGGACGGACAGACGGATGAAGCTCCGCTGTCGCAGCTGCTTCCCCACGGCTTCGGCCCCAAATCCCTTGACCGATAATTAGCATACATATGCAGGAGATAAATCATATGCAGACTGAAAAGAAGTTTCATTCCGGTTTTGTAACCATCGTAGGCCGTCCCAATGTGGGTAAGTCCACGCTGATGAACGCTCTGGTGGGCGAGAAGGTGGCTATCGTGTCCAACCGCCCCCAGACCACCCGCAACCGCATCATGGGCGTGATGACCAAGGCCGAGGCGCAGATTGTGTTCCTCGATACCCCCGGCATCCACAATCCCCGTACCCGTCTGGGCGAATACATGATGCAGTCCGTCAGGGAGGCTATGGACGGCATGGACGGCATTCTGGTGCTGGTGGACGCCACGCAGGTGGGTGAGCACGACCGCAAGATCGTGGCGGAAATGAGCGGTAAGAAGGTGCCCAAGATTCTGGCGCTGAACAAGATTGACCTGCTGCCCAAGGAAAAGCTGCTGGAGCTGATTGCCGGCTTCGCGCAGAACGGGTATGACGCCATCATCCCCATCAGTGCAAAGACCGGCGACGGTCTGGAGGAGCTTTCCGCCGCGCTGATCTCCCGTCTGCCCGAGGGCCCCAAGTATTTCCCCGACGACATGATGACTGACCAGCCTGAGCGGCTGATCTGCGCGGAAATGATCCGTGAGAAGGCTCTTATGCATCTGCGCGACGAGGTGCCTCACGGCATCGGTGTGGAGATGATGGCCATGACCAAGGAGAACGACGGTTTCATGGAGATCCATGCCACCATTTACTGCGAGCGTGACGCGCACAAGGGCATCATCATCGGCAAGCACGGCTCCATGCTGCAGCTGATCGGCAGCGAAGCCCGCAGGGACATCGAGCAGCTGCTGGGCATGCATGTGAACCTGAAGCTGTGGGTGAAGGTGCGTCATGACTGGCGCAACCGCATGGACGACCTGCGCACCCTTGGTTACGAGAATAAGTAAGCACAATGAAAAACCGACCGGAATCCATAATCGGATTCCGGTCGGTTTTATGTTTGCCTGATTTACTTGACGTAGCGGTTCTTGATCTTTGGCATACGGGCATTGTGCACTCTGCGGCGGCGGATGAACCTGCGCAGGATCGAGACGAGCAGCCACAGCCCGCCCACGGGTACCACAATGTACAGCGCCATTTCCAGCGTGAAGGGCGGGAAGGGATTGGGATCCGCCATGGTCATGGCTACGATTTCCTCCAGCGTCAGGGGCGCGTTTTCGCGCTTGTCGATGGAGCGGGAGGCGATCAGATTGTACTCCACGGGCTCGCGGCCTTCGGGGAAGTAGGTCATCGTGCCCATGATTTCGCCGGCCTGGATGGGGGCGGTGAAGTCGCGCTCGTACTCAATCAGCACCGTATCGCGCAGGTTGCTGGCCATCAGCTCCACTTCATCACGGGTAGCGATGATGGTGGCGGTGTTGCTGCTGTCCACGGGGACGCAGGTCAGGGGAAGGGTGCCCATGTTGGCGTCTTCCAGCGAGAAGCCGGTGGTCTCGATGGAGATGGGATTCATGTTGTACAGATCAATGGGCGTTACGCTGACGTACTGGCTGAAGCCGTAGTTCATCAGCTTGATGGTATCGGCCCAACGTGCGTTCTCGCCGGTGTAGAAAAGCACGCTGATCAGCTCCACGCCGTCCCTTTCGGCAGCGCCGACAAAGCAGTAGCCCGCCTTGGAGGTGGTACCGGTTTTGACGCCGATGGCGTCCGGGTAGTAATACTTGTTGGTGCTTTCCGAGGTGCTGGGAATCATCAGACGGTTGCTGGTGGTCCAGGTGCGGGCGCGGACCAGGTTTGTGCGCGCTGCGGTATAGGTGTTGACGGATACCAGCTTGCGGAAGGTTTCGTTTTTCATGGCCTCGCGGGTGATGATGGCCATGTCGCGGGCTGTGGTGTAATGGTTGTCGTCATGCAGACCGTGGGGGTTGGTGAAGTGGGTGTTGGTGCAGCCGTACAGCGCTGCGGCCTGATTCATCAGGTCGACGAAGCCGCTGACCGAGCCGGAGATGTTTTCTGC
This sequence comes from Clostridia bacterium, assembly GCA_017471885.1. Lineage (GTDB taxonomy): Bacteria > Bacillota > Clostridia > Christensenellales > Aristaeellaceae > UBA11524. The sequence continues at coordinate 7,469 of JAFURI010000087.1, read as the reverse complement.
AATGACGTTGGCCGCGTCGTTGGCGGATTTGACCATAATGGCATAGAGCAGATCTCGCAGGGGCATTTTCTCGCCCTCGCGCAGATCGATGGTGGTCACGTCATCTTCATAGAAGGTAATGGCGTTGAGCGACGTGACGCAGGTCTGATCCAGATCGCCGGAGATAATGGCCAGAAGCGCAGTCAGAATCTTGGTGGTAGAAGCGGGATACATGATCCGGTCAGCGTTCTTCTCGAAGATGACTGTGCCGGTTTCGGCCTCGATCAGGATGGCGGAAACAGCGTAGAGCTGATCCTCTTCAAGCTCCTCCGGCTTCTCCGCGTCATAGGGCGCGGCGTCAGGGGAGAGCGTGGGCTCGGGAATTTCAAGAGCTGAGGCTGTGAAGGCGCTGCACAGTATGAGCAGCGCACTCACAATGCACAAGACACGGCGCAGCATGGTCATGGTACAGCCCTCCTTTGCATTGGAATAACTAAAATATTATAACAGATTGAAATCAGTTTGTACAGCGGAAGATTCCGTCAGCCCATGGCAGGCATGACAAAAGCGGGAACGCCGGGAACGCCAAGGAGCTGCAGAACAAGGACGATCAGGCCCAGGATGGCCACATACAGCGCAAACCAGTTGAGGGATACGCGGTTGATCAGCTTGAGCATGAAGCGGATGGCAAGATAGCCGCTGACGGCAGCCACGACCATGCCCACGATGGTGGGAATCAGCGCAAGCTCGGCAAGATAGCCCATTTCAACTGCGTCCTTGGCTTCAAACAGCAGGGAGCCTACAATGGCGGGCGCGCTCATCATGAAGGCAAACTTCGCTCCCGCTTTGCGGTCAAGGCCGGAAAGCAGGCCGCCTGTCAGGGTGGAGCCGCTGCGGCTTACGCCGGGAAGCAGCGCGACAGCCTGCATCAGGCCCATTACCACAGCATGCCTGAAGCTGGGCTTGTCTGCCCGTTTCGTCTGCCGGTCGCTGACCCATTCCGCCACAAGCAGGAACAGCGCGGTGATCAGGAAGCTCACGCCGAGGAACCAGCCTGTGAAGAACTGATCCACAATGTCGCCGAATAGCACAACCACCGCCAGGGCAGGGAGTGATGCGATAAAAAGCAGCAGCAGCGTTTTTGAGCGGAAGGGATTGCGCAGGATGGCCCACCAGTCTTTCCAGAACACAACGATCACAGCCAGCAGCGTGCCGGTGTGCAGAAGCACGTCCAGCATCATGTATGCGCCGGTAGCGGCGGCTTCGTCGGAAATGCCCATGATCATGCGGCTCAGCAGCAGATGTCCGCTGGAGGAAACCGGGAGGAATTCAGCCAGGCCTTGAACCAGACCCAGAACTGCAGCTTGCAGGATTGTCATCGGATAAGGTCTCCCTTCACAAAAATAACCATTATATAGTATATCATATCTTCGCGGCGGTGTCATCATGCCTGCAAAAATGTTTTCATTTATTAAGCGGAAAGGCGTTGCTGCTTGACGGGCTGTTTCTCATATTGTATAATATTGTAAAGCAGAATTTGCTTCGTTCCGAAAACTTGATATGGAGGAAAATAAGATGAAGAGATTTGTCTGCCTGATTCTTGCGGCATGCCTGCTTTTTTCCTGCGCTCTGAGCGTTGCGCTGGCCAAGGACGAGGAGATCAAAAAGGTCAGGAAAGTGGAAGACACCAATTCAATCAGCAGCGGAGCAAAGAAGGACGCTCCCTTTGCCCTGACCCGTGAAGCGGCGGCTCAGTACGAGGGCATGCTTGCTGCCGGACAGGGCGTTACCGTGGCGATCAGCAGCGACGGCGCCCTGCTGGTGACCGGCGGATATTCCATCCGCAGCGCCGTCGAGGAATGGACGGGCATTACCCGCGTGCGCAACAGCCTCAACGGTCTGATCGGTCTGCGTGCGGACGGCACCTTTGAGGGCTATGTCTATGAGCTGTGGGGCTATGGCCGCAACGGCGCGGACGTGTACGGAACGCTGAAGAGCAAGAACGTGGTGGACGTTGCTCTCGGCGGCTATCAGACTGCCGGTCTTATCTCTGACGGCACGGTGACCCGCGTCGGCAGCGCTGCACCTTCTGCAAAAGTCCGCGCCAAGTTTGTTGACGTGGTGAAGGTTACGGCCTCCTCCAACGGCATCATTGCGGGCCTGACCAAGGACGGCACGGTGCTCATCGACGGTCTGTGGGATGCAGTGTGCACCCGTTACGACGATGACGACTGGCACGATATTGTGGATGCAGAGTTTGCCAACGAGGTGCTGGTGGGTCTGAAGAAGGACGGTACGGTGATCTACACCAGCTTTACCGTTGAGGATACGACCCGCTTCCCCGGCCTGGGCGAGTGGACGGATATTGTGGCCATCAGCGTGAATCAGAGCCTTGTGCTGGGTCTCAAGTCCGACGGCACCGTGGTGGCGACCGGCGACAATGAGAACGGCGAGTGCAACGTGTCCTCCTGGACAGAGATTGTAGCTGTGGCTGCGGGCAGCAGTCATTCTGTGGGCTTGAAGAAGGACGGTACGTTGGTTACCGCCGGCAGCAATGGCGTTGGTCAGTGCGACGTCTCTGAATGGAAGCTGTGGTAATTCAGGCAGTCTTTTCGGCGCGGTTGTGATGAGCCGCGCCTTTTGTTTTGCAAATCCATCAATTTTACGCCGGACGGATTGCAATTCCAGCGCGTTTCATTTATAATAATAGGGATGTCTGTCAATGATAGAGAGGAGTTTTCTTTCACATGAAGCTTGGCGTAGTGGGTCTGCCGAACGTCGGCAAGAGCACCCTTTTCAATGCAATCACCAAGGCGGGCGCGCAGGCCGCCAATTATCCCTTCTGCACCATTGAGCCCAATACCGGCGTGGTGATGGTGCCCGACAGCCGTCTGGACGTGCTGGCGGAGATGTATCATCCCAAGAAGGTGACTCCCACCACCATCGAGTTTGTGGATATTGCCGGTCTGGTCAAGGGCGCGTCCCACGGCGAAGGTCTGGGCAACAAGTTCCTGAGCCATATCCGCGAGGTGGATGCCATCGTGCATGTGGTGCGCTGCTTTGAGGATGAGAACATCATCCACGTGGACGGTACCATCGACCCTGCCCGCGATATTGAAACTATCAATCTGGAGCTGATCTTTGCGGACATGGAAACCGTCCAGCGCCGCAAGGACAAGGCTATGAAGAATTTCCGCGGCGGCGACAAGAAGGCGGGCGTGGAGGTTGAGCTGGCGGACAAGCTGTATGCGCATCTGGAGTCCGGCAAGCCTGCCCGTACCTGCGACGTGGACGACGATGAGCGCGCTGTGCTGGACGGCTGGTTCCTGCTGACCACCAAGCCTGTGATCTACGCTGCCAACATTGCCGAGGATGATCTGGGCGCCGATGCTGCCCAGATCCCCGGGCTGGACAAGGTGCAGGCCATCGCTGATGAAGAAAAGTCCGAGGTGCTGGTGATTTCCGCCGCCATCGAAGAGGAAATCGCCCAGATGGACGCTGATGAAAAGGCGGAGTTCCTGGAGGAGCTGGGCATTGGTCAGAGCGGTCTTGATCGTCTGATCACCGCCTGCTATCGTCTGCTGGGTCTGATTTCCTTCCTGACTGCGGGCGAGGACGAGTGCCGTGCATGGACCATTGTCAACGGCACCAAGGCTCCTCAGGCTGCAGGTAAGATTCATACCGACTTCGAGAAGGGCTTTATCCGCGCTGAAATCGTGCCCTTCGACACGCTGGTGGAGCTGGGCTCCATGGCTGCCTGCAAGGAAAAGGGCCTTGTCCGCTCCGAGGGCAAGGAATATGTGATGAAGGACGGCGACATCACGCTGTTCCGCTTCAACGTCTAAGGGGACGCTGTCCCCTTAGAACCCCTGCCAGAGGGATATCACCCCTCTGGACTCCCGTTCTGCGATCAAGTTAGTTCCCTTCGGTCATGCCGTATGCGCATGTAAGGGGGAATGGAAGGGATGATTCTGAATGAGTCGGGTTTCCTATCTGATCAAACGTGCGCTGAAGATGGACTGGAAGGCCATGTGGAAGACTACCGGACTGCTCAAGGAACGTTCCGGTAAGAGTCGGATGTGGCTGCTGGCGGATATGATCCAGTGCGGCTTCAAGTACAATGCGGGCTATATTGATTACAAGATCGCCCATATGTACGAGCTGAACGACGAGCAGCGCAGGACGGTCATCACCCGCGGCATTTCCAACAGCATTGTCCGCCGGATGAACGACAAGGCTTACTGGCACTTCTTTGACGACAAGACCCAGTTCAACGAGCTGTTCAGGGAATGGATTCCCCGTAAGTGGCTGCTGATCAACGAAAAGACCATGCCCGAGCAGCTGGAAGAGATGATGACGCTGCCCCAGCTGATCGGCAAGCCTCTGGAGGGCTCCAGCGGCGTGGGCATCCTGAAGTTCACCCCGGACGACTGGAGGAGCGGTCCGGTGGTGTTTCTGGAGCTGCTGCGCGGCAAGGGCATCGGCATTCTGGAGGAGGTTGTGGTGCAGCATCCTACCATGGCGAAGCTGTGCCCCCACTCGGTGAATACCTGCCGCATCGCCACGCTGCTGGGCGACAAGCAGGAGGGTATTGTGTACGGCTTCCTGCGCATTGGCAACGGCAAGGTCATGGACAACGTGGACTGCGGCGGCATGGCGGCGCGTATTGATCTGGACAGCGGCATGCTGCTGACTGTCGGCGCGGACAAGGCAGGCAACACCTTCACCAGGCACCCGATCACCGGCACTGAAATTATTGGCTTTACCATTCCGTACTGGGAGGAAGCCAAGCAGATGTGCATGGAGGCGGCGAAGAAGGTACCCCAGATGCGCTTTGTGGCGTGGGACGTGGCCATCACGCCCGACGGCCCCACCTTCATCGAGGGCAATAGCTTCCCCAGCCATGCGGTACCTCAGTTTGCGGCGCATTATCCGGACGGAATCGGCATCCTGCCGGAATTCCGCAAGTTCATCAACGTCTGATACATGGCGCGGCTTCTGCCGCGCTTTTTTGCAAGAAGGAGCGCTGACGGATGAAGCAGATGCAGCTGGGCAGAGGCGTGCTTGTCCATGATGAAAACGGCTATGACTACCGCATTGACGGAAGAACAACTGAGCCGGATCCCGTCAGACGCGAGTTTGCCTTCTCCGGCGCTGTGCATGAAGCTGGTGCTCGCGGGCGATCTGGCCCTTGAGCGTAAGCAAAGCCCGATTGAGCTGAACGAGGAGCTGAAGCAGAATGAAGCGCTGCAGCGGTTCTTTGACGGACGGTCACTGTGCCGGACCGTTGCGTTTGAGCATCCGGGCTACGTTGTCACAAGCGCATATTTTGACCGTCTTCCCAGCGGCAGATGGCAGCTTCGCCGCATATGGGAGGAAATCGACGAATATCATGGCCGGGTTCGGACGGTTGATCACGGCGTTTCATGGTGCGAGATTCCCGGGCGGATGTTTCGCGGCGGCTATGGGAAGTTTGTTTCCGACGTATGCGCGGCCTATTCGGGGCTTGACGGACGCACCTTCTTTACGCAGCATGAGCTGCTGGACAGCGCTGAACTGCGTGATCTGTTTGAACGTGGGCTGTAAAATCCCGCGGATTGGCTTGCGGATTGCTTCATACTCATGTACAATATAAGGCGGACGCTGTCCTAAACCATTCGGGAGTGAATGATATGCTGAAGAAATTGCTCATGATGCTGTGCGCTGTATTGCTGATTATCTCCTTTGCATCGGCGGAGGAAGATCCTGAAATCTATATTGAAGAGATTGTGGAGGACGTGCTGATCACAGAAGACGGTGAGGAGATCCTGCTGGAGTCCTCCGCAGAACCGGAGAACCCTGCCCGTGAGGATTTCATCACGCGGATCATTGATATGGGCCACGACCTGTATGTGAAGGCTGACGGCAAGTCCCAGCGCGCCCATTATTCCGGCGACATCTATGTGTGCAAGAATTTCACTACCTACCTGTTCCGCAAGAACCGCGACGATTTCCGCATGGCGGAGTATCCGGACACGAAGCTGATCATTCCCAACAACCTTCCGTCCGCCAAGTGCCGTCCTTACTACTACGGCATGTTCTGGGAGGATAAGACCGCCGCGCAGGGCAATCCCTTTGAGGTGGGCGCGCAGTTCCTCTATGACAGCGATCTGTCCCCGGAGGAGAACTTCGACAAGGCCTGCGATTTTATGCGTGAGGCGCGGCGCGGCGACTTCCTGCAGATGAGCGGTCAGTATGAATACGGCACCGGCGCACACAGCGCCATCATCATCGCCGATTATGATCCGTCCACCGACTCCGTACATTGGATGGATTCCAACATGCGCGGCAAAAAGGTCAACGGCATCCGCTACGGCATCGTCCAGTTTGACGAGGTCAGGAGCGTGGAATGGTGGGCCGGCACCTTTTGTCACAAGAAGCGCGGCGCGACGCTGTACCGTCTGCGTCAGGATATCGTCTATGCGGAGGACGTGCAATGACTTTCGGTATGCCGTTTTTGCTTGAGCATGAAGACGTAGAGGAAGCCTGCCTGCTATGCCGGGAGCTGGGACTCTCCTTTGTGGAGCTGAACGCCAACTTCCCGCCATGTCAGGGTTTGGGCGCTGAGGAGCTTCTCCGGCTGCAGGAGCGATACGGCGTATTCTTTACCCTGCATTCGGAAGAGGAGCTTGATCCCTTCGCGTTCCAGCCTGTTGTGCGGGCTGCGTGGATTGAGGTGCTGCGCCGTGAGATCCGTCTGGCAAAGGCGGCAGGGATGCCGGTTCTGAACATGCACATGCCCCGCGGCGTGTATATCACCCTACCTACAGAGAAGGTATTCCTTTACGAGCGGTACCGAGGTGAATATGCCGCCGCAGTTCATGAGTTCAGAAGTATCTGTGAGGACGAGGCTGGATATGCAGGGCTTCGGATCTGCATAGAGAACACGAACGGCTTCCGTCCGCATGAGCAGGAAGCCCTTGATTATCTGTTGGAGTCGCCCGTGTTCGGCCTGACGCTGGATATCGGGCATCTGCACGGCGCCGGGGAAGTGGATCTCCCGTTCTTTGCAAAGCGCAGGGAGCGTTTGAACCACATGCATGGGCATGATGCGCGGGGAAGGCAGGATCATCTGGCGCTGGGCGACGGAGAGATTGATCTGAAGGCCCGTTTCCGTCAGGCAAAGGAAAGCAACGCGCGTATGGTGCTTGAAACCAAGACTGTGCAGGCGCTACGGACGAGCGTGCAGCGTCTGCCCGCATGGCTGTAAGTTTGGAAAAAAGCGTACAGAAATCTGAAAAAACGCTTGCAATTCCATGTCAGTCTGTGCTATAATAATAGAGTTGACATACGGGCGGTCCGCTGCTCGGGAATCCACTGCTCATGTGGAGCGAGTACGAACGTCTATGAGGGAAGGAGGCACATAACCATGAGCGAAATCATCCGTTCTATCGAGGCTAAGCAGCTCCGTACCGATCTGCCCGCTTTCGGCATCGGCGACACCATCCGCG
>JAFURI010000086.1 GCA_017471885.1 Clostridia bacterium | reverse complement strand
TAGCATAGGGAGGCATGTTGTAGTGATGGATATAACGCTTGAAGTCCTCGTTGGACAGGCCGTCCAGGATCTGACCCTCGCTGGTGGAGCCAAGGGTGGTAACGGTCAGGGCCTGAGTCTGGCCGCGGGTGAAGATGGCGGAGCCATGGGTACGGGGCAGCACGCCGACTTCGCACCAGATGGGACGGATGTCGGTGACGCCGCGGCCGTCAGGACGGATGCCCTGCTCCAGGATCTTCTTGCGCATGATTTCCTTGTTCAGGTAGTACAGCGCATCGGCAATCTCATTCTCACGGCCCTCGAACTGGGGAGCCAGAGCTTCCAGAGTCTCCTGCTTGACCTGAGCCTCGCGGTTCTGACGCTCCTCGCGCACGGTGGTAGCAAACACCCACTCGCACTTCTCATAAGCGAACTCGCGCACAGCAGCCTTCACGTCGTCGCCGGTCACATTCAGCGGAACCTCGACCTTCTCCTTGCCGATCTCAGCGATGATCTGATCCTGGAAGGCGATGATCTTCTTGATCCACTCATGGCCGAACATGATGGCGTCCAGCATGGTCTCCTCGGAGACTTCCTTGGCGCCGGCTTCAACCATCAGCACAGCGTCGCGGGTGCCGGACACGGTCAGGTGCATCTTGGAGTTGGCCATCTGCTCCTCGGTGGGGCAGCAGACGAACTCGCCGTCCACCAGACCGACCACCACAGAGCCGGTGGGGCCGCCCCACGGAATCTCGGACACGGCCAGAGCAATGGAGGAGCCGATCATGGCGGGGATTTCCGGGGGAATGTCCTTATCCACGGACAGGATGGTAGCCACCACCTGCACGTCGTTGCGCATGCCCTTGGGGAACAGGGGACGCAGGGGACGGTCGATCAGGCGGCAGGTCAGGGTCGCCTTCTCGGTGGGACGGCCTTCACGCTTGATGAAGCCGCCGGGGATCTTGCCCACGGAGTACTGCTTCTCCTCCACGTCCACAGCCAGAGGGAAGAAGTCCACGCCGGGACGGGGGGTGGGAGCCATGGTGGCGTTGACCATGACAACGGTGTCGCCCAGGTGCACCCACACGCTGCCGGCAGCCTGCTCGCAGTACTTGCCGAATTCCAGGGTCAGCGGAAGGCCCGCCAGATCCATTGTATACTTCTTGGATTCCATTGGATTTCTCCTTTCACGTATCCAGGGACTAGGCGTCCCCTGACCGCCCGGAGATGCTATCATATGAAAACCCCGTCTGTATGGGATTTTCAAGGGATAACATCCCCGAAGCCGTTTTTCCTTCTGCAGGACCTGCCTTGAAAAAGCCGCCGGGCGGGTCTGAACCCGCCCCAGCGGCCCTTACAAGACATAACCTCGTGCTTGCCGCTGCACTCAAACAGTCCGCACTTTTTCCGTCAGTCAAACCGAAGTCGCGGCGGCCGACTCAAACGTCGGCCAAGACGGGCGGAGAAAAGAGGCAACGCCTCACTTGCGCAGGTTCAGCTTGGCGATCAGGGCACGATAGCGCTCGATATCGGTCTTCTTCAGGTACTCCAGCAGACCGCGGCGACGGCCAACCATCAGCAGCAGGCCACGGTTGGAGTGGTGGTCGTTGCGGTTGGACTTCAGGTGCTCGTTCAGGTGGTTGATGCGGTAGGTCAGCAGAGCGACCTGCACCTCGGGAGAACCGGTGTCGCCCTCGTGCTGGGCAAAGGAAGCGATGATCTCGGACTTGGTCATGGTTTGTTTCCTCCTAAAATTTTCTCAGGTAATCGCCATCCCACGCAGCGCGCCGTCGGAGTGATCGGCTGCCCGCGCAGGCGGTTCTTGAAACCCATCCGTTATTTTAACAGAATTCCTGCCGTTTGTAAACCGGTAATCTGAAATATTTGCAAGGTTTTTTGCGATATTTCCGCCGCCCTTGCATCCTTCCCTGAAATGCGGTACAATAGTCCCACATTCCATGCGAATATCGGAGGTAACTTTTATGAGCAGACTGGGCGATCTGATCCGCACCGAGCGGCTGCGCGCCAAGATGACCCCCAAGCAGGTGGCCAAGAAGTGCGGCGTGGCCGAAAGCTACATTATGGCTGTGGAGGCCGGCACCCGCATCATCGCCGACGACCAGGCCCGCCGGATTCTCAAGACCATCGGCCTCCGCGAGCAGACCGAGGCTGATTTCTCCCTGGACGACATCGCCGCTACCGTCGATCTGGCCGCCGCCGCTCCCGCCGTGGCCCAGAGCGTCGCCGCCAAGCCCAAGGCCGCCGCATCCCGCCTTGTACGCCCCGACGAGGACAAACCCGCAGAGAAGGATTCCGGTGTGACCGGCAGCGTCTGGCTGGACGCGCTGACCAGCGTGCTCAAACGCGTGCCCGTCATGAACGCCGTGATGAAGCCCGTGGATCACCGTCTGGTGCCCATTCAGGGCGGCCGGATCGAGGGCGCCAATCCCGACAAGGTGTTCTACTATCTAGCTCCTGACGACAGTATGCGCGGCTTCCGCATCCACGCGGGGGATATCGCGCTGATCGTTCCCGCCCAGAGCCCCGTGGACGGCGCGGTGATGCTCATCGAGCACAACAGCCACCGGTATCTGCGCAAGGTCAAGAAGCTGGACGGCTTTCAGGTGCTGCTGCAGTCCTACGACCGCGAGTATGACGCAGAAACTGTGCAGCTGAGCGAATGCAGCTTCATCGGCCGGGTGGTCAAGCTGGAAATCACCCTCTAAAAAACGGGGGCTTCGCCCCTTCTTTCCGCCCGTCTTTCGCAAAGGTATACAAAATCAGCCGCAGATTCCCGTGCTCTGCGGCTGATTTTTATTTACTGATTTCCACCGGCCAGGTTTCCGCAAACCCGCCGAAGTCCTGCTTCAGACCGCCTGCAGCCTCGAAGTCGCTGCGGATGCGCCTGACCGTGTCAGCCGGCATCGCCACGCTGCCGCGGATGGGCTCCATCCCCTCGCCGGACAGCGTCACCTCCACCGGCTTGCCCTTCAGGCTGATGATATCCTTCAGCACGGGCAGGCTTTCATCCGTCAGGCACACGGCGTAGTCCTCATAGTAGATCGTATCGTACTCGCTGATCTCGGGCCAGACGCTGAAGGTATACGCCTTTTTGCCCGTTCGCAGCGTCATGGTATCCGCCGCGTACATCTCCGGCGTGACAATGGATACCGTCAGCCGCAGGAACACACGGTTCTCGTTGGGCATGTCCACATAGTCCAGATACGCGATCAATTCTCCGTCCTCCAGCTCTGTTTCGCCAATGAACGGCTGCCCTGCAGGCCGGATCACCGTATCCACGCCGTTGGACGCGGTATAGACCATGGCTCCTTCCAGCCGCTGCAGCGCCATCACGTCCGCCTCGCCCAGCGCACAGGCAGGCAGAAGCAGCGCCAGCAGCAGAATCAGCAGCTTCTTCATACTCTGCACCTCCTTCTTTATCTATCTGCATTATACCACACCGGGCGGGGACGAAGCAACCGCGGCGGAATTGTTACAGGTTTTACGGACTTTCCGGTTCCTCCGGCGCGCGGAACCGCTCCGTATGCGGCGTCATGTTTTTTCTCTGCGCATGATGAAATTTCCGCTTGCTATTTTTTCCAAAGAGGCATATAATAGGCGCGGTCGAATCCTTCGGGTCTGTGGTTGAAAGCCGAGGCCAGTCGCAGGCAAAGCGGTCCACGTAATCCGGCCAAAGCGCCGGGGAGCATGGTGCGGTTTAGAAGTAAGTCCGTCCGGGGCGGAGCCTTTGTGCCCTAACCCCGAGAGAAGTGCGTGAGGGCGCAGACGCGTTGAGCTACCTTCCAGACGGCGGGTGTGGGGTCAAAAACCAGGTCAGCCGCAGGATTCACCTACTTTATTATTATGGGGGTTCCATACCATGTACGAAGACAAGACGCTGGTTTGCAAGGACTGCGGCGCGGAATTCGTTTTCACCGCAGGCGAGCAGGAGTTCTATGCCGAGAAGGGCTTCCAGAATGAGCCCAGCCGCTGCAAGGCTTGCCGTATGGCCCGCAAGGCCACCCGTCCCGCCGCCGGCGCTGCCCGTGAGATGCACGATGCTGTGTGCGCCGAGTGCGGCAAGGCCACTCAGGTGCCCTTCCTGCCCCGCGAGGATCGTCCCGTGTACTGCAGCGAGTGCTTCGCTGCCCGCCGCGGCTAATTGTCCTGACGGACTCATGAAAGTGCAAGCACTTTCATGAATTTGCAGACTCTCATTGGTCGCAGGCGCAGCCTGCTCCCGGCCATTCGAGTCTGTAAGGAATGTTTTCAGCAGAGCTGAAAACTCCCCGCCCCCGCGGCAGAGCCGCGGGATACGATTCCAGTCTGCCGACGGCAGGTTGGTGGACTGGATGCGTGCGATTTCAGTCTGCCTACTGCAAGTTTGTGGGCTGGTGATTTGCGGGGCGGCAGTTGTTTCACTCACGACCAAAGGGGCCTGACGCGTAAGCGTCAGGCCCCTTTATTGCGTTTGTTATCCAATTGTGCTCCAGCCGGTCAGGCGGACAAAGGTATCCGTGCTGCCGAAGCGGGTGCCGTCCTTCTTGAACCACTCACCGCCGCATCCGCTGACGGTCAGGGTCAGGGTATACCCGCCCTTCGGCAGGACGGGCGATGCGTAGAGGAGTCCTGCGTCGGGTGCAAGGCTGTAGAAATCCACACAGGCGGTATGCACCGTATTTCCGTCGGCGTCGCTGATCCGGACGTCCGCATATCCGCCCCGGCAGTCGGTCTCGCCGAACAGCAGAAGTCTTCCGCCGCCAAAGCTGATACTGCAAACCTCTCCCTTCACGTTGGAGCAGAAGGACAGCGCCTGCTCCTGCCGCAGCGGGATCTCCTCCCCCGTATCCGGCGACCACACGGGCATGTACCGCCGGATGGACAGCCTGCCCGCCTCAGCCTCCAGGGGAAGCATCACCAGCGTGGCGGCAGACGCTTGACGGGGGAAGGACCACCGGTCACCCAGATAGACAGGCCTTCCGTTCACATGGAACACAAAGGAGCACTGGCTGTTGAAGGTCAGGCTTCCCTCGGGGCAGAACAGCCCATGCCGCGTCCACGGCCCGTGCAGATCCGGCGCGGTAAGGAAATAATTGTCATTGCGTTCCCAGCTGGTTTTGTTGGACAGGAGCAGATAATACACGCCTTCCTTTTTGAAACAGGCGGGAGATTCGCCGCCGGGAGCAACATCCTTTGCCACCAGCTCTTCGGCGCAGGTGTAATCCTCGCTGAGGCGGTAGATATCACCCTCATGGGTCATAAGATAGGCCGTACCATCATCATCCACAAACGTACCCATGTCCCACCGGCGGATGGGCTGCCCCTGATACAAAAGCGGCCCCACGAAGGTAAACTCGCCGTCAATACGCTCGCCCACCGCCAGACCGATGACCGGATCGCAGTAGCGCAGATCGTCGGTGTGCATGAGCATCACATACCTGCCGGTGGAGGGGCAGCGCAGCACCTTCACCCTTTCACCGATCCTCCCCGGCCCCAGCAGACCGCTCTCCTGCGGCCCCAGCGCAAGTCCCTCGAAGCGCCACGAGGAAAAATCCGCCGTGGAATAGCAGGAGAAGCCGTTATACCTGTTCACGTCGTCTGTCTTGTATTCGCCGAAGAGATAATACCGTCCGTTCTCCTCCAGCACACCCGCGCCATGAGCATTCACCGCGCGTCCATGCTGGTCAAACAGCGGCACGCCGTTCCAGATCTCCATCACCACCGCACCTTTCTGATAAAAATGAAGGAAGAGCCTTTTGCGGCTCTTCCTTCTCTTTCTGTTTCGGACTTTGGAATCCTGTATGCCGAAATTTTGTCCTGTACGGCAAAATCACTGCTGCCCGTAATGCTGCTGGGAGCGGCGGCCGGTGCGCTGCACGCTCTGCTGGGGCCAACTCTGCTGCATAGGATAGCCCTGCTGCATACCCTGCTGGGGCTGCATCGGCTGCTGCCAGGCCGTATAATCCTGAGGCTGCACGGGCTGATGCACGCCGGTCTGGTAGCCGGGCTGCTGGGCATATGCGGCATACTGCTGCATGGCGGCCTGCTGAGCGAAGCCGTCCTGCCGAGGCCGGGGCTGGGGCTTACCCATGCGGGCGATAAAGCCGGGAACGCCGATTCCCTCCGTCTGGGGGCCTTTGTACTCATTGTCGGAGCCGAAGGCCAGAATGGCGCTGAACACGCTGTTCAGGAAATACAGGCCCACAGCGAAGTAGTCGTTGCGGCCAAAGGCCTTCGCCAGCTTGAAGTTCATGATCATGCCCGCCACGGCCTGCGCACCCAGCACCGCCGTATTGCACACCACGCCCACAAACGTGCCTAGACCGGCGTTGACAGCGCCAAGAACGCCGCTGATGATCATGCTGCCGATCTGGCCGATCAGCAGAGCGAGATAGATCCTGCCATCCCATGCAATACGGTACATGACGTAATCGCTGTAAAAGGGAATGAGGCCCTTCCAGCCCTTCTCGCCTGCGCGGGCAAAAATGAACCACCGCATGGCGAAGGTAAGCACGAAAGAGGACAGCACCAGCGCGATCACATAGGACGCGGCTCCGGCGATCATCGAGGACATGGCTGCAAGGCCGGACTGCATTTCATATGCATAGGTATCATACATGGTAAAAACAACCGCCTTTCCATCTGTACAAAGGTATGAAGTCATTATAGCCCAGTGCATTCTCCGCGTCAAATGACAAAACCATGACGATTCTGATGCAAATTTATCCCATGTTCGCTTGAAATGCATCCGAGGCGACAGTAAGATATAGGAAAGGAGTGATTCCATGACCGTACACGACCTGAAGCGCGCCCGCCTCGCCCGTCAGTACCTGCTGGAGAAGTGCGATCCCCTCCAGGCCGCGTCCGGCCTGTGCGGCGTGCAGGCGCAGTATCTATCTGCGGCGAAGCATGCGCTGCTGATCCGCAGCGGCTCCTCCTGCACGGACGGGCTGATCAAAAGCTGGACGCTGCGGGGAACGATGCACCTCTTCCCGGAGGCGGATCTGCCGCTGTACTTCCGCCGCTGCGGCGATCCCGATGAGGTAATCCGCACCGACTGGTATCGTTTCGCACTCCGCCGGGGAATCGCGCAGGATGCGGCGCGGGAGCAGCATTTTGCGCGGCTGATTACGTCCGCCGTGGCGCAGGGCGTACAGTCCCGAGAGGAGCTGCGGCGGCTCTGCCGGGACGGCGGCATGACCGAAAAGGAGGAAACCGGCCTTTTCCACAGCTGGGGCGGGATCATTGCGGAGCTGGCCCAGTGCGGCGTGCTCTGCTTCCTTGTGCAGGAGGAAAAGGCCTACCGGCTGCTGCCCGACTTCACCCCCATGGAGGAAAAGGCTGCCGAGCTGGAGCTGGCCCGGCGCTACTTCACTCATTACGGTCCCGCTTCGCTGCAGGATGCAGCTTACTTTTTCCACGTTCCCCAGACAAAGGTAAAGCAGTGGCTGAAGGAGCTGTGCCCGGAAAGCACCGCTATCGACGGGCAGGTATATTACTGGCTCTCCGCGCCGGACGCGGCGGGGCCTGTTCCCGCATGTCTGCTGCTGGCCGGGTTTGATCCGCTGATGCTGGGCTGCCGCAAGGAAAACAACCCCTTCCTGCCGCAGGAGCATCTGCGGGGCATCTTCACCCTGCAGGGCATTGTCCATCCCGCCGTCCTGCTGGACGGAAGGGTCGCCGGCCGCTGGAAGCACCGGGACGGAAAGCTTACGCTGACCATGTTTGAGCCCGTCAGCCATCAGCAGCGCAGCAGCATTCTTGACAGGGCGGAAAGCCTGTGGACGCTGAAGAAAGTGGAATGGTGCTGAAAAAGACGACTATTTTTACGCAAACCTGTTGCAATTCAGCACGGAATTTGTTATTATTGTTTGGATAGAAACATGGCAAGGAGGATGCTGCATGCGCATGCTGCTCAAGGGCGGTCAGGTATGGCACAACGGCTCGCTCGTCCCCATGGATATTGAAGTGAACAACGGCCTCATCACCGCCTGCGGTATCAATCTTCCCGCAGCTGATGCAGACCGTGTTTTTGAATTGAACGGTCTTGCTGTTTTTCCCGGTTTCGTGGATGTGCATGTGCATCTGCGTGAGCCGGGCTTTTCTTATAAAGAGACCATCGAAAGCGGCACCCGCGCCTGCGCCCGGGGCGGCTACACCATGGTCTGCGCCATGCCCAACCTGAATCCCGCTCCCGACTCGGACGAACACCTCCGCCAGCAGGAGGAGCTGATCAGCCGCAGCGCGGTCATCGGCGTCGTGCCCTACGGTTCCATCACTCTGGGCCAGAAGGGCGAGGGCGAGCTGACCGACATGGCTGCGCTTGCTCCCCGTGTGGCCGGTTTCTCCGATGACGGCCGGGGCGTGAAGGAAGAGGCTACCATGCGTGAGGCCATGCTCCGCTGCAAGGCTGCAGGCAGCCTGATCGCCGCCCACTGCGAGGACATGAGCCTCATTCCCACCGGCGGTGCGATCCACGACGGCAGCTTCGCCCGGGAGCACGGCATCCCCGGCATCCCCTCCGAAAGCGAGTGGAAGCCCATCGAGCGGGATATCGCCCTGCTGCGGGAAACCGGCTGCAAGTATCACGTCTGCCACGTCAGCTGCAAGGAGAGCGTGGAGCTGATCCGCAAGGCCAAGCAGGAGGGACTGGATATCACCTGCGAAACCGGCCCGCACTATCTGCTGCTTTGTCAGGATGACCTGCAGGATTTGGGCCGTTTCAAGATGAATCCGCCCCTGCGTGACGCCGCCGACCGCGACGCGCTGGTGGCAGGCCTCATGGACGGCACCATCGACATGATCGCCACCGACCACGCCCCCCACTCCGATGAGGAGAAGAGCCGCGGCCTCCTGAAATCCGCCATGGGCGTGGTAGGCATCGAAAGCGCCTTCCCGCTGATGTACACCTACTTTGTGGAAACAGACCGAATGACCCTCCGTCAGCTGATCCACCTGATGGCGGACGAACCCCGCGCCCGCTTCGGCTTCGGTGGCGGCCTTGATATCGGCGACCGGGCGGAGATCACCGTCTTCGACCTGAACGCCTCGGAAACCATTGATCCCCAGACCTTCCTCTCCAAGGGCAAAGCCACGCCCTTTGAGGGATGGGAGGTTCATGCGGCATGCCGGCTTACCCTCTGCGGCGAGCGCATTGCCTATAACGCCCTTGAAGGAGGATGCTGATGAAATTCGAAATCATCTCCAATGACCAGCTGACCGCCTCCGTATGGAAGATGGTGCTCTGCGGCGATACCGCCGCCATCACCCGTCCCGGTCAGTTTGTGCAGGTGTCGCTGCCCGGCTTCTACCTGCGCCGCCCCATCTCCGTGTGCGACTGGGACGAGCAGACCGTCACCCTCGTGTACAAGGTAGTCGGTCAGGGCACCGACGCCATGACCACCCTGCCCGTAGGCTTTGAGCTGGACGTGCTCACCGGTCTGGGCAACGGCTTTGATACCAGCCTTACCGGTGATAAGCCCCTGCTGATCGGCGGCGGCGTGGGCCTGCCGCCCATGGTCGCCCTGTGCCGTCAGCTGCTGGCTGAAGGCAAGCATCCCACCGTGCTGGCCGGCTTCAACACGGCTGACGAAGTCTTCCTCCGCGATGAAGTGGAAGCCATGGGCGCGAAGTTCGTCCTCGCTACCATGGACGGCAGCGCCGGCGTGAAGGGCCTTGTCACCGACGCGATGAAGGACCTCGATTACGACAGCATCTGCACCTGCGGCCCGCTGCCTATGCTCCGCGCCATCTATAACCAGACCACCGTCCCCGCCTGGTACTCCTTTGAGGAGCGCATGGGCTGCGGCTTCGGCGCATGCATGGGCTGCACCGTCAAGGTCAAGGGCGGCTACAAGCGCATCTGCAAGGACGGCCCCGTCCTCGAACACGACGAGATTATCTGGTAATGGCAGGGGGCTATCGCCGCCCCCTGCACCCCGCGCAAGGGATTTCATCCCTTGACCCATGCGGGGGCTTCGCCCCTTTTCGGCTCCAAGTTGCGCGAAAGCGCGCTCGGCTTCGCTGAGCCGCGCCCCACCCAGGCCACACGACCCCCGAACGGGAGTCAAGAGGGAAAAATCCCTCTTGCGGGGTCGAGGGGCAGCGCCCCTCGCGTCTCCCCATGGAGGTAAGAATATGAAGGATCTTTCCGTAACCCTGTCCGGCGTAAAGCTGGATAACCCGATCATCCCGGCCAGCGGCACCTACGGGTTCGGCCAGGAGTTCACCCCTTACTACGACATCAACGTGCTGGGCAGCCTGTCCTTCAAGGGCACCACGTCCGAGAGCCGCTTCGGCAACCCCACGCCCCGCATTGCGGAATGTCCCAACGGCATGCTCAACAGCGTGGGCCTGCAGAATCCCGGCGTGGATCACGTCATCGCGCACGAGCTGCCCGAGCTGCGCAAGATCTTCCGCAAGCCTATCATGGCCAACATCAGCGGCTTCTCCATTGAGGAATACGTCCGCTGCGTGGAGCTGCTGACCCAGGAGGAGCAGGTGGAGCTGCTGGAGATCAACATCTCCTGCCCCAACGTCCACGGCGGCGGCATGGCCTTCGGCACCAATCCCGAAGCCGCGGCGCAGGTCACCCGTGCGGTGAAAAAGGTCGCCACAAAGCCCGTGTACATCAAGCTTTCCCCCAACGTGACCGACATCGTCTCCATCGCCAAGGCCTGTGAGGACGCAGGCGCGGATGGTCTGAGCCTCATCAACACGCTGCTGGGCATGCGCATCGACCTGAACCGCCGCAAGCCCGTGCTGGCCAACGTGATGGGCGGCTACTCCGGCCCCGGCATCTTCCCCGTCGCGCTGCGGATGGTGTATCAGGTGACCGGCGCGGTGAAGATCCCTGTTATCGGCATGGGCGGCATTTCCACCGCCCGGGACGTCATCGAAATGATGATGGCCGGCGCGAAGGCTGTGGAGGTGGGTGCGGCCAATCTGGTCAACCCCTACGCTTGCAAGGAGATCATCGAGCAGCTGCCCGTTGAGATGGAAAAGCTGCGCATCGACAAGCTGTCCGACATTCAGCGAGTGTAAACATAAAGGAGGAACATCACCATGGCAAAGGACGTCATCATCGCCCTCGACTTTGAAAGCAAGGAAAAGACTCTGGCCTTCCTGGATCAGTTCACCGGCCGCAAGCCCTTCGTGAAGATCGGCATGGAGCTGTACTACGCCGAAGGTCCCGCCATCGTCAAGGAGATCAAGGCCCGCGGCCACAAGATCTTCCTTGATCTGAAGCTGCACGACATCCCCACCACCGTGAAAAAGGCCATGGCTGTGCTGCGCCATCTGGACGTGGATATGACCAACCTGCATGCCTCCGGCACCATCGCCATGATGGAAGCCGCCAAGGAAGGCCTCACGAAGGAAGACGGCACCTGCGGCGTGCTGCTGGCCGTGACCCAGCTGACCTCTACCTCCGAGGAGCGCATGCAGCAGGAGCTGCTGATCAATGCCTCCATGCCCGACACCGTGAAGAAGTACGCCCAGAACGCCAAGGATGCCGGTCTCTCCGGCGTAGTGTGCTCTCCCCTGGAGGCCGCGCTGGTGAAGGAAGCCTGCGGCGCCGAGTTCATGACCGTGACCCCCGGCATCCGCTTTGCTGACGGCGACGTGGGTGATCAGGTGCGCATCATGACTCCCGAAAAGGCCCGCGCTGCCAGCGACTACATCGTGGTGGGCCGCCCCATCACCGCCGCTGCGGATCCTGTGGCTGCCTACGAGCGCTGCTGCCGCGAGTTCCTGGGCGAGTAACGGGCAGAGGACGCTGTCCCCTGCACCCCTGCGAAGGGCCTTCGGCCCTCTCGACACCCTTTTCCGGCGGCAAAGCCGCCGGGGCGCATTCCCCCAAACTCCGATCCCTTGCGGGAGTCCCGGCGCGCCTTTTGCGCCCCGTGACCCCTGCAAAGGTACACTCAACAAACGCCACCCCCAAGGGCGAAGCCCTTGGAAATGGGATTCTTAAGGGCCGAAGACCCTTAAGCAGAGTCCAGAGACAGCGTCTCTGGCAGCGTCTCTGCCGTCCCTCTACATTGAAAGGAGATCAATTACCATGGAAAAGAAGATTGCCAAGGGCCTGCTGTCCATCCACGCCGTGTTCCTCCGTCCCGACGAGCCCTTCACCTGGGCCAGCGGCATCAAGAGCCCCATCTACTGCGACAACCGCCTGACCCTGACCGCCCCCGAAGTGCGCACCGCCGTGGAGGAAGGCCTGAAGGCTACCATCGAGAAGTACTATCCCGAAGCTGAAGTGCTGATGGGCACCTCCACCGCCGGTATCGCCCACGCCGCCATCACCGCTCACATGATGGGTCTGCCCATGGGCTACGTCCGCTCCGGCCACAAGGATCATGGCCGCGGCAACCAGATCGAGGGCAAGCTGGAGAAGGGCCAGAAGGTGGTCGTGGTGGAAGACCTGATCTCCACCGGCGGCTCTGTGCTGGAGGTTGTGGACGTGCTGCGCGAAGCCGGCGCTGACGTGCTGGGCGTGGCTTCCATCTTCACCTATGGCATGAAGAAGGGCGTCGACCGCATGGCCGCCGCCAATGTGGAGAACCACAGCCTGTCCAACTTCGACGTGCTGTGCGAAGTGGCTGCCGAGGAAGGCTATATCAAGACCGAGGACATCGCCCGCCTGAAGCAGTTCCGCGCCAACCCCTCTGACGAAAGCTGGATGCAGAAGTAATTCCCCGGCGGATTCCTTCACCCGGTCAAGCTACAGAATGAGGAGGTCAAAGCCTTGCGCCATTTGATTGACATCACTGACTTTACCGTTGACGAAATCACCGCCGTGCTGGATCTGGCCGACAAGATGATCGCCAATCCCGCCGATTACCGCGACGCCCTCAAGGGCCGTATCCTTGCCACGCTGTTCTTCGAGCCCAGCACTCGCACCCGTCTGTCCTTCGAATCCGCCATGCTGTCTCTGGGCGGCAGCGTGCTGGGCTTCTCCTCGGCTGACTCCTCGTCCACCGCCAAGGGCGAGAGCCTGACGGACACCATCCGCACCGTGGGCTGCTATTCCGACATCATCGCCATGCGCCATCCCAAGGAGGGCGCGCCCATGGCAGGCAGCTTCAAGTCCACCGTGCCGATCATCAACGCCGGCGACGGCGGCCACAATCATCCCACCCAGACCCTCACCGACCTGATGACCATCCGCCGTGAAAAGGGCCGGCTGGACAAGATGGTGGTGGGCCTTTGCGGCGATCTGAAGTTCGGCCGCACGGTGCACAGCCTCATCGGCGCCATGAGCCGCTACGAGGGCGTGTCCTTCGTGCTGATCTCTCCGCCCGAATTGAAGGTGCCCGCTTACATCACCCGCGAGTTGAATGACAAGGGCATCCCCTTCACCGAGGTGGAAACCATGGAGGAGGTCATGCCCCAGCTGGACGTGCTGTACATGACCCGCGTGCAGAAGGAGCGCTTCTTCAACGAAGCCGACTACATCCGCCTGAAGGATACCTACATCCTTGATCCGGAAAAGCTGCGCACCGCTAAGGCTGATCTGAGCATCATGCATCCCCTGCCCCGCGTCAACGAGATCTCCGTCAAGGTGGACGACGATCCCCGCGCCGTGTACTTCACGCAGGTGCGCAACGGCCGTTTCGTCCGCATGGCGCTGATCAAGACTCTTCTGGAGGACATGGCATGAATATTGATTCTATTCAGCGCGGCATCGTACTGGATCATATCAAGGCCGGCCGCAGCATGGATATCTACAAGTATCTGCATCTGGACGAGCTGGAATGCTCCGTGGCCATCATCAAGAATGTGAAGAGCGCAGCCATGGGCCGCAAGGACATCATCAAGGTCAACGAAACCATCGCCATTGATCTGGACGTGCTGGGCTATATTGATCCCGGCATCACCGTCAACATCATTGAGGATGGCCGCGTGGTGGAGAAGAAGCATCTGGAGCTGCCCACCCGCCTGACCAATGTGGTGCGCTGCAAGAATCCGCGCTGCATCACCTCTGTGGAGAGCGCGCTGGATCACATTTTTCTCCTCAAGGATGAAAAGCGCCGCGTGTACCGCTGCATCTACTGCGACGCGGAGAGGACGAAGAACAAGTAAC
>JAFURI010000085.1 GCA_017471885.1 Clostridia bacterium | reverse complement strand
TCGAGATGGGTCTTGATATGGCCGGCGCCCCCGGCACCACCGCTGCGCTGGCGCTGCTCAACGACGCCGTCAAGAAGGGCGGCGTGATGGCCTCCAACCATGTGGGCGGCCTGAGCGGCGCTTTCATCCCCGTAAGCGAAGATATCGGCATGATCGAGGCCGCAGCTGCCGGCACCCTGACGCTTGAAAAGCTGGAAGCCATGACCTGCGTGTGCTCCGTGGGTCTGGACATGATCGCCATCCCCGGCGACACCTCCGCCGCAGCCATCTCCGGCATCATCGCGGACGAAGCCGCCATCGGCATGGTGAACAACAAGACCACCGCCGTGCGCGTGATCCCCGCCGTGGGCAAGAAGGCCGGCGATACCGTCGAATTCGGCGGTCTGCTGGGCTACGCGCCCGTAATGCCCGTCAACACCTGCCGCAACGACGATTTCATCGCCCGCGGCGGACGCATCCCCGCGCCCCTGCATTCTCTGCGCAACTGACGCGAGGGGTGTGCCCCTCGACCCCGCCAGAGGGTCACCCAACCCTCTGGTCTCTCCCTTTGCAGGAATATCGTATTTGAAAAGGACGGAGTGTTTTCTCCGTCCTTTCATTATTTGTCCGAAAAATTCCCATCCAGCATCTTCCCTTCCCTTGCAATGCGTGGTATAATACAGGGCAACCTATTTGCAACCCCGGGAATGCCTGCTGTCGCGGAGGCATTTCGTGAGAACAGGAGGATTCCCTATCATGGGCAATTTTGTGGATCATGTCAAGATTACTGCCAAGGCCGGCAACGGCGGCAACGGCAGCCTTTCCTTCCACCGTGAGAAGTATGTGCTCAACGGCGGCCCCGACGGCGGCGACGGCGGCAACGGCGGCGACGTACTGCTGTACGCCGATCCCAACATGCACACGCTGCTGGACTTCCGCTTCAAGAGCAAGTACACCGCCCAGAACGGTCAGGACGGCGGCGCGGCCCTGTGCACGGGCAAGCGCGGCGAGAACCTGATCATCAAGGTGCCTGTGGGCACGGTGCTGCGCGACGAGGAGACCGGCGCTGTGGTGGCCGATATGGACAAGCCCGGCGAGACCCGGCGCATCCTCAAGGGCGGCCGCGGCGGCTGGGGTAACGCTCACTTCGCCACCCCCACCCGTCAGGCTCCCAACTTTGCCAAGCCCGGCGTGAAGACCGAGGTGCACACCTTCCTCATGGAGCTGAAGACCATCGCGGACGTGGGTCTGGTGGGCTACCCCAACGTAGGTAAGAGCAGCATCCTCTCTGTGACCACCGCCGCCAAGCCCAAGGTCGGCAACTACCACTTCACCACCCTGACCCCCAATCTGGGCATCGTGCGCCGCTACGGCAAGGACATCGTACTGGCGGATATTCCCGGTCTGATTGAGGGCGCCGCCGAGGGCGCGGGCCTGGGCCATGATTTCCTGCGCCATGTGGAGCGCACCCGTCTGCTGCTGCACGTGGTGGATATCTCCGGCAGCGAGGGCCGCATCCCCATGGAGGATTTTGATCAGATCAACAAGGAGCTGGCAGGCTACGGCGAACTGGCGCAGCGTCCCCAGATCGTGGTGTGCAACAAGATGGATCTGCCCGACGCGGACGAGTTCCTGGAGATGATGCGCGAGCATGTGGCTCCGCTGGGCTATCAGGTGTTCCCCGTCAGCGCGGCTACCCGTCAGGGCTTTGACGAGCTGATGAACGCCACCGCCAAAATGCTGGAGGATCTGCCCCCCATCGTGCATTTTGAGGAGGAGGTCGAGCTGGACGAGTCCATCAAGCCCGGCACCTTCGAGGTCAACCGTGTGGGCGGCGTGTTCGAGGTGACCGGCTCCTCCGTGGAGCGTCTGCTGGATTCCGTCAACTTCGACGACGAGGAGTCCATGAACTGGTTCCACCGCACCCTGCGCCGCTGGGGCATCATCGACGCGCTGCGTCAGGCCGGCGCCAAGGAAGGCGATACCGTCCAGCTGATGGACATGGAGTTCGATTTTGTGGAGTAATCCCCGCTTTCGAAGCGACTGCCCCTTATGAATCCCATTTTGCACGGCCACGGCTGACGCGTGCCGCAGATGAATCAGTTACCACCCGCCTTTGGATCACATACAAGGAGAATAAAACGATGACCAGCAAGCAGCGCGCCATGCTCCGCAGCATGGCCAACACCATGGATACCATTCTCTACATCGGCAAGGAGGGCGTTGTGCCCGGTACCATCAAGCAGGCCAGCGATGCGCTGGAGGCCCGCGAGATCATCAAGTGCGCCGTGCAGCAGGGCTGCCCCCTGTCCGCCCGCGAGGCGCTGGACGAGCTGTGCCAGGCGCTGGAGGCCGAGCCTATCCAGTGCATTGGCCGCCGCTTTGTCATGTACCGCCCCAGCAAGGAAAACCCCCGCATCGTGCTGGAATAAGCTATACCGCTTGTATAATCGCCCGTTGTGCGCTTGACGCGTCCGCGGGCGATTTGCTATATTGTCCTTACCATACCCGTAAGGAGGGCTTCCATGCATCCCCACATTATCGAGACCAAGCGGCTGATCCTCCGCGCCCTGACCCCTGACGACGCTGCGGCAGTCTTCGCCTGGACTTCGGATCCCCTTGTCAACCGATACATGCGCTATCCCCTTTATACCAGCGTGGAGCAGGCTTACCCGTGGCTCAGCGCCGTGACGGACAGCCCCTTTGATTTCGGCTTTGTCCGAAAGAGCGACGGTCTGCTGATCGGCAGCGGCGGCGTCGTGCCCGACGACGACAGGCTTGAATGGGAGCTGGGCTACAATCTGCGCCGTGACTGCTGGGGGCAGGGCTATGCCACCGAGGCCGCCCGGGCCATGCTGCGCTTCGCCTATGAGGTGCACGGCGCAAGGAATTTCATTGCCTGTCACGTCCTTGAGAACACAGCCTCCGGCCGCGTGATGGAGAAGTGCGGCTTCGTATACGACCACGACGAGACCACCTCGAAGTTTGACGGAAGCCAGACCTTCCGGACCCGCTGCTATACCCTCCGCCTCGACTGATCCGCCGCCCGGATGCAATTGCACGCCGGGCGGTTTTGTGCTATACTCTTGTATTATTTGCAAAGGGTGATTGAATGAAACGCAAAAAGCTCAAAGCTTTCCTTTCCATGGCTCTGATGATGCTTGCAGGCGTAATCGCCGGACTGGCGCTGGGTTTCGCCGCAGGGCATTATCTTGACTCGCCCTCCTCCGACGGCTCTCTCTCCGATCTGCTGCTGATCTTCGCCGGACTGATGTTTTCCATGTATCTGGCCGCTTATGTGCAGATCATCCTGCACGAGATCGGACATCTGATCTTCGGTCTTTTGACAGGCTACAGGTTTGTATCCTTCCGCATCGGCAGCGTGATGCTCATCCGCCGCGGCGGCAGGCTGAAGCTGTGCCGGTTCAGCCTCGCGGGTACCGGCGGCCAGTGCATCATGGATCCGCCCGGCGAACTGGGCCGTGATCTGCCTGTGATGCTGTACAACTTTGGCGGCGTGATCATGAACCTGCTGTCCGTGCTCCTGGCGCTGCCGCTCCTCGCCTGCCTGCCCGATATCCCTATGCTTCGTCTGTTTCTGCTTTCCTTTGCGCTGTTCGGCTTCGTATTCGCGCTGACCAACGGTATCCCCCTGAAGGGCAAGGTCAACAACGACGGCAGCAACGCCTTTGCCCTGCGCAAAAACGCTGCCGCCCGCCGCAGCATCTGGATTCAGCTCAAGGGCAACGCGCTGATTGCGCAGGGCGTGCCCACGCAGGATATGCCTGAAGAGTGGTTCGTCCTTCCCTCCGATGAAGAGATGAAGAACAGCATCGTCGCGCCCCTCGGCCCGCTGTGCAGCGACCGGCTGATGGCGCAGCACCGCTTCCGGGAGGCCGCGCAGCTGCAGGATCAGCTGCTCCGCGGCGATAACGCCATTGTGCCCGTGCACCGCGCGTTGCTGGTAAACGACCGGGTTTTCTGTGAGATCATGGGCGATAGCAACGCAGAGGTCATCGACGCGCTGATGACGAAGGAAACCCGCCGCCTGCTGGACGCGCTCAAAAGCATCCCTTCCGTATGGCGCACCCGCTACGCCTGCGCCCTGACGGTGCATCCGGATGAAAAAGCTGCCGCAAACGCCCTGCGCCAGTTTGAAAAGATTGCCGCCAGCTATCCCTACCCTGCAGAGCTGGCTCACGAGCGGTCGCTGATCACCCTTGTGGAGGAAAAGAACGCTTCCTCTGCGCAATGAACAGGAGGCTCCCATGCCCCAAAGCGTTGAACACCCCTTTCCGCCCGTTTTCTCCCCTTCCAGCCGGATCCTGATCCTCGGCAGCTTTCCCTCGGTCAGATCCCGGGAGGAGGGCTTCTTCTACGGTCATCCCCGTAACCGGTTCTGGCCCATGCTGGCCGGGATCTATGGCGAAGACGCACCTGTGACCATCAGCGACAGACAGTCGCTGATCCTCCGGCACAATCTCGCCCTGTGGGACGTGATCGCCTTCTGCCGGATCGAGGGTTCCTCCGACGCATCGGTGAAGGACGCGCGCCCGGTGGAGCTGCGGATAATCACCGACGCTGCGCCCATCCGACGCATCATCTGCAACGGCGCGCTGGCAGGGAAAATGTACCGTCGGCATCTGCAGACGCTCACAGGACTCGAGCCCCTGATTCTGCCCTCAACCAGCCCCGCCAACGCCGCCTGGAGCCTCGAAAGGCTGATCTGCGCATGGCGCAGCGCGCTTACGGAGGATACCTGACATGACGCATGCACTCCCCGAAGCCATCCGCCGCCATGTGGACGGCCAGTCCGGCCGGGCGGATACCGTTGGTCTTTCCGGCGCGCAGGTGCTGATGTATCCCGGCGCGGTGCTGAAGATCCGCCCGGACAGTGAGCTGGCCCGGCGCGAGCGGCTGATGCTCCGCTGGCTTTCCGGACGCTGCCGCACGCCGGAGATTATTGAATCCGTGCAGGAGAACGGGCAGGATTATCTGCTGATGACCCGCATGAACGGACGCATGCTCTGCGAAGACGAGTACCTTGATCATCCAGAGCTGCTGTGCAGACGGCTGGCGGAGGGGATGACGCTTCTGCACCGCGCCGATGCGTCCTCCTGCCCTGTCCGGCGGGATCTGGACGTGATGCTGGCGGAGGCGGAAACGCGGGTCGCCGCCGGGCTGTGCATTCCCGAAGGGCACGATGGCTTCGGCCCGTCGGAGAATCTGCTGAAATGGCTCCTGCGCAACCGCCCGGAGGAGCAGCTTGTCCTGACCCACGGCGACTATTGCCTTCCCAACGTACTGGCGGACGAATGCGGCGTATGCGGGCTGATCGATCTGGGCGACAGCGGACTGGCCGATCCGTACGTGGATTACGCACTGGGCTATCAGAGCCTTGTACGCAACCTGACGGGCATGTTCGGCGGCCCGGTGCGTCCTGTGCCTGACAGGCGGCTGTTGTTCGGCTGTCTGGGTATTGAGCCCGACTGGGACAAGCTGCAGTACTATCTGCTGCTGGATCAGCTATTCTGGTAAGTAAATAGGCTTCGGTTGATACCGAAGCCTTAAACCATCGACAAAGTCGATGATTTGCAGAGCTTCAAAAAGGTCTGCAAGGCAAAGCGACAAGGCTGCAAATGAGGGAGTTTACACAGACGTAAATGACCGAATTTGCAGCCCCATTCAACGCAGCAAGCAAAGGCTCCTGCTTTTCAGCAGGAACCTTTGCGGTTGCGGATTATTTTGACGTTCTGAGGCTTCGGTTGATACCGAAGCCTTTGTTTTTATGCCTGTGCCGCCGTCTGCACGTCAACCAGTATCTCCCACTCCAGCGCAGGGTACACATGCCTCCAGTCCAGTTCGCGCCATGCCGCCGCGTCACGGAAGTGCCGGATGGCAAACCTTCCCAGCCCCAGCGCATCGCACCCTGCCTCCGCCAGTCGGCCGATCACGCCGCGCACCTCCCTCTGCAGGGCGTCCGCTGCGCCTTCAGCAGTCAGAGAGGAGCCGCTGCAGCGCACCTTCAACCTGACGCAGGCCCGGTTGCCGTCCAGAGACAGCCTGCAGCCCGCGTCGTGAATCGTCACGGTTCCATCCTCCAGCGTAATCATCGTGCGGCGTACTTTGCCCTGCATCAGGGAAAGCAGCTGCATTTCCTCTGCGGAGAGCGAACCCTGCGCCCCGGCTGCTCCGCTGATCATTTCGCCCCCGGTCAGCCGCAGCGTTTTCTCATCCTCAAGGCTGATCCGTATCAGCACGGGATCCTGCCGCTGACCCATCCGCAGAATTCCGGACAGGGATGCATCCGGGATCACCCCCATTTCCCGCCGGGTTTCC
Source organism: Clostridia bacterium (assembly GCA_017471885.1). Taxonomy (GTDB): domain Bacteria; phylum Bacillota; class Clostridia; order Christensenellales; family Aristaeellaceae; genus UBA11524. The sequence goes on along the minus strand of JAFURI010000085.1, from coordinate 9,728 downwards.
AGCATCACGTCCAGCGATTTACTCAGTCTCGCGCCGGTCTGCGGCTCCAGCGCGTCCATCACGCCCTTCATCGGATCCTCCGTGACGCACAGCTGCGCTTGCAGCCGTGTTTCCGCTCTGTCTGCCACAGCCTCCACCGCAGATACAAAGCTTCCGGAACGCGCCAGCTCGCCTGAGAATATCAGCAGCCGCAGCTGCCCGTAATGCATCCTCATGGGTGCGGATGCATCCAGCCCGGCCATGGCCTCCTCAAGGCTCCCGCCCCTGGCCTGCAGCGTAAGATATCCTCCGCTCTGCTGATAGCTGGGAATCCGCGCCGCCGCCTCCCATACGCCTTCCCGGACTGACAACCCCAGCGCCACGGCAAAGGAGCGCTCCTCCGCAGGGAGCGCCGAGCATCCGCCTGCAAGCAGACAGCACAGCAGGATGATAATCACTCTGCGCATTTTTTCCTCCGGATCACAAGAATCAGCGCCCACACAGATAGCAGCACAGGCGCATATTGCATTATGCCCGTCAGCGCAAGCCAGAGACGGCGCGCCGGAATCAGCTGCAGCAGCGCAAGAAGCCCGGCCAGCGCAAAGGGCAGCCAGTTCAGCCGTCTGCGCATTTCCAGCTGCTGCGCGCCCAGCTGAAGACAGGATGCAATGGACAGAAACGCGCCCAGCATGCCCAGACAATGCGCCGCCGTGGCAGCGGCAGCCGGGAGATGCCTTGCAGGCAGGAGCAGCGTCCCTGCAAGCCCCGTTTCACGGATCAGCATCTCACAGGGATAAATCAGACACAGCGCCGCCCCTGTGCCAAGGGAAAAGAACACAGGCACAGTCGCTGCCCGAAGCCTTCCGCCCTTTGCCGGCTCCGCCGTCAAAAGCAGGATCAGCGGCCATGCCAGCGTACAGCCCGCCTTCCATGCAGCCTGCAGCGCGGAGCCTCCGGGGCCCAGCACAGGATGCAGCCCGTCCGGGCGGAGCATCCCTGCCAGCAGCGCGGCAATTACCAGCGCGGCAAGCAGCATCCCTCTGCGCATCAGCCATATTCCCCGCGCCAGCGCGTCCCGGTGCAGGCAAAGCACAGCCGCTCCCAGCGTCAGCAGCGCCATGGTAAACTGAGTACCTTCCGTGCCGATTCCCTCGGTGAAGGCCGTCACCAGCGCGGTCAGGGATCCGGCTCCCTCCAGCAGGAACAGCACGCCCAGCAGGAGCCTCACAAGCGTCTCTCCGGCCCTGCCGCACTTTTTCAGCACCGCCTCCTGAAGCGTTTTCGCTCCACAGCTTCTGATCGCGGCGCAGAGCAGTCCATACGTCGCCAGCCCCGGCAGCATGCACACCGCGCCCATCCACCATCCCGCGCTGCCGCACAGGGGAATCACACGGGTAAAGAGCGCAGTCAGCATGGACACGGTGGAAATCAGCCTGATCTGGCACATCCGGGCAAGCCGGTCTCCCGCTTCCCGCCTCTGTCTGCGCTCCTGTGCGGTAAACACCGTCGTCCTCATCGTTTTCTCCTGTCAGAGCCCATCGCCCGCCGCATCGCTTCCGGCGATGCAAGCCACGTCCGCACCGTCTGCATCCATACGGGAAAGCGCATCAGCGTGTCCGGATTATGCAGGCGCACCGGCGACAGCGGCGCGGCATAGGGCGAGCCGAGGCTGCGCACCGCGCACAGACGGATCAATCCTACGCCCAGCAGCAGCACAACCCCGTACAGTCCGAATACGCTGGCTGCGCCCAGAAACAGCAGCTGCAGTATCCGGCAGGCCAGCCCCAGCCCGTAATCCGGTACGGCGTAGCTGCCAAGACTGGCTACCGCCACCACAATAATCAGCAGCGGATGCACCAGTTTCGCCTCCACCGCCGCCTGACCCAGAATCAGCCCGCTGACCGTTCCCAGCGACGACCCCGCCACCCCCGGCACACGGATCCCCGCCTCGCCGATCAGGCTGAACATAAGCAGCATCAAAAGCATCTCCATGGGGATGGACAGCGGCACCGCGGCCTGACTTTCCAGGATTGCGGTCAGCAGCGTCACCGGCAGCAGTTCCGGATGAAACGTCACCGCCGCCACAAACAGAGCCGGCAGCAAAATCGTCGACGCTGCGCCGATCAGGCGGATCAGCCGCAGAAAGCTGCCGTACTGCCAGCGCATGGAGCTGTCGTCCGGCGTGTGCAGCAGATGCAGAATACTCACCGGCATGCACAGGATCTGGGGCGATCCGTCCAGCGCCAGCACAATCTGTCCCTCCAGAAGGAAGGACGCAGCCCGGTCGGGACGTTCGGTCAGGCAGCACTGGGGCATCAGCGACCACGGGCTGTCCTCCAGCAGCTGCTCCAGCATGCCGATGGACATCACATGGTCTGCCTTTATGCATTGGAGCCGTCCCCGGATTCTTTCAAGACTTCCCTCGTCCGCCACCCCCTTGAGATAGAGGATGGAAAGCGCTGTGGGATATCTGTCCCCCACCGTGATCATCTCGCCCACCAGATCCGGCGTAGGCAGAATCCTGCGGATCATGGTGATATTGTCCCTGATGGACTCATTGAAGCCCTGATGCGGACCGTTGACCACGCTCTCTGTCAGCGGAGGGGATATGCCCCTGCGCACAAACATACGCACGTCAAAACAGACGGCGCACTTCATGCTCTGCACAAAAACGACGGCCTTGCCGATCATCATCTCCCGGACGGCGTCGGCATAGCGCTCCGCCTCCACCGCCTCAATCAGCGGCACCGACTCCGCCAGCAGCTGCGGAAGGTACTCCGCCGTTTCCTCCATGCTGCGCTTCATCAGCGGCGAAAGCAGGTAATGCTGCAGAAAATCCGAGGACACCACGCCCTCCATGAAATACACGCAGGCCTCCCTGCGGAACACCCGGAAGAGCCGTCTGTGCATATCTGGGTTCACGCTGCGGTGGAGCAGCGCATCCATTGCAGCCATGGATTTTTCCAGCCGGGACGATACGTTGTCGTTATTCATCACGCAAACTCCGAAGGGATGGGAGCGCGGAGAAATCTTCCTCCGCGCCCCTGCCGGGTCAGTACTTGCACTTGTAGCTGGAGCACATGCTCTCGTCAGCCTTGCCGTTGCAGCAGCCCTTCTTCGGGGTCACCTGAATGTCCGCCAGAGAACACAGGTTTTCCACCTCGTGATGCTGGCAGCTCTCCACGCTGCAATGGATGCACTGGTTGTTCTTCTGATGAGCCATACTGAACACCCTCCTTGCCTTTGTCGCCGCAGAGGCGGCGCACAAACCATCATGCCCGCATCTTCCGCTTGTGATGCATCGTCTTTTGTGGTATGATGTTCCTTGCCTGCGACTGTATTCGCTGCGCACGACAACTCCATATTAGGAAAGGAAGGTCTTCTATGTTCAGGAAGCTCCTCACCACCCGGTCAATGTGCCTGAGCGCGATGATCGCCGCGCTCTACGCCGCGCTGACCCTCCTGATGGCTCCGATTTCCTACGGCGCAATCCAGTGCCGCATTTCCGAAGCCATGACGCTGCTGCCCATTCTGCTGCCACAGGCCATCCCCGGACTGACCGTCGGATGCCTTGCAGCAAACCTGCTCAGCCCCGTGGCTGTGTGGGACGTACTTTTCGGCACGCTGGCCACCTTCATCGCCGCGCTGGGCACATGGCAGCTGCGGAAGCATCCCGTGCTGGCGGCGCTGTGCCCCATTGTGTCCAACGGCGTCGTCATCGGCGCGACGCTGTCCGTGTTTTACGGGCTCCCGCTGTGGCTGACCATGCTGGAGGTAGCCGTTGGCGAAACCGCTGCCGTTTCCATCGGCTTTGTGCTGCTGAAGGTGCTGCGCAGGGTTGATCTTTCCCGGTTCCGCTGACCGATCCGACCGCCTCAGGGCGGCGCTGCGCGTCAAATAAGTGGCTTCGGCCACTTTTTTCATTTCTCCACTCGCTCACTGGTCGCTCGTGTAAGGAAGCGAATTTGCCAGCAAAGTCGCACAAAAACCGCCGCACATGTCGCCGGTTTTCGATTTGCAGTCTGCCGACAGCGTTTTACCGCGACCGATGCCTTACTGTCTTCACCTGTTCCCCACCGCCTCCGGGCGGTCTATTTTTATTCTGAAAATAAATTTGTGTTCAACCGATGAAAATTTACAGATTTGTTTCCATTCACGCCCGGAATGTGGTATAATACAGGCTGGAATGTCTTGTGCATTGGAGGCAGGCCATGTTTACCGATGATTTTCAGCTGGTGCTGGCTTCAGCGTCGCCCCGCCGCAGGGAGCTGCTGGCCATGACCGGTATTCCCTTTATCATTGATGCGCCCGAGGTGGACGAACGCTGCGATCTGGGTGCGCGGGACGCTGTGGCAGAGCTGGCCCGCCGCAAGGCGGAAGCCGGCCGTGCGCTGCATCCGGACAAAACGGTGCTGGCCTCGGATACGCTGGTTGCCATCGACGATCAGCCTCTGGGCAAGCCTGCAGACGAGGCGGACGCATTCCGCATGCTGCGCCAGTTGTCCGGACGGTGGCATCATGTGTACACGGGCGTGTGCATCATCGACGCCGACGGACACATGCATGCCGACGTGGACGCTACCGCCGTACACTTCTGCCCCATGACGGATGAGGAGATCCGCGCCTACATCGCCACCGGCGAGCCCATGGACAAGGCAGGCAGCTACGCGCTGCAGGGCATTGCCGGGCTGTGGGTGGATATGATCGAGGGCTCCTCCAGCAACGTCATCGGCCTTCCCCTGAGCCTGACCCGCCGCCTGCTGGCGGAGGCCGGGCTGCCCGTACTGGGCCTGTAACTGATTTGCTTATCGCCTGAACGAAATTGAGGATGGGATAGAATGGCTTTTTTCGCACCTGAGATCGGCATCGACCTGGGTACTTCCAATACAGTTGTTTACGTCCGCGGCCGCGGCGTGGTGATCAGCGAGCCCACCATGGTGGTCATCGCCAGCGACAACAAGCGCAACGTACGCGCGGTGGGCGACGAGGCCAAGTTCCTCATGGGCCGTACCAGCGAGGCGCTGACGCTGGTCAGGCCCATCAAGAACGGCTCCATCGCCGACTTTGACCTGACCGAAATGCTCCTGCGCTACTTTATCCGCAAGGCCATCGGCGTGAGCCATGTGGTCAAGCCCAAGATTGTGATTTCCGTGCCCGCAGGTCTGCCTGCTGTTAATCGCAAGGCTGTAACCGAGGCTGCGCAGGTTGCCGGCGCAAAGACCGTTTATCTTATCGAGAAGCCCTTCGCCGCAGCCATCGGCTCTGGTCTGCCTGTCTACGAGCCCATCGGCAGCATGGTGGTGGACGTGGGCGGCGGCACCACAGACGTGGCCATCGTGTCCCTTGGCGGCATTGTGGTGGCCCAGAGCGTACAGGTGGGCGGCTCCAAGATGGACGAGGCCATCATCAACTACATCAAGCGTGAGTTCAATATGCTCATCGGCGACCGCACCGCCGAGGACGTGAAGATCGACCTTGCCACCGCCATGCCGCTGGCGGAGGGCCGGGCTGTGCGCATCCGCGGCCGCGATCTGCTCTCCCCCCAGGCGATGGACATCGAATTTACCTCCGCCCAGGCGTACGAAGCCATCAAGGAGCCTTGTCGGGCCATCATTGCGGCCATCAAGTGGGTGCTGGAGCGTACGCCTCCGGAGCTGGCGGCGGATATCATGCGCGGCGGCATCCACCTGACCGGCGGCGGCGCGCAGCTGTTTGCCATGGATCAGTTTATCGCTACGGAGCTGGGAATCCCCGTGGCCATCGCCAAGGAGCCCGAGGACTGCACCATTATGGGGCTGGGCTATCTGGTGGAGAACATGCAGCTGCTGACCTCCATTGGCCGCAACGGCCTGACTGCGGGTGAATAATCCGCCCCAACGTGTTGAAACGAGGTGACTGTACCCTTATGGCCAGAAAGAAGCGCAATATCCCGGAAGCGCCTCAGAACGACGCTCCTGTTTATGACGATTTTATCTATGACGGACTGGACAGTATCCGCCGCGATCTGCCCGACGCAGAACCCTCTTCCGATAACGCAGACGACGCCGGTATCGGCCAGTCCGACACTCCGGAGCAGGCCCTGTCCAAGCTGCAGGCGGAAATGAATCCTCCCGAGGATGACGACGAGGAGGGCGAGGAAATCGTCCCCGGCGTACGCAAGCGCAAGAAGAAGTTCAAGCCCAACGTGGAGGAAAAGCGTGCCCGCAAGTCGGATCATTCCCGGCTGCGCAGCGTCGTTCTGGCGCTGATTTCCCTGCTGGTGCTGGCCTTCCTCGGTCTGATGCTGCTTGCCCGCATCATGCCTGACGTATCGCTGCTGCAGGCTCCCGAGGGCGCGCTGTCCCGGATTCTCACGCCTGTGCAGACCGTATTCTCCGGCATTACCGAGTCCGTGGCAGGATACATGCGCACGCTGAAGCTGCGCGCCAACATTGAAGCCGAGTACAACAGACTCCGCGCCGAAAACGAGCAGCTGGTGTATGCCGCCATGCGCGCGGACGAACTGGAGTACCAGCTCTCCCAGTTTGAGAACATCTACGATGAGATGAGCGCCAATGAGAACATGAATCCCATTGCGTGCACCGTCATCGGCCGCGACGACGGCAACTACTTCGCCACCTTCACCATCAACCGCGGCCGCCGCGACGGCATCAAGGAATTCATGGCCGTCACCATCTCCGGCGCTCTGGTGGGCTATACCGAGGTAGTCAACGAAACGGAAAGCACCGTGCGCACCATCATCGACAGCGAAGCCTCCATCGCAGGCCTCATCCAGTCCAGCCGTGATCAGGGCACTGTGCGCGGCACGCTGGGCATCGACGGCAAAGCCATGTGCCGCATGTACTACCTGCCAGATGATCATCTGCCCCGTCCCGGCGACATTGTGGTGACCTCCGGCGTGGGCATGTCCGTCCCCAAGGGCATCCCGATCGGCACCGTGCGTGAATCCACCCGCGGCATGGACGCCAACAAGCAGTACATCGTTGTGGAGCCTCAGGTGGACTTCGAGCATCTGGAGTACGTCATCGTGCTTCGTTATCAGCCCACCGCGCTGGCGGTGGAAGGCCGCGAGCAGGGCAGCGTCTACACCGAGTTTGTGCCCCTGTCCACCCGTCGGCCCCTGCCCACGCTGCGCATCGGCTCCACTACCCGCTTCGGCGAGACGGCGACTCCCAGCCCTGAACCGTCCCTCACGCCTTCTCCCGAACCGACCCTGACTCCCGAACCCACGCCCGAACCCACCCAGACTCCCGAGCCCACCATTGCAGGCCCCGTGTATGAGTATCAGGTGGTCAGCGGCGAACCTACCCCCACGCCTACGCCCTCGCCCTCCCCCACACCCACGCCCTACATCACCCTGAACCCCGGCGACCTGACCTATGAGGAGGATGAACCTTGAGCAAGCTCTCCGGTCTGAGGCACGCGGTGTGGCATCAGCTCAAGTTTGTGCTGGTGGTGCTGTTGGGCTATCTGTGTCAGGTGTGCGTGATGCCCTACGCCCAGTTCGGCGGTGTAACCCCCAGCCTCATCTACACGGTCATCGCCATCATCACCGTTGGCTACGACCGTCACCGCACGCTGTGGGTCAGCGGGTTCTACGGCATTGTGCTGGAAACCATGCTGCCCGGTCTGCCTATGCTGAATCTGCTGATGTACCCCATCGGGGCCATGTTCTGCAGCATCATCTTCGCAGACAAGAGTGAGAAACGGCTGGAAGCGGAGCGCAGCATCGGTCGTCCGCCCCTGCGCAGCCGTGATTTCCGGGCTCTGCTGGAGGCAATGCACGACAGGATCTTCGGCGCACCGGGCCAGAACGCCAATCCCTACATCCGCACGCCCCTGTGCGCTGCGGTAAACGTGCTGATCTACGAGGTCGTCAATCTGGTGTACATCTACCTCGGCGGCACCATCCCCATGGGCGACCACTATTCACGCGCCTTCACTAACATCCTGACGACCACCCTGCTGGCCATTTTGCTGATGTACCCCGTCCGCCATTTCCTTGGCTTCCGCAAGCCCGTGGAGGAAAAGCGTCCTCCCGTCCGTTATTGATATTGATACGCTCCTTATTACCACGCAGAGAGGAGGCTGTCCGTGAGCAATCTGAAAAAGGGCATGAAGGCGCGCTACGCTGTCTTTGTCGTTGTTCTTTTTGTCATGTTCGCGTATCTGCTCAGCGGTCTGGTGAACCTGCAGCTTCGCCAGAGCGATATCTATGCAGAGAAGGCTGACAGCGCCAGCACCAAGACCATTGTGCTGCGCGGCAAGCGCGGCAACATCACCGACGCGGACTCGGTTATTCTCGCAGAGGATCAGCTGGTGTACAACGTCACCTTCTACAAGGACGCCAGCGAAAGCAGCAACGCCGATTACCTCTCCTATACCCAGTCCATCGTCAGCACCCTTGATATCATTGAGCGCAACGGCGGCCAGCTGGCCTTTGATTACGTCATCGAGCGCAATCCCGAGACCGGCGAGTGGCAGTTCAACTTCGGCAGCGGCGTCAGCGACAGCGTGCTGCAGACCCGTGAAAACCAGTGGCGCTCCAACAACTACGTCGCCAGCCTTACCCGCTTTCCTGACGCCGCCTCCTGCATGGAGCAGTTGAAGAAGCGCTACCACATCGTCAACTCCCAGGAGGAAAAGGACGCGCGTATTCTGGCGGAGGGCGACAACGGCTACCGCTATGTGGACGACTACATTCTGGATGAGGCGACCATGCTCAAAGTGATGGCCGTCTACTCCGAAATGCAGATGAACGTGTTCAACTCCCAGCCCATCCCTATCGCCGAGGACGTGACCTACGAAACCGTCATCGAAGTGGAAACCCGCTCCATGACCCTCCCCGGCATGGAGATCTCCGTCGGCACCAAGCGCGTTTATCCCAAGCAGACTCTGGCCAGCCAGATCATCGGCTACACCGGCAAGATCCCCAGCCAGAGCATGTGGACCACGCTGAAGGCCAAGGGCTACTCCTACAACGACACCATCGGCCGAGACGGCGTTGAATCCTCCATGGAGGACTGGCTCACCCAGAATTCCTCCCTGCGTCAGGGCAGCCGCGTGGTGGAACGCGACCAGTGGTCCAAGGTGGTGCGCGAGCTCTCCTACACCGAGCCGCAGGACGGCAACAACGTCAAACTGACGCTGAAGGCCTCCTTCCAGCAGCAGGCCGAACGCGCCATCGCCGCCAACGTATCCAACGTGCGCGACGAACAGGAATCCCTGATGGTGGACGACGAGTGGCTGGAGTCCAACAAGGCCGAAATCGCCAACCGCAACTGGGAGATGTATCCCATGGCGCTGGCCGAGCACGGGTGCCTGATCGTGCTGGATATGGAGGATCGGGTGCTGGCGCTGGCCAACTATCCCACCTATGACCTGAACGCGCTGGTTGCCGGCGGCAAGGACGCCATCGCCATCCTGTCCGACGAGCGCAATCTGCTGCTGAACTACGGCATCCACGCCCGCGGTACCCCCGGCTCCATTTTCAAGATGGTCACCGGCTTTGGCGCGCTGTCCGAGGGCGAGCTCAAGCCCACGGAGCGTATCTCCGACGGCGGCTACTACACCAAGTACAACAACGACCTTACCACCGCTCCCAAGTGCTGGATCAGCGCCAACTACCTGTGGAAGCACCAGAACCAGACCATCGTGGACGGTCTGTCCCACTCCTGCAACTACTTCTTCTATGAGCTGGGCAGCCGTCTGGGCGAGGAGCGCCTGTACCGCTACGCTTCCCTCTTCGG
>JAFURI010000084.1 GCA_017471885.1 Clostridia bacterium | reverse complement strand
GGACTTGTTGTCCAGGTTGTTGGTGGGCTCGTCCAGCAGCAGGATGTCGGGATTGCCGAACAGGGCCTGCGCCAGCAGCACCTTCACCTTCTCGCCGCCCTTCAGGTCGCCCATGAGGGAGTAGTGCATATCGGCGGTAATGCCCAGACCGGTCAGCAGAGTGGCCGCGTCGGACTCGGCGTTCCAGCCGTCCATCTCGGCAAACTCGCCCTCCAGCTCAGCAGCCTTCTCGCCGTCCGCCTCGGAGAAATCAGGCTTGGCGTAAAGCTCGTCCTTCTCCTTCATGATATCGTACAGGCGCTGGTTGCCCATGATGACGGTATCCAGCACGGGATAGGCGTCGTATTTGAACTGATCCTGCTTCAGGGTGGACATGCGCTGATCAGCCGGATAGGTAACGGAGCCGGTGGTGGGCTCCAGCTCGCCGGACAGGATACGCAGGAAGGTGGACTTGCCCGCGCCGTTGGCGCCGATGATGCCGTAGCAGTTGCCGGGCATGAACTTCAGGTCCGCGCCTGCGAAAAGCTTCTGACCACCGAAGGTCAGAGAAACGTTGCTGACTGTAATCATGGGTTGCTCCTTACATAGTCGTTAAAAATACGCGTTCCAAATCAGTATACCATATTTCCCCGGGAAATGGAAGGGGCGCAGCGGCTTTTCTCCGCAAAGTTAAAGCCTTATTCCGCCATTTCCTCCAGCACCCGGCGGGCAATACGCACCGCGCCCTCAAAGGACAGATGGGAGTTGTCCGCAGCGCCTTCGGGGTAGTTGGGATGTCCCGCCGGCACATGGTTGTACAGCGCGGCGGATTCCTCCGCGCCCATCTCAAGCAGCATGTCTCCCGTGATTCTCTCCAGATCGATAAGCCGAATACTCCGTTCCTTCGCCAGCGCGCGCATGGCGTCAGGATACCCCAGATGAGTGGGAATCAGCCTCCCCTCCCCGTCAAAGCGGCGGCGGACGATGGATGTCAGCAGCACAGGCTCCGCGCCCTGCCGCAGCGCTGCGTCGATATACATGTTCAGGTACAGCGGATAGGTACTTTCCGGCTCCGTATGCCGCTCCACGTCCGGCTTCTTATCGTTATGGCCGAACTGGATCAGCAGCTTGTCCCCCTTGCGCAGGCACAGTTCCACAAAGTTCAGCTTCTTCTGCGCCACAAAGGATTTGCTGGAGCGTCCCGGCGCGGCGCAGTTCTCCACAAAGGCGTCGGTCTTGAGCATTTCCAGCGCCTGACCCCAGCCGGTCATGGGCTGCTGCTCCGGGCCGTAATGGGCCATGGTGGAATCGCCGCACAGGAACCATGTGGGTACGCGCTGATCAGGCCGCCACTGGTCGTAGCCGCCCAGCACCTCGGGGATGGTCAGCACCGCTGCCTCTGCGTCCGTCAGACGCTTCTGCTTCGGATGCCGCCTGGACTGATCCGCCCTTGCGCCGGTGGTGCCGTACTCGCCGCAGCGGTCGGTAATGCAACAGCCGCCCTCCCAGTCCGCAAAGCCCTGCGGACTGACGCACTCGTCCATCTCGCAGTGCAGGAACACCGTGCGCGCATATGCCCGCCACGGGCGGCCCAGATAGGCCTCGCCCTCGCTGCACTCGCCAGTCAGACGGCAGCGGTGGAACACCATGCCGTAGGGCGCGCTTTCGGGCGTATTAGCGGCGGTATACCAGCCGCCCCGCCTGTTCATATACAGGGTGCAGCGCTCAAACCAGCAGCGATAGGGGCCGAAGATGAAGTCCACGTCGCCCTGAATCCAGCAATCCTCAAAGTACTGTCTGCCCAGCACCAGCGGACAGTCGCCCACGCTGATCACCCCCTCCGGAATCAGCCTCGGCAGCGCATCCTTCGCCACCTTGGGCATGGTGGGGCCGCAGAAGAGCGTATCCTGCGCGGCAATCATGCGGCAGTTGCGCCACATGCCGCGCTCGCCCGCCGCATACACCGCCACCGCCTGACCCACCACGCTGCCGTCGCCCGCATCGTTGCGGATGGTGAGGTTCTCCACCTCCACATTGTCGCCGGTCACCAGCAGCGTGTAGGACAGGAAGGTGCCCTTCTCCCTGCCGTCCGGGCCCAGATCCTTCGCGCAGCCGCTGTTTGTGATCACCGTTCGGTCCCGCGCTTCGCCGATCAGGCGGATGTTGTCCTTGTTGATGATCACCTTCTCGTGCCATGTATCCATGCGCACCAGCAGAATCACCGGCGAGCGGTTGCCCGCTGGCACCGCATCCACAGCCTGCTGGATGGAGGTAAAATCACCCGTGCCGTCTTTGCTGATGATATACATGTCTGCCGCCTCCTGTCAGATCAGCCTCAGCTCTTTGAGGCATTCCGCCGTAATCCGGGCGAAAAGCTCCGCACCCTCGCGCCGGGTATGGGTATTGTCTCTCTGCCCATCGGGATAGAAGGGATACTCGCCCTTCTCCACATGCATGTAGAGGGAACGGCTGCGCGCCTCGCCCATGGCCTGCACCGCCTCAAAGCCCCGCTGATACACGTCCGCCAGCGGTACGTTTTTCTCCGCAGCCAGACGGCGGACAGCAGGCGGATAGCCTCCATGCATGTCCAGGAGTCTGCCATCCTGCCACTCCCTGCGGGGGATGGGCGTAAGCAGCACCGGAATCGCGCCGTGATCCCTTGCCGTTTCCACAAAGATGGACAGATTGTTCATAAAGGAGGTATCAGGATCCGTATGCCGCCAGACCAGCTCGCTGCAATCATTGTGAGTAAACTGGATCAGCACAAGATCCCCCTGCTGCAGCTCCTTTTCCACCGCGATCAGCCGCCCCTCCGCCAGATAGGACTTGGTGCTGCGCCCCGCCATGGCGTGATTGGCAATCCGTACGCCGGGCAGGAACGCCTCCAGCGCCTGTCCCCAGCCGGTGAGCGGCGCGCGCTCCGGCGCATAGGAGGCCGCCGTGGAATCGCCGCAGATGAAGATCGTCATCGTCCATTCCTCCTTGTGTGTCACGTAATCCGCTTCAGCGGACGCTCCAGCCTGCGGGCCAGCGCCGCCGCCAGCAGAATTTTTGCCGCATCGCCGGGGATAAAGGGAATCACGCACAGGGTGAGCGCCGTCCACAGGGGGACGGAAGTCAAGAGCATAAACCAGACCGTCCCCAGCGCGTAGCATGCCAGCGTTCCCGCAGCCATGGCCAGCGTCATGCACCCCCAGCTCCGGCCCGTGCGGCGGATCATCGTCCCCGTCAGCCACGCGCACAGCACATAGCCTGCGATATAGCCGCCGGTCCTGTCCATCAGCACCGCAAAGCCGCCCCGGAAGCCTGTAAACACCGGCAGTCCCAGCGCGCCCATCAGCAGATAAACGCCCGTCACCGCCGCAGCCTGTGCAGGCGTAAGCAGCGCGGCGGTCAGATGCACCGCCAGCAGCGCCATGCTCATAGCCACGGGCTGGATGGGGATCTGGATCTGCGCGCATACGACGGTCAGCGCCGCAAACAGCGCGCACAGGGTCAGGCTTCTTGTCCGGCGCATAACCGCCCTCCTCGACTCATTCTGAGCGCATTATCCCATGCCCGTCAGCCCCTGTCAAGCAGGAAGCCGGGGAAAAAGGGCGAAATGTATACTGATACACTTTCATCCGGAAAGGAAATGCCTGTGAGTACCCGCAAGAATGCCATGTACAACGTGGCCTACCGCGTTTTTTCCGTGCTGCTGCCGCTGGTGACCGCACCCTACCTGTCCCGTACCGTGGGCACCGACGGCGTGGGCCTTTACGACTATGCCTGGTCCATCAGCTACATGTTCTGTCTGGTGGGCATGCTGGGTCTGGAAAACTACGGCACCCGCGCCATTGCCCGCGTCCGCGACGACCGCAGCGCCCTTGACCGCACCTTCTCCGAAATCTGGCTGATGCAGCTGCTGGTGGCCGGGCTGACGCTGACGGGCTATCTGGTCTATGCATGCTTTATCGCCGGGGAGGAAAAGCTGATCTCCCTCCACCTGACAATGATGTCCGTGTCCTGCCTCGTCAATGTGGACTGGTGCCTGATGGGCCTTGACCGCTTCAAGCCCATTGCCCTGCGAAACACCGCCGTGAAGCTGCTGGCGGCGGGAGCGGTGTTCATCTTTGTCCGCAGCAAGGAGGATCTGTGGATCTACGCCTTCGTGTGGTCGCTGGCAACGCTCCTGGGCTGCCTGAGCTGCTGGAGCAGCCTGAAGGGGCTCGTCCGGCCGGTGAAGGTACCCTTCCGCAGCTGCCTTGTACACCTTGCGCCCTGCGCGCTGCTGTCCATATCAGTCATCGCGGTGAGCGTGTACCGCCAGATGGACAAGGTGATGGTGGGCGCGCTGGCCGGCATGGATGAAAACGGCCTCTACGGCAATGCCGAAAAGATCATCTACTGCCTCAGCGGCTTCATTTCCGCCGTAGGCACTGTGATGCTGCCAAAGATCTCCGCCCTGATGCGCAAGGGTGAAATGCAGCGGGTAAAAAAGCACATCCAGCTCTCCATGGAGCTGATCCTGTGCATGGTGTGCGCCATGGCCTTCGGTCTGGCGGCAGTAGCGATTCCCTTCGCTCCGCTGTTCTTCGGCAAAAGCTTCGCCCGCTCGGGCGAACTGATGATTCCGCTGGCCTTTACGCTGGTATCCATCGGCTTTGCCAACGTCATCCGCACCCAGTGGATCCTGCCCGGCGGCAAGGATCATGTATTCATCGCCAGCGTATGCGGCGGCGCGGTGATCAACCTGATCGCCAACAGTCTGCTGATTCCCCCCATGGGAGCCATGGGCGCGGTAATCGGTACGCTGATGGCGGAATTCTCCGTGCCTGTAACCCAGTGGATCTTTGTCCGCCGTGAGCTGAACTATCTGCCCTATCTGCGGACGCTGGCGACCTATTCGGCCATCGGCGTTGTGATGCTGCTGCTTGTACGCCTTACGGCGATGCTGCTGCCCTTCGGCGGCTGGCCTTCGCTGATGGTGCAGACGGCTGCGGGCGTCATCGTCTACGGCGCGCTGTGCCTCGCCTACTGGATTCTTACCGGCAAGAAGGATATTCTCCGACAGCTCAAGCGGTCATAATCCGCCGCTTCCCCGGTCATGCTATACCCGACAATTTCGGGAGGTATGACCATGAAGCGATTCCTTTCCCTGCTGCTGACGCTGCTGCTTCCCCTGCAGGCCGCCGGCTGTACCGCATCCAACGAGCAATACTATCAGCAGGCCCAGCGTTTTCTGGGCGCCAATGAATACGAAAGCGCCGCCCGGCTTTTTGATCAGCTGGGCGGCTACCGCGATTCCACCGAATACGCGCTCTACGCCGCCGCTCTGCATGCCTTGCAGCAGGGCGAGCAGGATCTGGCCCGCCGCAGCCTCCTGCAGGTGGATCCCTTCCTGAACAGCAGCCGATACCTGACGTATCTTCAGGCGCAGCAGCTGGCGGAGGCGGATGACCTGGAGGGCGCCATCCAGCTGTACCGCTCCCTTGGCGCGTTCGCCGACAGCGCTGCGCAATCTGCCGCCCTGACCGCCGCCGTCCCGGCCCGTGACCTGCGCCGGGCGCAGGCGCTGATGGACGCGGACGGGCATCAGCAGGCCCTTGAGCTGCTGGAGGGCTACGCCGGCACGCCGGAGGCGGATGAAATGATCACGGCCTGCCGGAACGCGCTTATGCAAAAGGCCTACGACACCGCCGCGGAACTATACCGTCAGGGCGTGTACGACGAGGCGCTGGCAGCCTTTGAGGCGCTGGGCGATACGCTGGACGCCAGGGCACGGGCCCTGAGCTGCCGCAGCGCGCTGTACGCACAGGCGGAGGCTGACTATGCCGCCGTGACCCTGACCGACGCCCCGGAGCTGATGCAGCGCTATGCGGACATGGACGGCTATCTCCAGAGCAGTCAGCGCCTGGAGACGCTGGAAGCGCGCTTCGGCACGGCGCTGCGGCTGATGGAGCGGGCCCGCAGCATGCCCTACGTCCTTTACGGCCGCTATCCGCAAAGCGAAAGCGGCGAGGAATCGCCGGTACTGTGGCGGGTGATCGGCGTCAGCGGCAACGTAGCAACGCTCCTGAGCCATTACGTCCTTGACGCCATGCCTCTCGCCAGCGCCACGGATCTGCCCATGGGCGTGGATACCGCCCTGCCTGATCTGGAGCAGCTGGCCCAAATGGAGGATCTCAGCTGCGCCGCCACACCCTACGCGGTCAATCAGGGTGCGGAGCATCACAGCGACGGCAGAGCCTGGTGGTGGCTGGCTGACGAAGCCTCCCCCGGTCGCAACGCCATCGTGTGGTACAACGGCTCTGTGCTGCAGCAGGGCGTGGACGTCAATGAGCACAGCGTAGGCGTCAGGCCCGTGCTTTATCTCGACCTCGCCGACTGCTCCCTGACGGAGGGCAGCGGTACCTTTTCGGATCCCTTCCGCTAAGCCATCCGTTCCTCCGGATCATTATCACGAAAGAAGGTTTTGCCATGATTCACCAGACGCTGACTCTGCCCACCGGCGCAACGCTGGACGTGTACGCACCCCTGTCGCCCCTGAATCCGCCGCTGATCCACCGCGGCATCCTCATCTGCCCCGGCGGCGGCTACAGCCATCTGGCCCTGCGGGAAGCAGAGCCCATCGCGCTGCGGTTTGCATCCATGGGCTTCACCGCCGCGGTAGTGCAGTATCATGTGAACAGCGCCGTCTTTCCCCAGGCTCTGCAGGACGCAGGCTGCGCCATGGCCTGCATGCGATCTCACGCGGAGGAATGGCAGCTGAATCCCGACGCTATCGCCGTGGCGGGCTTCTCCGCAGGCGGGCATCTGGCCTGCTCGCTGGGCGTGATGTGGCAGAGGGAGGAAATCTGGCAGCCCCTGGAGCTTACCTGCGACCAGGTAAAGCCCAACGCCATGGTGCTTTGTTATCCGGTGATCTCCGCCGGAGAGCATGCTCATCGGGGTTCCTTTGAATGTCTGACCGGCTCAATGGATCCCGCTGTGCACGCGGCCTATTCGCTGGAGAATCTGGTATCGCCCCTGACTCCGCCCGCCTTCCTGTGGCACACCTGGGAAGACGCAGCTGTGCCGGTGGAGAATTCGCTGCTGCTGGCGCTGGCGCTGCACCGTCACCGTGTGCAGGCAGAGGTGCGCATTTATCCCTATGGATCTCACGGCGGCGCGCTGGCCGATGAAATCACCGCCAGCCAGCCGGACAAGCTCATCCCCGAGGCGCAGGAGTGGCCCGCGCAGGCAGCGAGGTTCCTCCGCAGCGTGATGTAAACAAAAAAAGGAGAGGAATCCTCTCCTTTTTTTGTGCCTTATGCATCCTTGATTTTCAGTCCCCTCGCCAGCGCCTCCACAATCTCGTCCTGCTGCGCATCCAGCGTACGGCCTGTATCAAACACAATGGGGCGGGATACCTCGAAGCGGTGCTCCTTCGTATCAATATACACCGGGTACAGGTGCAGCCCCTTGCCCGTGGCGCGGTAGTACATGGTGCAGATCGCCAGCCAGCCGGTGTTGATCCACTCATGATGCGTACCGTGGCCGCTGGGCTGCTCCGGGAAGATGACCAGATGCTTGCCGTTCTTCAGCTGGGTGAGGCTCTTGCGCATGGTGGTCATCACCCGCGCGTCATGATACACGGGAATGGTGGGCGCGCTCTGCAGCACCGGCGGAACGATCGCCGCGGCGATATACGGGATGGTGGCGTTGTACAGCGGCTCCAATCTGCAGCCGGGTTCCCACCAGTAATCCTGCCGCACATAAGCCGGGCAGGTCTTGCGGTTCATAATGCCCTCGTTGCACCAGGCCAGCACGTCCTCGCACAGGGGGAAATGCACCACCATGTCGATGGGCCCCAGCGCGCCCACATGGTTGCACACAAACACGCAGGGTTCACCCCGGAAAGGCTCCTCCCACACAGTATCCATTTTCTTCATCGTCAGACGGAAGAATACCTTCAGCCCGTCAAACAGCTTGCCCACGCTTCTGCACCAGCCTTCATTTTACATTCTGCGAACAAATCATTCTACCACGGATCACCGCAGATTTCAAGAAAACGGTACAAAAAGAGACAGCCGCAGGGGCTGCCTCCTCATAAAATACGTTATTCAGTCTTGGCAGGGATGTACTCGCCGTAGATGAACTTGTGCAGCGCCTCCACATTCTCCTGACGGCGCTTCACCGTGCGGAACACCACCACGCTGGCTCCGCTGTCGGTATGGTCGTACTTCCAGGTCTCGTCCATGGGGATGCGGTGCTGCTCCAGCAGGCTCTCGCCGGCCTTGGCGCGGCTGATCAGATCGCTGCCCAGCAGACCCACGCCCAGCTGCAGCAGGGTGCTGGCGTTGAGGTTGGTGGTCACATAGGGCATGCACACCTGCATCAGCTCCACCAGCTTATCGATGGACATGTTATCCTTCATGATCTTCTGCAGCAGCAGATCCAGCAGCTTGCGCTGACGGGCGGTACGGCCGAAGTCGTTATCCACGGAGCGGGTACGGGCGTACATAACCGCCTGAATACCGTCCAGATGCTGCACGCCGCTTCTGACCTCCAGCGGGACGCGCTCATAGTCGTCGCCCTGGTTATCGTACTTCGGGGGATGCTTCTTCAGGTAGGTGTTGATGGCCTTG
>JAFURI010000083.1 GCA_017471885.1 Clostridia bacterium | reverse complement strand
GCGGGCGTGCGGCAGGTATCGCGGCAGCGTCGAAAAGGGGCGAAGCCCCCGCCGCGACGCGGAGCCTGCGGCTTTTCTGGTTTGTGTACCCAACCATTCATGCGTCGGTCAGGGTGAGACGCGGAGCATCCCTGAAACGTCGGTCAAGTTGGGCGGAGAGAAGGGGCGAAGCCCCCGCGCGACACGTGTGCTCGCCTCACGTGCCGCTGCTGGCAGCTCCATTCGGGCAGGAGGCGGCCCGATGAAACGGGGTGAAGACCCCTGCGGTGGGGTACAGAGGTAACAATGACTCCTCCGGTATGCTGTTGCTTGGTCGTATAGCCGTCAACCCCCTCAGTCAGCCTTGCGGCTGACAGCGTCCGGGTCGCAGGCATAGCCTGCTCGCCGCTTTGGCTAAAAACGTGCCACCGGCACGGTTTCTTGACGCGTCGCGCCCCTTACACAGGGGAGCCTTATCTGCTGCATCGGGCAAATTGGGGTACGGAGACTACAGCCCTGTTAATAAGCCTCCCTTGTGCAGAGGGAGGTGGCACGGCGCAGCCGTGACAGAGGGATTGCTGTCACCCGACCGAACACGCTGCAAAGAAGCATCAAAGCTTCCCGATAGGAACGTAGCGGGAAGGATGTAATGTACATAAACGAAAAAAGCCCGGCGTTTAACATCCGGGGCCAGCGAACTAATGGCTGGAGGCGGGTTAAAAGACGAACTCAAATATATTATAGCAGACGTGCGGGACGTTGTCAAAGGATCAATTCTGCATACGAGAGCGAATCCTTGGATTCGCTGAGTGTACCCGGAACCTTGGGATGTCTTTCAGGCATCCCGTGGTTCCGGGCGGAGCGCGGTTTTGGGATACTTTTCCCCGAGAGGAAAAATATCGCCTCCCATGCTCGGTCGAGCATGAAGGAACACCCCCTGCGATGTAAATCGCTGGAGCGTGCCGCAGGCAACCCCTCAGTCAGCCTCACGGCTGACAGCGTCCGGGTCGCAGGCATAGCCTGCTCGCCGCTTTGGCTAAAAACGTGCCACCGGCACGTTTTCTTGACGCGTCGCGCCCCTTACACAGGGGAGCCTTATCTGCTCCGTCGGTCAAGACGGGGCGCGGAGTACTCCTCAACCATCAACCAAGATGGGCGGAGAAAAGGGGCGAAGCCCTCCTTGCACAGGAGAGCCTTATCTGCTCCGTCGGTCAAGATGGAGCGCGGAGTGCCCCTCAAACGTCACTCAAGACAGGCGGATAAAAGGGGCCGAAGACCCCCCGAAGCCCCCAAAAAACAGCCCTGCAGAACGCATCTGCAGGGCTGTTTTCTCTTTACTCAATGCTGCGCCACGCGTCCAGCGGCAGGATCACCTGACGCACATGGCCCTTGATCATATCCGCGTCCAGCGGGCCGATCAGATGACTGTCGTTGGAGTTGGAACGGTTATCGCCCAGCACAAAGTACTGGCCTTCCGGCACGGTATAGGCTTCCAGCGTGTAGTTGGGGCGATGAGTGATATACTCCTCCTCATACTTCTCGCCGTTGACGTACAGGTAGCCGTCCTTTACCTCCACAGTATCGCCGGGCAGACCCACCACGCGCTTGACGAAATTGGTGCTGCCGCGGTTGGGATAGTGGCAGATCACCACGTCGAAGCGCTCCGGCTCGTCAAACAGGTAGTCAAACTTGGTGACAAACATCACCTCGCCGTCCACCAGCGTCGCGTCCATGGAGCGACCGTCCACCTTCACAGGCTCAAAAACCCAGGTGCGTACAGCCAGCGCAATCACCACAGCCAGCGCCAGCGTACCGATCCACTCGAGGATCTCCTGACCGACGGACTTCTTCGGCTTGTCCTTCTTGCCCTTGCGGGTCTTGACCTTCTCTTCCGCCGCTTCCGTTTCCACGGCGTTCTTTTCCATCTCGGACATCACTGTTCTCTCCTTACTTCTTGAGGCTTGCAATCTCCTGCTCAATCTGCGCCTTGGTGACGTAGTTCAGCGGGGAGAAACGGCCGTCCAGCGCCTTCTCCAGCTTTTCGATGGCGGCAGCCTTGTCGCCGTTGTCCAGATCGTAGCGGCTGAGGAACCACAGGGTATCAATCTGGCCCTCCTTGATGGCGATGGCCTTGTCGAACCACTCCTTCGCGGCAGCCTTGTCCTGCAGCACGCGATACTGGAACTGGCCCATATTGTCCAGGCAAATGGCGTCGTCCTCGTCATACTCGGCGGCTTCCTGCTCAAAGGCCAGCGCCTTTTTCACGCCCTCCTGCCACAGCTTTTCCACGTCGATCTCGGGGATCACCACGGCCGGGGCTTCCGCACCCTCCTCCAGCAGCTCCGCGGCCTCGCGGGCGGCTTCCTCAGCCTCGCGCTTCACGCGGGCCAGCTCGCGGCGGGCAAAATCATCCTTCGCGGAAGCATCATACTTCTCCACATAGAGATAGCCCAGGGTCTCGTACACCATGCCGGTAGGCTGGCGCATATGCTGCCGCTCCAGCAGACTCACGCCCTTGTCGATATCACCCAGCTTGTACACGCAAGCAGCGTAATTCATGAACAGCTGCGTCTTCTGATCAGGAGACATCTTGTCCTTCTGATGCGCCAGCAGCAGCTCCTTGCCCTTCTGATACTGACCGTCGCGGATCAGCAGCACCGCGTAGGACAGGATGGTGCGCATATCCTGCACGCCATTATTGATGGCTTCCTCGTAATAAGGAATCGCTTCCTTGTTTTTGCCGGCATTGTGCAGACGCATGGCCTTCTGCGCGGCGAATACAGCCTTCAGACCCAAAATAACAACACTCCTAACATGCCCTTTTACCGGGCGGATTGCTTGCGTTTCAAGCGCTCATAACGGTATTGTACCGCATTTCGCGTGGTTTGTACAGTATCAGAATCAAGAAGTGTGGGTTCGGACAGCATCATCAGGGCCCTGCGGGTCATCTCCAGCGCTGCGGGAACGTCCTTTTCCACATGCTCGTAGTGCTTCGCCAGCTCGATATAGGGCTCCACGCCTCCCTCCCGGCGGATCACCATCGCCTGCCAAATTTCCTTGGCCTGGCCCTTGTCGCCCTCCCGGCGGTAGCTCACCGCCAGCCGCAGCTGACCCTGCGCCTTCATCTTTCCCGTAGCAAGTCGGTAGCAGCGTCGGGCCTCCTCGGGATGCTTCATCCGCTCCAGCGCCACGCCCATGGAGTACACGTCCTCCGAGTGGATCGCAGCGCGCTCCGGATGATCATACATATCCGCCATGCGGCTGAGCAGCACGCACAGGCTGGCGATATCCTGCGCGTTATGGCTGATAACCTCCCGCAGGAGGCCGAAGTCCCCGGTCTTCAGGTAATCGAAGAACCGCTGGGGAACCTGCGCGCCGGGGATATCCCCCACGCGGCAGATACCCAGAATCTGCTCCTCCAGCCTGCTCAGATTGCACCGGCCCAGCCGCATTTTCCATACCCGGCGGGCAATGTGCAGAAGGTCGATATGGGGCTTGTCCAGACAGGCTGGCCGCATGCGGTTCATCAGGAACCTGTCCCGAAGAAGCGGCACGTCAAAGCTGCGGCCGTTGAAGGTGCAGATCACGTCGAACCGCTCCAGATCCTCCGCCAGCCTTTCCAGCAGGTATTTCTCCTCCGGATAGTCCCGCATCAGGTACTGGCGCACGGTGAAGCCCTCATCCGTCAGCCAGCCCACGCCCACCAGGAACGCTACCGTGCCTGCGCCCATAAAGCCCGTGGTCTCCGTATCCAGATAGAGGATCCGCCGGGGATCAAACCACTCCGGCATGTCCTCACCCTGCATGAGCATTACCGTGCGGCGCTTTACCTCAAAGGCTCCGGGAAAGTCGTCAGGCTCCCGGATTTCCTCGTGCTGCCAGCAGTCGGTAAACTGGCGTTGGGGCGGCGGTGCAGCGGGCTTTTTCCTGCTGTCCAGCGCCCGGAGCTTATCCCGCAGGTTCATCGGATCAGCTCCTTCAGAATGCTGACGGCAGTCTTCTTGCCGTCCAGCCCAATCTCGCCCACAGGGCCGGCGCAGGAGGGACAGCCGTGGGGGCAGGGGCAGTCCTGCGCAATCTGCAGGCACTTCTCCAGCAGCATCTCCTGCATGCTGCAAGCCTTGTGCGCAAGGCCCACGCCGCCGGGACAGTTATCGTAGAGGATGATGGTAGGCTTGTCCGTCATGGGACTCTTGACGTGATAGGTCACCACCACGTCCTGGGGCGCGCACATCAGGTACAGCGGCGCCACAATCCGCATCAGGTTGGCCACGGCCATCATGCCGTTTTTCAGCGTGTCGCTTTCATACTGATTCGCCAGCGCGTCGGGCAGCGTCCACCACACGGCGGTGGTGTGCATCTCCGTTTCCGGCAGGCGCACATGACCAAAGCCCAGCGTCTCGTGGGTATCGAAGCGGATCTTCTTGAACATGGTCACCAGCGTGGTCACCTTCACCTCGCCCAGCATCAGCATGCCGCCGGAGGGCCGCTGCTCCTCCTTCTCCACGTCCAGCAGGCTCAGGTTCACGTTCAGATCTGCGTCGGTATAGTAGCCCACGTCCACCTGACGGATGAACGCCTTGCACGCGTCGAAGTCCAGCTTTTCCACCTGATACTGCCGCGCCTCGTGCATGTAGATGGCGTTCTCATGCAGCAGCATGGGCACGGTGTAGCGGTCCATTTCGCCGATGACCCTGTGGGCGGCGGAGTTGGTTACGTCGATGATGATAAAGTTCTCCTCAGCCCGTGCCGACCGGAGGCTGATTTCGCTGGCAGGGAAATCCTCCGCGCTCCAGTGATACCGTCCGTCCACGTGCCGCAGGATATGCTCCTCCTCCAGATAGTCCATCAGCGTGTCCGGTGCAGGCGCGTTGCCGAAGCTGTCCCCGTCCTCAAAAGGCAGCTCGAAGGCGGCGCACTTGAAATGCGCCAGCAGGATGTAAAGGTTGTCCGGGTTGAGCAGCGCGTTCTCCGGGCTCTTCTTCAGGAAATAGTCCGGATGGCTCACGATGTACTGATCCACCGCCGCAGACGACGCCACAAAGAACACAATGCTGGTGCCCTTTCTGCGGCCGGCGCGGCCTGCCTGCTGCCATGCGCTGGCGATGGTGCCGGGATAGCCGCACAGAACGCACGCATCCAGCGCGCCGATGTCGATGCCCAATTCGAGGGCGTTGGTGGAGATCACCGCGTCGATCTGCCCGGCCCTCAGCCCCCGCTCGATTTCCCGGCGCTGGGTGGGCAGGTAGCCGCCGCGGTAGCCCCGCACCCGGCCTGCATTGCCCAGCGGATCCCGTACCAGATCCTTCAGGTACTTGGTCAGTACCTCCACCGTCAGGCGGGACCTGGCGAAGGTGATGGTCTGGATGCCGTTCTTCAGCAGCATGCCGGAGATGGCCCGCGCCTCGGAGATCACGCCCTTGCGGATGCCCAGCTGACGGTTGATCACCGGCGGGTTGTAGAACACGAAGTGCCGCTGACCCATGGGCGCGCCGCTCTTGTCCACCAGGGTGATATCGCGCCCGGTGAGGGTTTCCGCCAGTTCTTTGGGATTGGCAATGGTGGCTGAGCACAGGATAAACTGGGGACGGCTGCCATAGAACTCGCACAGGCGCAGGAGACGGCGCAGCACGTTGGCCAGATTGGAGCCGAACACGCCGCGGTAGGTATGGATTTCATCAATAATAATATAGCGCAGATTCTCGAACAGTTTGACCCACTTGGTGTGGTGGGGCAGAATGCCGGAATGGAGCATATCCGGATTGGTAACCACGATGTGCCCAGCCTGCCGCACAGCCTTGCGGGCTGCGCCGGGGGTATCGCCGTCGTAGGTGTAGGTCTTGATGTCCACACCCATTTCCTCGATCAGCTCGTACAGCTCGCTGACCTGATCCGCCGACAGCGCCTTGGTAGGAAAAAGGTACAGAGCCCGGGCGTCGTCGTTGCGCAGAATCTCAGAAAGCACGGGCAGATTGTAGCACATGGTCTTGCCCGAGGCAGTGGGGGTGACCACGCACACGTCCCGGCCCTTAAGCACATGCCGGATGGCCTCAGACTGATGGCTGTACAGCTGATGCACGCCCCGGCGCTCCAGCACCGGACGGATACGTTCATCCAGCTCCGGGGGATAGGGGCCGTACTGCGCGCTCTTCGCCTCCATGACCTCCCAGCGCACCACGTTTTCCATGAACAATGGATCCTGCCGCAGCCTGTCCGCCAGCTGATCTACATTCATGACCGCACCTCCCCTTCCCGACTTCTGTGTGATGATTGCTTCTATTATAGTAGCTTCTCCCCGCCTTGGCAAGGCGAACACCGCAATTCCCCGCCCCATGGAATCTTTTTTCCCCTACAGGCTGTTTGCAGTTGACAATGCGCTGTATCCGCGCTATAATACATATGAACAGTTGTTCATATGTTGATTCAAAGGAAGTGTCACCATGAAGGATCATCATCATACCAGCTGCTCCTACAAAGGAGATAATCACCACCGCGAGTACAAAAATTGCCATTGTAAAGATCACGATCACCACCACGGGCACGGAAATGCACACTCCTGCGGCTGCGATCACCACCACGAGCACCATCACAATCATGATAATACCTGTTCCTGCGGCTGTGATCACCACCATGAGCACCATCACAATCATGACGATGGCTGTGGCTGCGGGCATGATCACGGTCATGCGGACGCCGAACGCGGCCGGACGCTGCTCCTGCGCGTGGGCGCGGCTGTGCTTCTGATGCTGCTGGGTTTCCTTACACCTGCGCCTTTCAACGTCCTCCTGTTTGCCGCAGGGTATCTGGCTGCAGGCTATGACGTGCTGCTCCACGCCGCGAAGAACATCGCCCGCGGCCGCGTCTTCGACGAGAATTTCCTGATGACCGTCGCATCGCTGGGCGCCATGTGCATGGGCGATTTTGCCGAGGGCGTGGCGGTCATGGGGCTGTATCAGGTGGGCGAGTACTTCCAGGACAAGGCTGTGGACAAGAGCCGCGCTTCCATCGCCGCGCTGATGGACATCCGCCCGGAATCCGCCAATCTGCTCCTTGCGGATGGATCCGTGCATGAGGTATCCCCGGAGGCGGTGCAGCCGGGGGATACCATTCTCGTCAAGCCCGGCGAGCGGATTCCGCTGGACGGCCGGGTGCTGAAGGGATCCTCCGCGCTGGATACTGCCGCCCTCACCGGTGAGAGCATCCCCCGGGACGTGCAGGAGGGGGATACGGTGCTCAGCGGCTGCGTCAGCGTCACCGGTATGCTGACGGTAGAGGTCACCAGCGTCTATCGTGATTCCACCGTAGCCAGAATCCTGAATCTGGTGGAGAACTCCGGTCAGGCCAAGGCGCAGACCGAGCGGTTCATCACCCGCTTCGCCCGGGTGTACACACCCCTTGTATGCCTCGCCGCGCTGCTGCTCACCGTGATCCCCTCCCTCTTTGACGGGCAGTGGCTCATGTGGCTGCGCCGTGCACTGACCTTCCTGGTCATCTCCTGCCCCTGCGCGCTGGTTATCTCCGTGCCGCTGACCTTCTTCAGCGGTATCGGCGCGGCAAGCCGCAAGGGAATCCTGATCAAGGGCGCCAATCATCTGGAAACGCTCTCCCGCCTCCGCGCCATGGTGTTTGACAAGACCGGCACCCTCACCAGGGGCGTGTTTACCGTGACGGAGGTGCATCCTGCATCCGTCAGCCGCGAAGAGCTGCTGGAGACCGCCGCATTGGCGGAAAGCTGGTCGGAGCATCCCATCAGTCTGAGCCTTCAGCACGCCTGCCCGAAGCCCATCGACCGCAGCCTTGTGACCTCTGCGGAGGATCTGACCGGCAGAGGCGTGCGCGCGGAGGCGCAGGGGCATGTGATCCACGCCGGCAACGCCCGCCTGATGGCGGAAATCGGCGTGAATATCCCGCAGGCTGATCACCCCGGCACGGTGGTGCATGTGGCGCAGGACAGTATCTATCTGGGGTGCATCGTCATCTCCGACGTGGTGAAGGAAACCTCTGCCCGCGCCATGGCTGAACTGAAGGAAGCGGGCGTTGCGCGGCTGATCATGCTCACCGGCGACCGGCAGTCCGCGGCTGGCGCTGCAGCCCGGGAGCTGGGTCTGACCGAGGTGCACGCCCAGCTGCTGCCCGCCGACAAGGTGGAGCGCATGGAGCAGATCCTCCGGGAGGGCAGCGCAGCCTTCTGCGGCGACGGCATCAACGATGCGCCGGTGCTGCGCCGCTCCGACGTGGGCATAGCCATGGGCGCTCTGGGCTCGGATGCAGCCATTGAGGCCGCCGACGTGGTGCTGATGGACGACGATCCTCTGAAGCTGCCGCTGGCCATCCGCATCGCGCGGCGCACCATGAGCATTGCAAGACAGAATATCGTATTCGCGCTGGGTGTGAAGCTGCTGGTGATGCTGCTGGGCGCGCTGGGTATCGCCAACATGTGGCTGGCGGTTTTCGCAGACGTAGGCGTGGCGATGCTGGCCATCCTCAACGCCATGCGGGCGCTGCACATCCGCTGAGTTCCGTCTGGACATTGAAAAGGGCGTGTGCTATAATCGAGCCATTCTGTACAGGGAGGCCCGGCTATGCACACGCCCTTGAACCGTAATTACAACGCTACCATTTATGCCAGCTATCTGGGATACATCACCCAGGCCATCGTCAACAACTTTGCGCCGCTGCTGTTCCTGATCTTCGCCCGGGACTTTTCCCTGACGCTGACGCAGATCACCCTGATCACCACCGTCAACTTTCTGATCCAGCTTACCGTGGATCTGGTCTGCGTGCGGGTTGTGGACAGAATCGGCTACCGGCCCTGCATCATGGCCGCCCACGTCTTCGCCTCCGCCGGCCTCGTAGGTCTTGCGGTGCTGCCGCACGTTCTCCCGGCCTACACGGGGCTGATGATCTCCGTGGTGCTCTATGCCATCGGCGGCGGCATCATCGAGGTACTGATCTCCCCCATCGTGGAGGCCTGCCCCACGGAGCGCAAGGAAGCCTCCATGAGCCTCCTGCACTCCTTCTACTGCTGGGGCCATGTGGCGCTGGTGCTGCTGACCACCGCGTTCCTCGCCGTCTTCGGCGAAGGCAGCTGGCCGGTGCTGGCCTGCATCTGGGCGGTGATTCCGCTGATGAATATTCTGCTGTTCCGCGTGGTGCCCATTGCGGATATCAACGCCGGTCACGAGAAGCTTTCGCTGGGAAGCCTTCTGCATCAGAAAGCCTTCTGGCTGCTGATGATCCTGATGGTGTGCGCCGGAGCCTCCGAGCAGGCCATGAGCCAGTGGGCCTCCGCCTTTGCGGAATCCGGCCTCCGGGTCAGTAAAACGCTGGGCGATCTGGCCGGCCCCTGCCTCTTCGCCACGCTGATGGGCACGGCCCGGGCGCTGTACGGCAAGTTTGCGGACAGGATTCCCCTGAAGTCCTTCATGATCGGCTCCAGCGCGCTGTGCATCCTGTGTTATCTGCTGGCCGCGCTGTCCGGGAATCCGCTGCTGTCGCTGACAGGCTGCGCGGTCTGCGGCTTCTCGGTGGGTATCTTCTGGCCCGGCACCTTCAGCATGGCAGCCCTTGCGCTGCCCGGAGGCGGCACCGCCATGTATGCGCTGATGGCCCTTGCCGGCGATCTGGGATGTTCCGCCGGTCCCTCCGTAGTGGGCCTTGTAGCGGACGCCGCACAGGGCAGCCTCCAGTCCGGCCTGCTGGCCGCTATCCTGTTCCCCATCGTGATTCTCCTCGGCATTCCCCTGCTGAAGAAGAACTGACAAGCATAAAAAACGGCTGATGCGTCTGCATCAGCCGTTCAAAGCATCGACAAAGTCGATGCTTTGCAGATCTTCAAAAAAGTCTGCAAGGCAAGGCGACAAGGCTGCAAATGAGGGAGTTTACTCAAACGTAAATGACCGAATTTGCAGCCGCAGTCAACACAGCAAGCAAAGGCTCCTGCTGAAAAAGCAGGAGCCTTTGCGGTTGCAGGCTTTTTTGATGGTCTGAACGGCTGATGCGTTTGCATCAGCCGCTTTATCTATAACCAGTAATCAGTAAAGCGCTACGCCGTCGCCGCCGTCGATCTCTGCCATCTGTACGCCGATATGCTCGTTCTGGGCGGTAGGCACATTCTTGCCCACAAAGTCGGGGCGGATGGGCAGCTCGCGGTGACCGCGGTCGATCAGCACCGCCAGGCGGATCTTCGCCGGACGGCCCTGCGCCAGGATGGCGTCCATGGCAGCGCGCACGGTGCGGCCGGTATGCAGCACGTCGTCCACCAGCACCACGATCTTGCCGGTCACGTCCACGGGCAGCTTCTGCGCCTGAGCGGTGATGGTCAGGTCGCCGGGGGCGCGGTCGTCGCGGAACATGGTGATATCAACCTCGCCCACAGGCAGCTTGATATCTTCAAACTTCTCGATATTGTCCGCCAGACGCTGGGCCAGCGGCACGCCCTTGCGGCGCACGCCCACAAACACCACGTCCTCCAGAGGATCCAGCTGCTCCATCATCTCATGCGCCATACGAAGCAGCGCACGGTTCATCACGTCGCCAGTCATCAGTTGAGCCTTGGGAATTCCGCCGATCATGGCAATACCTCCTTGCATGACGCCCTTGCGGGCATAAAGAAAACGCCTCTTCCCTCTTTGCGGAAAAGACGCACTCCGATACTGGTTTCATCACTGCGCGCCTTTTCAGCCTCTCGGTGCTGTCCTTAAAGGATTGCTTTGATAACCATTGTTTATTATACCATCTTCCGCTTCCTCTGTAAAGCGTATTGTATTGTTTTTTCATCACATTTCCGCCGCGCTGACATTTTCTGCTTGACATCACCGCAGGATTGTACTATTCTTGTATACAAAGTGCAAACAATAGACAACCGTTTTGCGCTTTTTACCCCTGTACAAAGGAGCTGTAACTATGCCTACCCTGACCTTCCAGCCCATGATGGAGAGCCGTCCGATCCGCGAGATCGCCTACGAGGTGCTCAAGCACGCCATTATTACCGGCGAGATTCCTGCGGGCGAGCGTATTGTGGAAACCGATTATGCCGAGCGTCTGCACATCAGCCGCACGCCCCTGCGCGAAGCCCTGCGCAAGCTGGAGCGCGACGGTCTGGTGGAATATGTGCTGCGCCGCGGCGTGGTGGTACGTGCCTTTACCATCGAGGACGTGGAGGAAATCTATACCATCCGCAATTCTCTGGAGCTGCTGACGCTCCCCGCCATCATCGAAAAGGCCACGGCGGAGGATATCGCCGACCTGCGCACCCGTCTGGATCATATGGACAAGCTGATGCAGGAGCGCAACTTTGACGAGCTCTCCCCCATCACCCGAGCCTTCCACCGCCAGCTCACCAGCCTGTGCGGCCAGCACCGGATTCTGCGTGTCATCGAGGGACAGGACGAGTTTATCACCCGTTTCTCCGCCATGGCCATCCGCGAGGAGGACCGGCTGACAGAGGCGCATCAGGAGCATTACCGGCTGGTGGAGCTGATTGAAAAGCGCGATCTGGAGGCCTTCCGTCAGCTGATGTCCCGCCACATCGACCGCAGCAAGCAGTGCTGCCTGCAGGCTCTGGCCGCCCAGCGCGCCAAGCAGAATATCTGATCAGCATAAGCGAGGCGATTCATTTTGAAGGCGAATTACCATACGCATACCTTCCGCTGCATGCATGCGCAGGGTGAGGATGAGGCCTTCGTACAAGCTGCCCTTGAAGGCGGCTTCGGCGAAATCGGCTTTGCGGATCACGGGCCCTGGCCCTTTCCGGACGGCTTCGTCAGCCGTTCCCGCATGACCTGCCCCCAGCTTCCGGGGTATATCGCATCCCTTCAGGAGCTGAAGAGGCGCTATGCAGACCGCATCCGCGTACGCATCGGTCTGGAAAGCGAGTACTATCCCTGCTACCGTGATCACATGCTCCGGGAGAAGGACGCGGGGATCGAGTACTTCATCCTCGGCCAGCACAACGTGGAGCCGGAAAACGTCTGCCCCTACGTGCCCAGCGTCAGCCGGGACGACGAGGTGGTTCTCCGCTATGCCGACGCTGTGGTGAAGGGAATCTGCACGGGGCTGTTCACCTATGTGGCGCACCCTGATCTGTTCATGGGCCCCCGCCGCGCGCCGGAGGACTTCACCCGCGCCTGCGAGGAGGCCGCCGACATGATCTGTCAGGCCGCCCGTGAGCAGGGCATGCCGCTGGAATATAACCTGCTGGGGCTGATGAACGAAATGGACGGCTGCCCCCGCGGCTATCCCTCCGCCCCCTTCTGGGAGTATGCCCGCAAGCATCACAACGACGTGATCCTCGGCGTGGACGCGCATATTCCGCTTGCGCTTACGCGCTTCGACGTGTGGCAGGAGGGCGTGCATCGGCTGGAAACGCTGGGGTACAACCGTATCGAGGTTCCCGTATTCCCTGACTGATCAACTTTACGGAGGTAATAAAAATGGAATGGACATGGGATCTTTCTTATCTGTACAGCAGCTTTGAAGACGAGGCCTTCAAAGCTGACATGGCCGCCGTGCCCGGCAAGATTGCCGTGCTGAACGAGCTGCTCGCCGCCGACATGGACGACCTGACCCGCCTGGAGAAGCTGGTGGACGCTCAGGAGGAGCTGTCCGCTCATCTGGAAAAGCTGGGCCATCTGGTGTGGATGACGCAGGCTGTGGACGCCACCAATCCCACCGCCGCCCTGTACAGCGACAAGCTGGACATGATGTTCACCGAGCTGAGCATGGCGTCCTCCGCCATCACCCGCTATGTGGGCAGCCTTGACAATCTGGACGAGCTGATTGAAAAGAGCGGCAAGCTGCAGCAGGTGGCCTTCGTCCTGCGCGAGGAGAAGGACAATGTGAAGCACACCATCCCCGCTGAGATCGAGCCCTGGATGCTGCAGATGCAGCTCTCCGGCGGCAGCGCCTTCTCCCAGCTGCGCGACAAGCTGGATTCCACCCACACCGTGGAATACCGCGGCAAGCAGATTCCCCTGTCCGCCGTGCGCGGTCTGGCCTACGACGCCGATCCCGCCGTGCGAAAGGAAGCCTATGAGGCCGAGATCGCCGGCTACAGCAAGATTGAACTGCCCATGAGCTACTGCCTCAACAGCATCAAGCTGGAGGCCCGTACCCTGGCCAAGGCCAAGGGCTACGACTCCGTGCTGGATATGACCCTGAGCAACAGCCGCATGGACCGGGAAACCCTCGAGGCCATGTGGACGGCTATCGGCGAGTATCTGCCCCACTTCCGCCGGTATCTGCGTGCCAAGGCGAAGTATCTGGGACACGAGGACGGCCTGCCCTTCTACGATCTGTTCGCGCCCGTGGGCAAGAACACCCGCTCCTATACCGTGGAGGAGGCCCGCGAGGTGCTGATCCGCGAGATGGGCAAGTTCACGCCCCGGATGGCGGAGTTCATCGACAACGCCTTCGCGCAGCGCTGGATCGACATGTTCCCCCGCGAGGGCAAGACCGGCGGCGCATTCTGCTCCCCGGTGCACTTCTTCGACCGCAGCCTTGTGATGACCAACTTCACCGGCAGCCTCTCCGACGTGAGCACCCTCGCCCATGAGCTGGGCCATGCCTGGCACAACCGATGCATGGCCGGTCTGCCCGCCATGATGACCGACACCCCCATGCCTCTGGCCGAAACCGCCTCCACCTTCAACGAGACTGTGCTGTCCCATCACCTGATGCAGAACGCCTCTCCCGAAGAGAAGATCACCATGCTGGAGGGCGGCCTGATGGAGATCACCCAGACGGCAGTGGATATCTACAGCCGCTATCTGTTCGAGACCGAGGTGATCGAGACCCGCGCCGACCACGCCATGACTGTGGACGAGCTGAAGGACGCCATGCTCCGCGCACAGGACGCCACCTACGGCGACGGTCTGGACAAGAACGTGCGGCATCCCTACATGTGGGCCTGCAAGAGCCACTACTACTCCTCCGGGCTGAACTTCTACAACTTCCCCTATGCCTTCGGCGATCTGTTCGGCAAGGGTGTGTTCGCCCAGTGGCTGGAGAAGGGCGACGCCTTTGTGGATGATTACTGCAAGCTGCTGCGCTCCTGCGGCTCTGCCTCCGTGGCGGACGTGGCCGCCAGCGTGGGCATCGACGTGCGCAGCGCGGACTTCTGGCGCTCCAGCCTGGAGGTTGTGAAGGCCGATATCGACGAGTTCTGCCGTCTGTGCGAGAAACAGTAATCCGCATAATTTGTACTTGTCTTTTCATGGGCTTTGTGATAGAATAACAAGGCTTGATACTCAAGGAGGTAATACCATGGCTGTTATTAACGTGATTCTTTCCGTGATCGTCATTCTGGCTGCCCTGTTCATGATCGTGACCGTTCTGCTCCAGGAGAGCAAGGTGAAGGGTCTGGGCGCTGTGGCTGGCCAGATGGACAGCTATTTCGGCAAGAACAAGGCCAAGACTGTGGAAGCCAAGCTGGCTCTGGGCACCAAGATTGCCGCCGCCGTCTTCATTGCTTGCTCTCTGCTGATGCTGCTGGTGTCCAAGTTCGCTGCGTAAGCGAGGAACGCCCCGTCACGCAAAATCAGGCTGTAGCCTCTGGCACAGCCTTTTTTGCGTATCAACACACAGGGAGGTATATCCATGAGGAAGCTTCTGACTGCGCTCCTGCTCGCCTGCATGCTGCTGAACGTCGTCGCGCCGGCGTCTGCCGCATCCCCCAGCCTCTGGGGTGAATGGACCTATGTGGGCAGCTATGAGGACGGCGATTTTTCCGACGAAACCGGAAACGACAGCCGCGAAGTGTACACCTTCACCAAGGACAAGCGCTGGACCTGCGCCGTGAACGGCAAGCAGACGGACGCCGGTCAGCTGGAGGTGAAGGACGGGGTGTATACCGTGCTTTTCAACGGCACGAAGCCCCGCACCGCCCTGCTGCTGGATACCGGCTATCTGGTGCTGGGCAACCACGAAAGCGGCCTTGTGTTCACCAGAAACGGCAAGCTGCCTTCCTTCAAGAAGGTGGAGGCGGGCATGACCAAGGACGGATTGTCCTATGAGCAGCTGCCCGACGGCACCATCATGATCACCGGGCACAAATCCAACGATCTGCGGGAGGGCAAGCCCATCGACCTGAAGATTCCGCAGAAGATCGGCGGCGCCACCGTCAGCACCATCGGCGATCTCGCCTTCTACGGCAACAGGCTGCTGCGCAGCGTCACCATCCCAAAAACGGTGCGGTATATCCACCGCGAGGCCTTCAGCGAGTGTGCAAATCTCCAGAAGGTCACCATCCCGGAAAGCGTCAACGCCATTGGCAAATACGTCTTCAACAGCTGCACCTCTTTGGCCGACTGCAAGCTGCCAAAGAGCCTGCAGGCCATTGATATCAACCCCTTTTCCGGCTGCACCGCCCTCAAGGAAATCGTGCTGGACAAGGCTAACCGCTGGTATCATCTTGACGGCGGCGCGCTGATCGAAACCGACTCCGATTATCTGATAGCCTTCCCTGCAGGCAGCAGCGCAGAAAGCTATTCCGTGCCGGACTATATTGTCCGTCTGGAAACCGCCGCCTTCATGGGCTGCGGCACCCTCCGCAGCGTGGAGATTCCTTCCAGTGTTACCCGCATCCGCTCCTATGTGTTCGAGGATTCCGGACTGACAAGCATCACCATTCCCGCTGCCGTAACCCGTATGGACAGCAATCCCTTCAACCGCTGCCGCAGCCTCGAAAGCGTCGCCGTGGAGGAAGGAAACAAAACCTTCTACAGCGTGGACGGCGTGCTGTTCGACCGGGAATCCGCCACCCTGATCTATTACCCCATGGGCGCGCCTGCCTCCTCCTATACCATCCCCGAGGGGACGAAGATCATCGGCGCGGATGCGTTCCTGCGCTGCAATCTGTCCGAGGTGATCATCCCCGGCAGCGTCACCACCATCGAGGATTACGCCTTCTACGGCATGGAGCATCTGAACAATATAATCATCCCCGACAGCGTCACCGAGCTGGGCGCATATACCTTCGGCGAATGCCGCGCCCTGACGGATATATCCATTCCCGCCTCCGTCAGGGAAATCAAAGGCTGCACCTTCATTTACACGCCCCTGAGGCAGCTGGTCGTGGCCGAGGGTACCGCCATCGACGAGACTGCCTTTGACGATTGTGAATACGAGGTAGAGGTCATCTACCAATGAGAAAACCCGTCTGTCCCTCACAGGACAGACGGGTCAAAACCGTTCTCACCCTATTCACGCGCGCGCTGCCGGGCCGAAGGCGCGCGGCTCGATCGCGGAACGGGTTTCCAAAGGGGTGATACCCCTTTGGCAGGATCCAAGGGCAGAGCCCTTGGTCAAGGCTGCTTGCCGATGTAGGCCAGGATGCCGCCGTCCACATACAGGATGTGGCCGTTGACAAAGTTGGAAGCGTCGGAAGCCAGGAACACGGCGGGGCCGCCCAGATCGTCAGCCTCGCCCCAACGCTCGGCAGGAGTCTTGGCGATGATGAACTGATCGAAGGGATGACGGCTGCCGTCGGGCTGGATCTCACGCAGGGGCGCAGTCTG
>JAFURI010000012.1 GCA_017471885.1 Clostridia bacterium | reverse complement strand
CAGGGGGCAGGTGCGGTTGTTTACCGGCTGCGCTGTTGAGGGGGTGCAGCGGCTGTCCGCTGCAAGGGGGCGAAAGTTTGGAAAACAGATCGCAGGTGCGGTTGCTTACCGGCTGCGCTGTTGAGGGTGCAGCGGCTGTCCGCTGCAAGGGGATTGAGAACTTGGGAAACAGGTCGCAGGTGCGGCAGTTGACCGGCTGCGCTGTTATAGAAACCTGCGGGCTTTGCCCGCATAGCGGTGACACAGCAGCAGGATTCCTGCACTATGGGGCTTCACCGGGAATATCCGGGCGTGCTGCATGCGGCTGCCGTCAGCGAAGTTGGCGAAACCATCAGCGTCACGCGGTGGAAACAGCGGCCTGATGTGACCGGCAGCGAATCCCGCGTTGCTGCGACTTGGCAGCTATGGGCTGTACTGTCAGCCTGCGGGAGACTTCCGGCCTGTAGTGGGTGTACCGCTTATCCGTTGATCCGCTCCAGCAGGGCCTGCAGATCGCTTTCCGGATCCTGCCAGCCAGAGGGCATGCGGCCCATGCGCACGCAGCAGTTGGTGTCGCCGTGGTAGTCGCTGCCGCCAGTGACCAGCAGCCCCAGAGAGCGGGCCATGCTGTCGATGAGGGGGGCCTGCTGGCGGGACGCGGAGGGATGATAGGCCTCCAGACCGGACAGGCCTGCGTCCATCAGCTCCATCACCAGAGCGCGCAGTCCCTGAGGGTCAGGGTTCAGGCGGCAGGGATGGGCCAGCACCACGGTGGCACCGGCGCCAGTGAGCAGGCTCACGCCATCGGCAATGGACATGTACCGGCGGGCGATGTAGGCGCATTTGCCCCGGGCCAGATAGCGGTCAAAGGCCTGCTGCATGGTGTTGACAGCGCCCATGTCCAACAGCGCCCGGGCGATGTGCGCCCGCCCTGTGCCGGGACGGGTCAGCTCCTCCTCCACATGGGTGCAGAAGCGGATGCCCTGCTTCTTGAGCAGGCAGATCATGCGTCTGGAACGCTGGGCGCGCTCCTCCTGCATCTCCTCCAGGGCGCTGAGCAGCTTTTCGTCCTGATAGTTCACGCCAAAGCCCAGCAAATGGGCGTGCCCGCCGTCGCCTGTGCTCAGCTCGATGGAGGGCAGGTAGCGAATGGGCGGGCTGTCCGGGGTAAGCGCCTCCTCCTGACGGATGACCTCCTGCATGAGGGGTACGCCTGCCACGGTATCGTGGTCGCACAGGGCAATGGCGGTGATGCCCTCCCTGCGCGCGCGGGCGTACAGCTCTGCGGGGGTCTCCAGTCCGTCGGAGATGGTGCTGTGAATATGCAGATCGATCGGATATTGAATGCTCATTTGTCGCCGTCCGTATCGTTGTCGAAGGGATCACGGAGCTGGTCGTCGCTGGTCTGATCCTTCAGACTGCGCTCGAACTCGGCCCAGTGCTCATCCAGCATGCGGCGGAATTCCGCATGGCTGTCGCCGGGCTCGGTGAAGGCTTCGCCTTCCAGCTGGGCGCGTTCCTTTTCCAGACGGGCGCGCTCGTCCTCCACGATGCCGCTCAGGCGGCGGTCGGTTTCCTCTTCGGGCTTCACGGCATCGAAGCGCACGGTGTCCTCACCGGCAGCATCGCTCTGGGCCTGCACCTTCTCGGCATCGGTCTTGGGGGGCAGTTCCTCGCCCCGCATCACGGCTTCGAACTCGGCGCGGTTCAGGGTGTCACGATCCAGAAGGGCCTCGGCTACGGCGGTGAGCTTATCCTGGTTCTGGGTAAGCAGCTCGCAGGCGCGCTTGTAGCACAGGTCGATGAGACGCTTCACCTCGGTATCGATGGCGGCGGCGAACTGTTCGCTGTACTCGCGGCTCTGGCCGAATTCCATACCCACGAACACTTCCTGATCGCTGCCCAGATACATGGTGCCGAGCTCGTCGCTCATGCCCCACTTGGTGACCATGCCGCGGGCCAGCTCGGTGGCGCGCTTGATATCGCTGGAAGCGCCGGTGGAGATATCCTCCAGAGCGATGCGCTCGGCAGCGTGACCGCCCAGCATCATGGTGATGCGGCTGAGCAGCTCGTTACGGCGGTAGCCGTCGTTTTCCTCGCTGGGCAGGCTCAGGGTGTAACCGCCCGCCTGACCCCGGGGCACGATGGTGACCAGATGCACATCATCGCAGTCCGGCAGCAGGTAGGAGATCACCGCATGGCCGCCCTCGTGGAAGGCAGTCAGCTTGCGGTCCTTTTCGGTCACCTTGTGGCTGCGCTTTTCGGGGCCCATCTGCACGCGGGCCACCGCATCCACCAGCTCCTGCTGGGAGATGACCTTCTTCTTGCGGCGCACGGCCAGCAGCGCGCCTTCGTTCATCACGTTTTCCAGATCCGCGCCGCTGGAGAAGGGCATGCGCTTGGCGATGTTCTCCAGATCCACGGTGCCGTCCAGCTTCTT
>JAFURI010000082.1 GCA_017471885.1 Clostridia bacterium | reverse complement strand
GCACATAATCAGGATTGTACTGCTCAATGAAGGCCATGTTCTGATAGATAGCATTGGCGGTGCCGCGATACCAGTCGCCGGTCTTACCGGTCTGATAGGGAGGCAGCACAAACACGCCGCCGTTGGAAAGGTCAAGATCCCACGGGGCGCCGGAGCCGATGTAGGAGTTCAGCTCCAGGGGCATGTACTGGGTCAGCACGCCCACGGTGTCGATGCCGCTGTTGGTGCAGTTGGACAGGGGGAAGTCGATGATGCGATACTTGCCGCCATAGGGCACGGCAGGCTTGGCTACCTTCTTGGTCAGTACGCCCA
The DNA here is from genome assembly GCA_017471885.1 of Clostridia bacterium. Classification (GTDB taxonomy): domain Bacteria; phylum Bacillota; class Clostridia; order Christensenellales; family Aristaeellaceae; genus UBA11524. The sequence goes on along the minus strand of JAFURI010000082.1, from coordinate 14,744 downwards.
GACGGCTGCCCTGTCCACCGGCCAGCAGCATGGCAACACAGGTCTTCTTTCTCAGCATGGGGAACACGCTCCTTCAAATGTATCCTTTTGATTGGGTTCGGGTGCGTCAGGACAAATCCCGACGCAGCTATGCTAAAGATCCGCAGGATCCTTACGCCTTGGCTTCTGCCTCCGCCTTCTTCGCGCGGGGCTTGCGAGGCTTCGCAGGTTTCTTTTCCGCAGCCTGCGACGCGCCCTTGGTGGCCTTCTCGGCCTTCTCCGCCGCATCAGCCGGAGCCTGTGCGCCGTGTCCGGGACGGACAACGCGTGCCGAGGTTTTTCTCGGCTTGGGCGGAATCACCTTGTCATACTCATAGTACACCGTGGACAACGGCGGTACGCAGACCTCGGCATAGAAGTCGAACTCACCGCACTTGCCTTCCTGCGCAAGATTGGGCAGCGCATTGTGCTGATCGGAACCGCCGAATTCTGCCCGATCCGTATTGAAGAACTCCGTCAGTTTGCCGCCGTGGGGCAAACCAACGCGGTAATTCTCGCGGAACACAGGCGTCCAGTTTGTCACGCACAGAATCGTCTTGCCCTTTTGGTCCGTACGCATGAACGAGGTAATGCTGTTGTCGGAATCATTGGCGTTGCACCACTTGAAACCTTCCCAGCTGTCGTCGATCTGATGGAGGGCAGGAATCTCCCTGTACAGCCTGTTCAGTTGCCGGACGCACTTAAGCATATCCGGATGCTTCTCGTACTGCAGGAGGAACCAGTCCAGCTGATCGTCAAACTTCCACTCGATAAAATGACCGAACTCGCCGCCCATGAAAAGCAGCTTCTTGCCGGGATGAGCCATGGTATAGCCATAAAGTGCACGCAGGCCCGCAAACTTCTTCCAGATATCGCCCGGATTCTTATCCAGCATGGAATGCTTACCATGCACCACCTCGTCATGGGAGAAGGGCAGCACATAGTTTTCGGAGAAAGCGTACATCAGGGAGAACGTCAGCTTGTTATGGTAATACTTGCGGTAAACAGGATCCTTCTCCACATAGGCCAGTATATCGTTCATCCAGCCCATGTTCCATTTGAATCCAAAGCCAAGACCGCCCATGTAGGCTGGTTTCGTCACCATCGGGAAGGCGTGGGATTCCTCCGCCATGGTCATGACACCAGGGAAATCACGGTAGACAACCTCGTTGAAGTGGCGCAGGAACTTGATAGCGTCCAGATTCTCGTTTCCGCCGTATTCATTGGGAATCCACTGCCCCTGATCACGGCAGAAATCGTAATACAGCATGGAGGATACAGCGTCAACGCGGATACCGTCCGCATGGAACCATTCCAGCCAGAAGCATGCGCTGGACAGCAGGAAGCTGCGCACCTCGCCTCGGGCGAAATCAAACACATGCGTTCCCCACTGCGGCATATCGCCCCTGCGGGGATCAGGATGCTCATAGCATGCAGTACCGTCAAAACGGCGCAGGCAGAAGCTGTCCCGCGGGAAATGCGCCGGCACCCAGTCCAGAATAACGCCGATGCCCGCCTGATGACAGCGGTCGATCAGGTTCATGAGTTCCTTGGGCTGGCCGTAGCGTGCGGTAGCGGCAAAATAGCCGGACACCTGATAGCCCCAGGACATGTCCAGAGGATGCTCCATCACAGGAAGCAGCTCCACATGCGTATACCCCATATCCTGAATATAAGGGATCAGCTCGTCGGCAATCTCCATATAGGACATCATGGTTCCATCCGCATGACGCTTCCAGGAACCCAGATGGAGCTCGTAAATGTTTACAGGGCTGTGGTACGCATCCCACTTCTCCCGCTTTTTCATCCAGCGGGAATCCTTCCACTTGTAGCCCTCCATGTCATAAATAAAGGATGCGGTACCGGGGCGGTTCTGCATGGCAAAACCATAGGGATCAGCCTTCTCAACCAGCTGATCATCAGCGCCCAGCACCACGTATTTGTATGCGCGGATCATCTGCTCCGCGCCAGGATAGTTGTATCTTTCCGGATCAGATCTTACGTCAAAGGTTTCTGCAGGCAGACGAAGCTCCCATGTTCCGTCAAACTGTTTGTTCATGGGATACGATGTTTTCTCCCAGCGGCAAAATTCACCCGTGAGATATACCTGCTTGGCATTGGGCGCCCATACGGCAAAATGCCACATCTGCTTGCCATCCTGCTCGACAGGATGGGCGCCAAGCATCTCATAAGCGCGTCTGTTTGTGCCCTGATGAAAGCTTTCGCGAACCTCAGCGCTCGGTGCTACATAACGCATCCTACGGCCTTCTTTCCATTTATTTCTTATACGGGAAATGCTATGGACATACTCTCATTTGTTCACGCTATATATTGTAACCACATTTGGGTGTTTCCGTCAAGCCGTAAACAGAATTTTGTCATAATTTTTTCAAAATCAGACCATTTTTTCCACATTCTTGCCTGAAAAGATGATTCCATTCTGAACATGCTATCTTAATGCGCGGCATATTCTTACTCTCGTGAGGTGATTTGCTTGCAAAAACAAAACCTTCCCTCCGTCAGAACCTGTCTCCTGCTTCTGATTCTTTCTACGGTGTGGCTGCTGCTGGGTGCACCGCTCACGCCTGATCAATGGCGCAGCGCTCCGCTTGAATTGCGTCAAAGTATGCTGCAGCTGCCTGTGCGCATGCACTATATTTTTTCGCGTTGGTACGGAACCGGACTGTTTTCCTCCGCACAGGCCGAAGCAATCTCGACTCCGATCCTGCGTGTTTGGAATACGGAGCAACGCCGCGTGCAGCTTCTTCCGCTGGAGGAATATGTACAGTGCGCCCTTGCTGCTGAAATGCCTGCACACTATGATCCACAAGCGCTTCGTTGTCAGGCGGTGACTGCACGAACCTATGCATTACATGCGTCCCTTCTCTACGGAGGCAACGGCTGTGACACAGTCGCCTCATGTGACGTATGCACCAATTCCTCCTGTTGTCAGGCTTACGCCGACAAGGAGCTGCAGCAATCGCAGTGGGGTGCAGAGTACAGCCTCTTTCATAAGCGAACGTCCGACGCCGTGCATGCTACAGAAGGCCTGATTCTCACCTACGAGGGACTCCCCGCTCTGCCGCTGTACCACGCCTGCTCCGGCGGACTGACAGAAAACGTACAGGAAGTTTTTTCCCAATCGCTCCCCTATCTGATCTCGGTAGAAAGTCCCGGAGAGGAAGCTGCTTCCACCTACTCTGATCATGTTGTTTACACCCTTGAGGAGGCTTGTACGCGACTTCGCAGCGCGTTTCCCGAATGCGGGGTGGAGCCTGATTCCCTCGCCTCCCAGCTGCGGCTTCAAACCGCCACTTCTTCGGGCCGTGTCGGTACTGTCCTGATCGGCTCCGCACTGGTCTCGGGACGTGAACTGCGCGCCGCGCTGGACCTTCGCAGCACCTACATCACCTGGGAAGCCGATAACCGAACGATCACCTTCCGTACCAAAGGATACGGTCATGGCGTGGGAATGAGTCAGGTTGGAGCGCAGGCCATGGCCGCTGAAGGATACTCCTTCGCCGAAATCCTGCAGCATTACTATCCCGGCACTTGCCTGACGCGCATACCGTGAATGAAACCGCTTCGCCTTGGGCAAATATATCCGGGCGGAGGTGAATAAAATGGGATTCCGGAAGAATGGGCCACGGTTCAGAACAGCCCTGTACACAGTTTTTGAAAAGCAGGGCTTTCCCATCGTGATGTCAGCCTGCGTTGCGTTGATTGTCCTTTCAGCCATCTGGTCCGGCAGACTCAGCCGCACTGTACCCGTTCCTACTCCGCCTCTGGCACAGTCGCAGATGGCGGCGGATTTGATCCAGCAATCTCTGGCCGAAGCAGCTTCCGCAGCGCCGGAGGACACGCCACAGCCCGTCATCTGGCAGCAGCCGCTGGAACAGCTTATCGTGATCAATGCCTTTGACAATGCACGGCTGAAGCGTTCCGCATCCAGCGGCATATGGCAGGTTCACGACGCAGTTGATCTGCAGGGAACGTACGGTGAACCGGTAGTAGCTATACATGACGGCATTGTAACTGCATGCAGTCAGGATTCCGTTTTCGGCGCATATGTGACGGTTGATCATGGAGACGGCGTCAGCGCGCTTTACGCTTCCCTGGACAGAACAGGAGCCGTCCGGACAGGCGACCGTGTTCAGGCCGGTCAAGTTCTTGGCTTTCTCGGAAACAGCATGCTGGACGAGAATGACCTTGCCCCTCATCTGCATCTTCGCGTTACCCGCAGCGGGCGCTCCATTGATCCCCTGCTGCTTCTGCAGCCCTGAATCAAACCTGGAGGTGAGATCGCATGTGCGGCATCATCGGATATGTTGGAAAAAGGAACGCCCAGCCCGTCCTTCTTGACGGGCTTGCGCGGCTTGAATATCGGGGATATGACAGCGCCGGCATGGCAGTGATGGACGGCGGAATCATCCGGATGCATAAGGCCCGCGGAAAACTCGCAAACCTGCGCACACTCGCATCCGCTATGCCCCTTGACGGTCTGATTGGCGTAGGCCATACCCGCTGGGCGACTCACGGAGAACCAAGCGACGTCAACGCGCATCCTCACATAGACAGAAACGGACGCTTTGCCGTAGTGCATAACGGCATCATCGAGAACCACCGTCTGCTCCGGCAGTCGCTTGAAAAAAAAGGGTACGTTTTTGCCTCTGATACAGACTCCGAGGTACTGGCGCATCTTCTGCACAGCCTGTACAGCGGAGACATGACCGATGCACTTCTTCGCATGATGCCAATGCTTGAAGGCAGCTATGCACTATGCATCCTCTGCCTCGATGAACCGGATCGCCTATACTGCGTTCGTAAGGACAGTCCGCTGGTGATAGGTCTTGGAGAGCAGGAAAACCTTGCTGCCAGCGACGTCACCGCGCTCATTGCCCATACGAGAACGGTTGATTACCTTCATGACGGCGAAATTGGAATCCTGACCCAAAACACGGTTAGAATCTTCGATTCTTATGGGTGCGAGCGAAAGCCCACCCCTGTGCAGATCTGTTGGGATCTGGACGCCGCAGAAAAAGGCGGCTATGCGCACTTCATGCTCAAGGAGATTCACGAAGAACCCGATGCCTTGATGAAAACCCTGACAGCCCATGCAGATCTGCATGCAGGTACCATCCGCTGCGAGGCATTCCATGCAGCATCGACGAAATCAGCTTCCTGGAAAGCTGTGCACATCGCCGCCGGCGGTACCGCCTGTCATGCAGGATTGGTCGGCAAATCGATTATTGAGCAGCTGGTGCGGATCCCTGTCAGCGTGGAAACCGCCAGCGAATATCGTTACCGTACGATGCTGCCCGACTCTTCAACGCTTGTTATCGTCATCTCCCAGAGCGGTGAAACAGCAGACACGCTGGCTGCCCTCCGAATGGCCAAAGCCGCCGGCGCTGACATTATCTCACTGACAAACACCGTCGGTTCCACCATTGATCGCGAGACAGACGGCTGCGTCCTGCATACCTGCGCAGGGCCAGAAATTGCTGTAGCCAGCACCAAAGCCTATGTGACACAGGTTGAACTACTGCTGCTTCTTGCAGTCCACATGGCTGTTGAACTGAAGCGGCTCGACCATGAGCAGGCCGCAGCGTTACTGAATACGCTCAGTCAGCTCCCCGAGCAGGCGCATACACTTCTCCAACAGGCAAATCGTATTCAGCGATTTGCTGATCATCATGTCGATCGCAAGCAAGTCTTTTTTATCGGCCGAGGACTTGATTACGCCGTTGCGCTGGAAGCCAGCCTGAAGCTGAAGGAAGTCAGCTACGTTATGTGTGAAGCATATGCTGCAGGCGAAATGAAACACGGCGTAATCGCGCTGATTGAACCCGGCACCCTCGTATGCGCGCTGCTCACCCAACCACGGTTGGCTGACAAGACTATCGCCAACATACGCGAGGTAAGGGCAAGGGGCGCAAAAACGCTGATCATCTGCACCGTTTCGCTGAAAGATCAGGCTGAATCCGAAGCCGACGAGCTTTGGACCATTCCTGATACGCATGATCTGTTTACGCCCCTGCTCTCGATCATTCCGCTACAGCTGCTGGCCTATTACATGGCTGTCAGCCGCGGTTGTGACGTGGATCAGCCTCGGAACCTGGCGAAATCCGTTACCGTGGAATAAGCAAAAGGAAGAGCGGATTCACTCCGCCCTTCCTTTTTACCTGTACTGCATGAGAACGTCCGCAAAAAGGTATCCGCTCTGGATATAACCCATGGAAATATTGTCCGTCCAGCCCTTCACCCATCCGCCGGGCAAAACAGCCTCCACATGAAAGGTGTTTCCGGGAGTTTCGTACCCGGTCAGCTTTATGGTTCCCGGCGATGCGTACAAAGGAACGTTCCTGCCAGGTATGCCGACGATCATCGTTTCAAACCGAGCGTCTGCCGTGGGCGACGAAAGTGGTACGCAGTACTCGCGCCTAACCCAGCCTTCATTTCCAGCCCAGATCCTTGCCCATCCGTCAGGCGTAAACTCATCTACCACCACCATGCACCCGGAGAGCATTTCCGCTGTCAGCGGCGATGCTGCGTCCGGCAGTGCATATACCGGAATATGCACATTCACGTTTCCGCTGTTCAGGTACATGGATCCGGGCGGATTTGTCTGCGTCTCCTTGCTGTGGAAGGTAACCTTCGTGCTCAGCAGTCGTGCCCTGACAAAGCCAGTCTGCTGCCCGATCAGCACATGACACCAGTCACCGGACAGCACGCCCAGAATCTGCAGCTGGGTACCGTTGGGGTAGAGCGCAAGCACGTTGCCGCTGCCGGATGCTCTTGCCCTGAGATTGGCCCCGGTGCCGCTTCCGTTGGCCACAGTGCACACGATCATCTCTGTCCGCGGCTGTACGCTGCACAGATACCTTGCATCCATCCAACCTTCTTCGCCATAGACGCTCACGCGCTGATAGCCGTTTCTGCTTTCACCCAGAAGCTCTACCCGAACGCCGGTGTAGTACTTGCCAAGAGACGCGGCCTTGGAGTTTGGCGCTGTACGCAGATTCAATCTGTCCCCGGCCTTGGGATTATTAACGTACATGACGGAAACATCCTCGGACGCTGCCGCAATCACAGGAAAAAGCAGCGCAATCAGCAGTAAAACACACAACACCTTTCTCATCCAGCATCTGCCTCCTTTGAGAACCTTTGCCAATTCAACGAACCAAAGTCGCTCTTTCATGCAGAAAGCCTGATGGATTCATCTCCATCAGGCTGATTTTTTACTGCACCGCAGCCTCAAAGGCTTCGATGAATTCAGGACAGTTCCATGTACCGCAGGCAGAGAGATTATCGTCCTTCACAGACATCTGCACAACAAGACCGTTATCAAGTTCGATCAGCAGCGACCGTTTCCCGCTGACGCTGCCGCTGGATTCATACGACGCGCAGTCCACAATCAGAGAGAACAGCTCGTTGCAAAGGGATGCGTCCGTGATCGTACCTACGCCGCTCATTTCCATGGCGCGGATACGTCCGCTGATCTGCATGGTATCCTCAAACGACTCGCTGCCCCGCAGTGCATTGCCATTGAAGCTCACGCGCTGGAACAGCCTCATGCTGCCGTTTACTTCCGCGGCAACCAGCGTGTTCTTCATCCCCCGGACAGCAAAGATTTCCGTACCGAAGGATGCGGCATTGGACAGAATCACGTCCGAATCGGACAAAGAAGGCTCAGTCGTGAATTCAGATACCGTACCCAGACTTTCGCCAAGCACAGCGGAACTCAAAGAAGACGGAGTGGTCAGCATGCGATAATACCGGCCGTTTACGCCTACCAGCGGATAGGTGCCGCTGCCGTCCGCCCAGATGCTGCGATAGTCCGGCGTTCCGCCGCTGCGTCCAATGGACAGGCTGTCGCCCGGCAGATTGAGCGCAAGCTCATTGGTTACAGGCGTACTGCCGGCAGACTGTGCGGTAATCAACTGTTCCTGAGGCTTGCGCATGGCTCTGAGACCCACCGGGAGACACAGCATGAGCATCATGGCACAGGCCAACACCGGCGCCCAGCTCATACGACGGACAGGCCGCGGCGCAGTCTGTTCCTTCGCTGCCTTTTCAATGCGCAGCAGCAGGCGACGGTCTGCTTCAAGACCCGAAAGCGCCTGATCTGCTGTTGTATTCAGCGACTGCAGACGCTTCTCCATATCTGACCTGTTCATGCCTCGTCGCCTCCCTTCAAAATCTGTTCCAGCTTCTTGCGTCCACGGCTAAGCCGTGACGAAATGGTTCCTTCCGGCAATTCCATCATTTCAGCAATCTCCGTAATCCCGTATCCCTGATAATAATGCAGAAGTATCACTTCCTTGAAAGAGGCGGGCAGCTGATTGATCGCACCCATAAGCTCCTGCTGATCGGTCAGTTTACCGATCTCATCCGGCGCAGGCACAAGCTCAAACCTGGGACTGCCCAGAATCACCCGCTTGACCCATGCGCCGCGCCACAGGTCGCGGCAGCGGTTGAGCGCCACCTTCAGCAGCCATGCCTTCTCTCGGCCCTCCTGCAGGACGGGAGAATTGGTAATCAGCCGGACAAAAACGTCCTGGCAGACGTCCTCGGCTTTCTGCCTGTCGCCGAGGTAAAAATAGCTCACCCGCAGAACATCTGTGGCATACTTTTCATAAAGCTCTTCAAAGTATGCAGTCTGATCCTGCGTCTGCACAGATTGCACCCGCGACTCCTCCCCGCCGTTAATATGGGACCGTTCACTCATTCAACGCACAACCCTCCTGATTTCATTCCCTGTAAATGTAACATTTCAAAGAAAAATCACTACGAATCTATTACATTCCGACCGGACAGGCGCACCGGTAGTATACCACGGAGCGTATCCCGCGTAAAGCGTCAGAAAAAGGCAGCCGGAGCAATACTGGTCCGGCTGCCAGAAACTGATCAGATGATTTCCCGCACAGCCTTTACCCGCCGGGTCAGATCAGCAAACTCCGCGGGCGTCAAGGACTGGGGACCGTCGCAAAGCGCATGCTTGGGATCGTTGTGTACCTCGATCATCAGTCCGTCCGCACCACAGGCCGCCGCAGCAAGCGCCATGGGCTTCACAAGACGGCTGACGCCGGTCGCGTGGCTCGGATCCACAATCACAGGAAGGTGGGTCTTCTCATGCAGCACAGGCACCGCAGACAGATCCAGCGTATTGCGGGTTGCGGTTTCATAGGTGCGAATACCGCGCTCGCACAGTATGACCTTCTCATTGCCGCCCGCCATAATATACTCGGCACTCATCAGCAGCTCCTGAATGGTGTTGGCAAGACCGCGCTTGAGGAGAATGGGCTTATCCAGCTTACCCAGTTCCTTAAGCAGTTCAAAGTTCTGCATATTGCGCGCGCCGACCTGGATTACGTCCACGTCCTCAAACAAGGGCAAGTGGGAAGCATCCATAATCTCGGTGACAATAGGCATACCGGTTTCCTGCCTTGCCAGTTTCAGCAGACGAAGGCCTTCACCGTGCAGACCCTGAAACGCATAGGGCGAGGTACGGGGTTTGAAAGCTCCCCCACGCAGCAGCGTTGCGCCAGCCGCCTTAACAGCACGGGCTACCGTGATAATCTGTTCCTCATTTTCCACGGAGCATGGACCTGCGATGATCTGGAACAAACCTCCGCCGATTTTCACGCCGCCGCAATCCACCACTGTATCGGCAGGATGAAACTTGCGGTTCGCATTTTTATAGGGTTCCTGAATCCGTCTTACGTCCTCGACCGCGTCCAGTGATGCGATCAGATCCGGATCCACTCGGGTCGTGTCACCCACAAGACCCATGATGGTGGAATTCTCGCCCTGCGACAAATGGATCGTCAGTCCAAGCTTGCCCAAAAACTCTCGAAGCTTATCAACCTGTTCCTGCTTTGCATTCTGTCTGATGATAACGATCATACTGCCATACCTCCGTACTGCTTTTTTCGTTCTACGTTCTACCGTACTGCAAAAAAGAAACGCCCCGGCACTCCTTTGAGTTCCAGGGCGATCAGGATGATCATGCCGAACAGCGCCCTGTTACATCAACAGCGCGTAATAGTAATAGCCGAAGCGATTACTCAGCATGGATGCATCCTCCTTCTTTTTTTATCATCATATATCATACGGCGCATTTTTTCAAGCCCCGAAGGTGAAAAAATCAGCGATCCTTTCCCGTTTCCTCCAGGTACTTCTCCAGTTTGCGCTTCACACGCTGCAGCGCATTATCGATGGACTTGACGTGTCTGCCCAGATTATCCGCAATCTCCTGATAGCTTTTGCCGTCCAGATAAGCACGGAGCACCTCTTGCTCCAGCCCCGAAAGCACCTCGTCAATCTTATGATTGATGGTTTTCAGATCTTCCTGTCCGATGATAAGCTCCTCCGGATTTGTAGCCCGGCCTTCAATGATCACGTCCAGCAGCGTACGGTCGCTCTCCTCGTCATACAAAGGCTTGTTGAGGGAGACGTAGCTGTTCAGGGGAATATGCTTCTGACGGGTCGCTGTCTTGATGGCCGTGATGATCTGGCGCGTAATGCACAGCTCCGCAAATGCACGGAAGGAGGACAGCTTGTCCGGGCGGAAATCACGGATGGCTTTGTACAGGCCGATCATGCCTTCCTGAACGATATCCTCATGATCCGCGCCAATGAGGAAATAGCTCCGGGCCTTTGAACGGACGAAGTTCTTGTACTTGTTCAGCAGATATTCCTCTGCAACGTTATCCCCGGTTCTGCACAGAGCCACAACGTCCTCATCCGCCATGAATGCGTAGTCGGACGGAAAAAGATTCTCCTCTTCTGGCTCGGCTTCCACAGCCTCGTCCTCGTCACGCTCCATGTTCAGAATATCAAGTTCCTCGTCTGTATACTCCATGTCGCGCTCATCCATCGGTTTCACATCCTGCTCAATCACTTTGGTTCGTTTCCCCGCCGCATGGCCTCAAGCATCTGCAGCGTTTCCTCTGGAAGCCGGGAAGCGAGAGATTTCTTCGGTACGTAGCTGCTGCTGACGCGATGCTGCTCAATCCCCCGCTGACGCAGATGCCTGAGTTCGCGAAGCAGTTCTCGCGAGGTCATACGCGTAGCACCCGTGGAAAGGATCTGGCTCTGCTCCAGTCCGTCAGAAGTTGCGACGCGAACTGCACGGTACCTGGGGGTAGTCGCCACAAGTCGTTCTATGTACGCATCAGCAGTTTCCCCGTGCCTGGTATAGACCAAGGTCAGCGTGCCGTAGCTTTCCTCGGTGCGTATCTTGCGGTCGGACTGATATCCGTCGAACACCAGCACGACCTCCTCGCCGGAATATCCGCTGTAGTCCTGCAGAAGACGCAGCAAATGATCCCGGCATTCGTCGATACTCCACTTCTGCCGTTCAGCTTCCGTCCATGCGCCGATGACGTTATATCCATCAACGATCAGCAGCGGTTTCATGCGCGGCGGGAGGACAGGACACGGTACATGACCACGCCTGCAGCCACGGAAGCATTAAGGCTGTCAATATGACCGGCCATGGGCAGCGATACACGCTGATCACAGTTTTCCAGCGTCAGGCGGCTGATGCCTTCGCCTTCGGCGCCGATGACCAGCGCCACACCGCCCTTGAAGTTCACCTTCTCGTAATCCTCGCCGTCCATGGTAACGGCGTAGGTCCATACCCCCTGCTTCTTCAGATCGTCAATGGTGCGGTTGAGGTTCACCACGCGGGCAACCTTCATGTGCTCCACCGCGCCTGCAGAAGCCTTCACAGCAGCAGGAGTCAGGCCTACGCTGCGGCGCTCCGGCACAATGACGCCATGGGCGCCAGTACATTCGGCACTGCGGATGATTGCACCCAGATTATGGGGATCCGTAATGCCGTCCAGCAGAATCAGGAAGGGATCTTCGCCGCGCTCGCGGGCAGTCTCCAGCATAGCTTCCACCGTGCTGTAGTGATAGGCAGACGCAAAGGCAAGCATGCCCTGATGATGCTGGGTAATCTCGTCCAGACGGGACTTTTCCACTTCCTGCACGGGAATGCGGGCTTCACGGGCCATCTGAACGATCTCGCGGGCAGAACCGGACAGTTCGCCGCGCTGTACCAGCAGCTTCTCGATATCCCGGCCCATCTTCAGAGCCTCGCGGATGGGATTACGGCCAGCCAACAGATTTTCGTTGCGGTTAATGGCTTCTTCCACAGGCGCAGCAGGGGTGCGCACAACCTCCGCAGCGGGAGCGCGATATTCATAATCACGGTAGTTGCGGGGCGCAGGCTGCTCCACAGGACGACGATCCTCGCGGGGCTTACGGTCGAAGGACCGGTTGTCGCGGTTATCGCGGTTGTAGGGGCGGTCGTTGCCATAGGGCTTACGGGGCCCGAAATGCTGATTGCCCACACGGCCTCCGCGTACCTCACGTCCGCCCTCCTCGGCGTTGGGGCCGAAACGGCGGTTTCCGGCGCGGTCACGGTAGTGAGAACCTTCGTCGTCCCAGGAACCCTGATTCGCATGATTCACCTTCTGGGGTCGCTTATTGGGTACATCTTTATAAAATGCCATTTTCTTTCTCCTTATCCTCGTCGGTTATTCGTTACTTTCTGCAGCCGCTTCGATCAGACGGCGGCGCTCATCGCGGATCTGCGCAGCCTTGCCGCAGGACTTGGCGCCCTCAGGACATGCGCCGCGCAGACAGCCGGGACCTGCATCCGCAAACAGTGCGGGAGCTATTTCCATGCAGAGGCGATGCATCTCCGTGGCCAGCGCACGGATCTCCCACTGCGCGCGGGTACACATGCGCAGGCTGAAGAAATGCCGGAGCTCACGCACGTTCATGGTCATCATAAGCCTGGTTTCACAGGCGCCGGGAAGTACAAAACGCGCGTCCTCGTTGCTGCCTTCACCCGTACCAAGCTTTTCCTGCCACCCGCAATACCACTCATGCATCTGCTGCATCTGCCTGTGATATTCTGCACAGGCCTCCTCGCCCAGCGCTTCGATCTTCGGCGGTACAATATATCCAAAGCCGGTCTCATAGCTGACGTATCGCTGGCTCTGTACAGAGAAGCTTGCCAGACGGTGTCTTGTCAGCTGCGCCAGCAGCACACGGCTCACGCCCTCTACGCCAAAGGTAAAGCTGGCATGTTCCAGCACGGATTCGTGGCCCATACCCATGATCTTCTGCACAAATGCAGACTGATCCGCCTTTTCAACCCGCTGCGTCAGATTGGCAATGGTAGCCTTCGAGTAGCACAGCCGCGCTCCCAGCGCCACCGTTTCCTCCGGAGAGAGCGTATGGCGGATCAAAGCCACGTTCAGTTTTGCCTGCATCCTTATTCCTCCCCCTGGCTGATTTCAAACAAAAGGTTCAGACGATCCTCCTGGCCCGTCAGATACAGGTAGCCCACCAGCGCCTCCAGCGCCGTTGCCGCCTGATAATCCGCAAGCTCCTGGTTTCTTGGAGCTGCGTGATGAGGATGCGCATTGCGGCCTCTGCGGACGATATCCTCCTCCGCCGGGGTAAGCCGTCCGATGATCCGATGCAGCGCTTCTGCCTGAGCCTTCGCATTGACGTGCGCCACGGCGTCCTTATGGATATGCCGTACGCTCAATCCCTTGAGCACAAGCCGGGTACCGACCATCAGCTCCCATACCGCGTCGCCCATATAAGCCAGCTTCAGCGGGTTGAGCAGGCGGGCGTCGGTTTCCGTCATGGGCAGTGACTGACACAGAGTCACTCGCTTTCCCTCCTTCGCATACGCATACATGTTAAGTATATCACATTGTATCCTTTTTTGGTAGTCTTTTATCCGGTCGGAAGAAAATTCTTCTTTCAGCGCAAGAAAAGAAGCATCACGCTCGTTCCGGGCTCAATACGGAAGACCGCAAGTCCCTGATGCATAATGATGCTTCTTCGCTACAAGGTTATCATTCAGCTCTGCTTTTGTCAACAAAAAAACGTCGAGTTACACTCGACGTTTCAGTACACTCTCGGGGTCGTTATTCGAACCCGTGCATACATCCTCCATTTCGGGAAGCAGGACGAGGGGTTCTTCTGCGACAGAGTTGATGACGATCTTCATGCGCTGTCCGCCGTCGTCATTGTCGAACACATACACGGAGTTGAGGAAGATGTTGATCAGGCGAGAGCGGAAATCGGGATCGACGCGATCCCCTTCTGTGAAACGCTGCATCCAGAAGATGATTTTGTCCCGGGTCAGCATTTGGGCTTCGGTGAATTCGACTGTGGCAACCGCTTCAAACAGCTCCCGCTCTGATGCTTCCAGCTTTACAAGCATTTCCCGGGTGGATCGGCTGTAGATACCGTCGGCGATAGCATTGTTCAGGTTCTCTATTTTCTTTCGTACAGCTGCGAGCTCGGCCTTCATGGGCTTCAGGACGGACGAGTCCTTTCTGCTGCGCTGCTCCTCCAGGACGATGTCCGCCATGCGCTCAATCATTTCCTTGTCCAGCAGAACATCGAGCAGGTAGTTGATGACCGCCGTCTCGATGATGTCCTTGCGGACGGACTTCTTTTTGCAGGCGCGCTGGTTCTTCTTCTTCAGGCAGGAATAATAATAGTGCGTGACGCCGGTGTGGCTTGTGCCGCTATCCCCTACCATGGTGGTGCCGCAGTTGCCGCAGAAAAGCTTGCCGGTGAGGATGAATTCGGTCTGGGTCTTTCCGATCCGGCGCCGGTGTTTTTTCATGTACTTCTGCACCTCCTCCCATGTTTCCCGTGGTATGATCACGGGCATGCCGCCT
>JAFURI010000081.1 GCA_017471885.1 Clostridia bacterium | reverse complement strand
TGATCCCACGCTTCCCGATGATCCGGGCAGCAAGGTCAACACCTGCGTTGGCGAAGTCATGCGCATCTACGAGGAGGGCACACCCCAAAGGCTGACGCAGATGATCTTCTGTGACCTGTCCACACCCAAGGCTGAAAGCACGGACGGCAGCTTTGATGACGTCTATCATGATCTCAGGCGCAAGCTCATCCGCAGCGGTGTTCCGAGAGAAGAGATTGCTTTCATTCACGATGCCAATACCGAAGCAAAGAAGGATGAACTATTTGCAAAGGTTCGCAGCGGCGCTGTCCGCATCCTGATCGGTTCCACATCCAAAATGGGCGCAGGCACCAACGCGCAGACGAAGCTCAAAGCCTTGCACGATCTGGATTGTCCGTGGAGGCCCAGCGACCTGCAGCAGCGTGATGGGCGTATCCTCCGTCAGGGCAATACCAATCCGGAAGTCGAAGTGATCCGATACATTACGCAGGATACCTTCGACGCCTACAGCTACCAGCTGGTCGAAAACAAGCAGAAATTCATCGCCCAGGTATGCACCAGCAAGAGCCCTGCGCGCGGCGCAGAGGATCTGGATGAAATGGCGCTTTCCTATGCGGAGGTAAAGGCACTGGCTGCCGGCAACCCGGCTATCCGGGAAAAGATGGATTTGGACGTGCAGGTTTCCCGCCTGAAGCTGCTTAAATCCAACTGGCAGTCTGAACGCTATCGTCTGGAACGGCGCGTGGGTGTGGAGCTTCCCGGCGAGATCGCCCGCCTTGAAACCCGAATCCAAAATATGGATGCCGACATTCAGCTTTATAACGATCACAAGCCTTCCGATGCGGAGGGCTTTTCCATTACCCTGATGGACAATACTTTCGACAAGCGCACTGACGCCGGTGAGCGCCTGATGAAGCTGCTTTCACTGGTTCACATTGGCGACAGCATGAAGGCCGGTACATACTGCGGCTTTACGCTTCGTGTGAGTAAGACAGATATGCTGAGCAATCCCCGTGTGGAAATTCAAGGCGGCAACAGCTACTTCGTGGAACTTGGCGAAAGTCCCTTGGGCAACATCCAGCGCATTGAAAACGCCGTGGAAGGTATTGTACTGGCAAGGGAAAAGGATGAACGCTCCCTGACCACAGCCAAAGGCAATCTTGAGGATGCAAAAGCAGAGCTTGACAAGCCCTGGCCTCAGGAGCAGGAGCTTCAGGAAAAATCAGCCCGCCTGACGGAGCTGAACATTGAACTGGATGTCGGCGGCAGTGACGCAAGCTCCGCTGCACTGGATATGGAGGACGATGACGAGCCCGAATCCAGACAGCGCAAGCGGGACAAATCGCAGGAACGATAATTATTCAGGAGGACGCAATTATGAGCAATTACAACGAAAACCAGCGCGTTGAAAAGAACAGTCCCCAGTGTATCCACAGCAAGGGCACATGGCTCATCGTCATTGTAGCTGCATTTCTTCTGGTTGCGGCTTTGGCCGCATATCTGACCGACGGCAGAGAAACGGATGGGCAGAGCATGAAAATTAAGAATGTGGATATAGCTGCCATGCGGATTTGCGTGCAGCATCCTGAAATTGGTGAAGAAACTATGGAACTGCTCATTGCAGAGGATGCCATGATTCAGGATGTAAACGGCCAGATTATCGATCTCACTGAACTGGCTGCGGATGATCTGATCCAGGTGCAGTTTACGGGAGAAACGCTTGATGGCAATCCGGCTGTACGCGGAATTACGCTGCTTCCCGATGA
>JAFURI010000080.1 GCA_017471885.1 Clostridia bacterium | reverse complement strand
GAGTCCAGAGGGCAGAGCCCTCTGGCAGGGGGTGTCGGGGACAGAGTCCCCGACCGGGGTGCAGGGGCAGAGCCCCTGCCGCTCCCTCACTTCTCCAGCACACCCTTCAGGAACTGACCGGTATAGCTGCCTTCGCACTGCGCAACCTGCTCAGGCGTGCCGGTGCAGACCACCGTGCCGCCGCCGTCGCCGCCCTCCGGGCCCAGATCAATAATCCAGTCAGCCACCTTGATCACGTCCAGATTGTGCTCAATGACCAGCACGCTGTTGCCCGCGTCTGCCAGACGCTGCAGCACCTGAATCAGCCGGGACACGTCGTCCATGTGCAGGCCCGTGGTGGGCTCGTCCAGCAGATAGAGCGTCTTGCCGGTGGACTTGCGGGAAAGCTCCGTGGCCAGCTTCACGCGCTGCGCCTCGCCGCCAGAAAGCGTGGTGGACGGCTGGCCCAGCTTCATGTAGCCCAGGCCCACGTCGTACAGCGTCTCCAGCTTGCGCAGAATCGGCTGATGATTCTCAAAGAACGCGAGCGCCTCCTCCACGTTCATATCCAGCACTTCGTAAATATTCTTGCCCTTGTAGGTGACCTCAAGGGTTTCGCGGTTGTAGCGGCGGCCCTTGCACACCTCGCAGGGCACGTAAATATCCGGCAGGAAGTGCATCTCAATCTTCAGCAGACCGTCGCCTGCGCAGGCCTCGCAGCGTCCGCCCTTCACATTGAAGGAGAAGCGGTTCTCCTTGTAGCCCCGCGCCTTGGCCTCCGGACTCATGGCGAAGATCTTGCGGATGAGATCAAACAACCCGGTGTATGTGGCCGGATTGCTGCGCGGCGTGCGGCCGATGGGGCTCTGATCAATGCAGATGATCTTGTCCAGTTGCTCCACGCCCTCCATGGCACGGAACTTGCCCGGGCGGGTCTTGGCGCGGTTGAGCACCTTCGCCAGATGCTGATGCACAATGCTGTTGACCAGACTGCTCTTGCCCGAGCCGGATACGCCCGTCACACAGCACAGGCAGCCCAGCGGAATATCCACGTCAATGTTGCGCAGATTGTGCTCCTGTGCGCCCAGCACCTTCAGCTGCCCGGTGGGCCTGCGGCGGGACTTGGGGACGAAAATCTTCTTCGCGCCGGACAGGTACTGACCCGTCAGGCTGTCGGGATTCCGCTTGATATCCTCCACCGTGCCCTCTGCCACGATATTGCCGCCGTGAATACCCGCGCCCGGGCCCACGTCCACAATCCAGTCCGCAGCGTACATGGTGTCCTCGTCATGCTCCACCACGATCAGCGTGTTGCCCAGATCGCGCATGCGCTTGAGGGTGGCGATCAGCTTCTGATTATCCCGCTGATGCAGACCGATGCTGGGCTCGTCCAGAATGTACAGCACGCCCATCAGCGAGGAGCCAATCTGCGTCGCCAGACGAATGCGCTGCGCCTCGCCGCCGGAGAGGCTGCCCGCCGCGCGGGAGAGGGTCAGGTAGCCCAGACCCACGTCCGTCAGGAAACCCAGACGCGCGTCGATCTCCTTGCGGATCTGGGCTGCGATCATGGTTTCCTTCTCCGTCAGCTCCAGATGACTGAAGAAGGTGCGTGCTTCACTGATGGAATAATCGCTGACCTCCGCCAAATTCCGGTCGTTGACAGTCACAGCCAGCGCCTCCGGCTTCAGACGGCGGCCCCGGCAGGCGGGACAGGGTTCCTCGGCCATGTATTCCTCGTACTGCTGCTTCATGCTTTCGGAGGAGGTTTCCTCATAGCGGCGCTGCATGGCAGGAATCACGCCCTCAAAGGTGGTGGCATAGGTGCTCATACCCTTCGCGCCTTCGTAGGCAATGTTGATCTTCTCCTTGCCGGTGCCGTAGAGGATGGCGTGCAGAGCCTCTTCGGACATCTCCTCAATGGGCGTATCCAGCGTAAAGCCGTACTTCTCGCCCATGGCGTTGAAGTACGCGCCGGTCATGCTGCCGTCTCCGGCGTTGAAGCCCATGGCGTTCAGCGCACCCTTGCGCAGCGTCAGACTGCGGTCGGGGAAGATCATGTCCTCGCTGATCTTCATCAGCGTACCCAGTCCGGAGCATTCCGGGCATGCGCCGAAGGGACTGTTGAAAGAGAACATGCGGGGGGCCAGCTCCTCGATGGACACGCCGCAGTCCGGGCAGGCGTAGTTCATGGAAAAGAGCAGCTCGCCCTTGTCGAACAGATCCATGATCACAAGGCCCGCCGAGCGAGAGGTGGCGGTCTCGATGGAATCTGCCAGACGCTGCTGGAATTCCTTGCCCTCGCGGATAATCAGGCGGTCCACCACGATCTCGATATTGTGCTTCTTCTTTTTGTCCAACGCAGGGGTCTCGTCCAGATCATAGATCTCTCCGTCGATGCGCACACGGACGAAGCCGCTCTTCTGCGCGTCCTCCAGGATCTTCGCATGCTCGCCCTTGCGGGCGCGGACAACCGGGGCCAGCACCTGCATACGGGTACCCTCAGGGAACTTCTGCACCGCATCCACCATCTGATCCACCGTCTGCTGGCGGATTTCCTTGCCGCACTGGGGGCAGTGGGGAATGCCGATGCGCGCCCACAAAAGGCGCAGATAGTCATGGATTTCCGTCACCGTACCCACGGTGGAGCGGGGGTTGCGGCTGGTGGTCTTCTGATCGATGGAAATGGCGGGGGACAGTCCGTCGATGCTGTCCACGTCGGGCTTCTCCATCTGCCCCAGAAACTGCCGGGCATAGCTGCTGAGGCTTTCCACATAACGGCGCTGTCCCTCGGCATAAATGGTATCAAAGGCCAGCGAGCTCTTGCCCGAGCCGGACAAACCGGTGATCACCACCAGCTTGTCACGGGGGATGGTCAGGCTCACATTGCGCAGGTTGTGCTCCCGCGCGCCCTGAATCACAAGGTTTTCATTCACTTCCGTCACCTCGCGTATCACGTTGATTGCTCCGTTAGTGTAGCACAAATTGCGTTTTTTATCAACGCGAACACGAACGTTTGTTTTACAATTTCCTATAAAAAAGAGACGGCTTCCGAAAAGCCGCCTCTGATGATTTTTGTTACAGGTTATCCACAATCAGCGCCTCGCCGAAGCGAACCTTCTCCCGGTTCACCCGCCACAACTGATCCGCCGCCAGCTCCGCCGCCGGGCGATCCAGCTCCACCCTGATGACCGTGTTGGGCGCATTGCGATCCTCCCTGGACACGGAGAAGCACAGCACGCCGTCCTCCACCGTGTACTTCAGCTCCTTCGCCGTCAGGGAGGTGACACTGAGGATCTTTGCATCCAGCTTCGGGATGCGGATGGTGCTGTCCAGCCAGTCCCAGACGTGGATGTAAATCACGTTCCCCTTACAGGTCATGCCGCCGGTTTCATCATTGATGAAGGGGCCGCCGCGGGTGCCGTAGACGCTCTCGCCGTACTTCTCCAGCTCCTCACCCATTTCCAGCAGCCGCTCCACGCAATCCTCCGGGATGGTGCCGTCAGCGCGGGGGCCTACGTTATAGAGGAAGTTCGCGTCGCCGGTGACCGTCTGCATCAGGAACTGCATGCAGGTGCGCAGGGAGCGGGGCGGATTGGGCACGTAGCCCCAGGAGCCGTTCAGGGTGTGGTTGGTTTCCCACGGCTTTTCGGTATCGTAGCCGCCGATCTTGCTCTCCTGGGTGTAATGGTCGCCGTACTGGCGCATACCCAGACGGTTGTTGACCACAATATCCGGCTGCAGCTCACGGATCATCTTCATCAGCTCGTCCGCACGCCAGAAATTAGGACACTGGACACGCTCGCGGAAATTGCCCTTTTCCTCCCATGCATGCAGGTCACGGCCATGGCAGAGCCAGTAGTCCTCGCCGCCGTCGAACCAGAGGATGTCGATCTTGCCGTAGTTGGTCAGCAGCTCGCGGATCTGCTCATGGGTCTGCTTCCGCAGCTCATCCGCGCTCTTTTTGCACATGCGGGGAAAGAAGAAACCCGGAAAGCGCCAGTCCAGCGGAGAATAATAGAAGCCCACCTTCAGGCCCTCCGCACGGCATGCATCCACATACTCACGGATAAAATCCCGCCGAGCCGCGCAGTGCATCGCGTCAAACTGCTCATAGCTTGCCGGGCTGTCCCACAGGGAGAAGCCGTCGTGATGCCGGGTCGTCAGCACCATGTACTTCATGCCGGCGGCCTTTGCGGTTTTCGCCCATGCCCGTGCATCAAACTTCTCCGCCGTGAACTGATGCATCAGCTCACGGTACTCATCCTTATCGATGGCTTCAGACCACATCACCCACTCGCCGCGGCCCCAGATGGCATACAGTCCCCAGTGGATGAACATGCCGAAACGCAGGTCTTTCCAGTCCTCAATGCGCTGTTCCATCCTGACAGACCCCTTCCTTACCTGACCTCAACCAGCTCATACTCGCGGCTGCCCAGACCCATCTTCTCGGCCTGATCAAGCTGGGCGCGCCAGTCGGTGGCGGGATGGCTGTTGATGAAGTGATCCTCACAGACGTGGGGCATCTCGGTCAGGTGGGTATGGGGCAGGGGCTGCTGCTTCAGACACGCGTCCACGCAGGCCTTGTCCAGCGCCACGGGATCAAAGCTGGCAAACATGCCGATATCCGGCAGAATGGGCGCATCATTGGAGCCATAGCAGTCGCACAGAGGACTCACGTCCAGCACAAGGCTGATATGGAAGTGGGGGCGGTCCTTGCACACAGCCCAGGCGTATTCCGCCATCTTGCGGCAGAGGATTTCGTTGGTTTCGTCGCCCGCGTCATGGACGGCGTCCTTCAGGCATGCGCCGATGCAGCGGCCGCAGCCCACGCACTTATCGTAATCAATGGCGGCCTTGCGGTCGGTCACCTTGATAGCGTCATGAGCGCAGGCCTTTATGCACATACCGCAGCCCACGCAGCGGTCCGCGTCGATCAGGGGCTTGCCGGCGGAGTGCTGCTCCATTTTGCCGGCGCGGGAGCCGCAGCCCATGCCGATATTCTTGATCGCGCCGCCGAAGCCCGTTCCCTCATGGCCCTTGAAGTGGCTCAGGCTGATGAAGATATCCGCATCCATCACCGCCTGACCGATCTTGGCTTCCTTCACATACTCGCCGTCGATGGGCACGATGGCCTCGTCCGTGCCCTTGAGGCCGTCGGCAATGATCACATGACAGCCGGTGGAGAAGGGGCTGAAGCCGTTCTCGTACGCCGTATCCAGATGATCCAGCGCGTTCTTGCGGCTGCCCACATACAGGGTGTTGCAGTCGGTAAGGAAGGGCTTGCCGCCCTGGGCCTTGATCAGGTCGCATACGGCCTTGGCCCAGTTGGGACGCAGATAGGCAAGGTTGCCCAGCTCGCCGAAGTGGATCTTTACAGCCACATACTTGCCGTCAAAATCGATAGACTCCATACCGGCCTTCTTCAGCAGCCGCTGGAGCTTGTGGGGCAGGGATTCGCCGTGGGTGCGCATGCTCGTAAAATAAACCTTGGACGCCATGTGATACCCCTCCGTTTTTCATGGGCGGCCGAAGCCGCAGTCATTGTTTTCCATCTGCTGGTAGTGTATCACACCCGGCTGCTTTTCGCAATCCACCTCTGCGCGGCAATCGCCTGCACCCGCCCGTCAGAATATGCACTTCAGCATCAGCCCGCCGCCGATAAGCAGCAGCGGTATGCCCGCAAACGCGCCCACGATGGTCAGGCAGGCAATCGCGCCGCCCAGCGCCAGCGCCCCGCCCACGCAAAAGCCGATCATATTGCCCATGAGCGACAGCACCCACCCCAGCATTTCGCCCAGCAGACGCAGGGGCCACGTTACCAGATCCCACAGACATTTCAGCATGAAAAAAACCTCCTTCGTACGGTACCAGCTTATCACAGCCGGATTCCGGGCGAAAGGAGGTTTTGTTTACAGCCGGATGAGAATTGGATTAACTCTGCTTCTTTGCCAGCTCGTTGGTATCGATGCTGCCGCGGTAGACCACGAACTTCTGGTAGGCAAACTCGGTCACAAAATTCACCAGCAGGTTGATGATCTCAATCACCCAGTCGTGCACGCCAACCTTCTCCAGCAGCGTTCCCCACCACGCGGAGGCAGGAGTGAACACCA
Source organism: Clostridia bacterium (assembly GCA_017471885.1). Classification (GTDB taxonomy): domain Bacteria; phylum Bacillota; class Clostridia; order Christensenellales; family Aristaeellaceae; genus UBA11524. The sequence continues at coordinate 9,677 of JAFURI010000080.1, read as the reverse complement.
GATAGAACAGCGCCACCAGCAGCATGGAGCGCATCAGCGGCGCATCCGAGCGGAAGGTGTAGCGGCGGTTGAAGGTGAAGTTCCAGATCACCGACAGGATCAGCGAGGGGATGTGGCTCATCCAGTAGCTGTCGATCCCCAGCACGTCGTGCAGGATGGCGAAGCTGCCCACCTGAATGATACCGGCGGAGATGGAGAACAGGGTAAACTTGATCGCCTGCCACAGGTTCTTGTTCATGGTTTTCATCCTTTCATCATTTGCAGGGGACGGACGCAGAGAAGGCCATCCACGCCGGGCTCCAGCAGCTGCGTTACTTCGCCCTGCCGATAGACCGCGCAGCCGCCCTCGCTGTCTCCTTCACAGATGGAGTTGATCATCAGCGTCAGCGACGCGTGATCCCGACACTGCCGCGCATACTCCTGCAGCGTGCCGCCCAGCCATTCCTCCCGGGAATAGGAGCAGTACAGCGGCCAGAAGAGGATATCCTCGCCCAGACGGTACGCATCCTGCGTCGTATCCCACAGGTCGCCGCACAGAGCGACGCTGCATTTCCAGCCCCGGTAATCAAACAGCAGAGGCGCACAGCCCTCACGGTAGTGGCCGTCCGTACGGGTATATTCCTTCCATCCTCCGGACATCCGCCGGTAGTTTCGGGTTATTTCGCCCCTCTCCACCAGCATGCAGGAGGAATACAGGGTTTCGGCCTCCCGCTCGATATAGCCGAACATCACGTCCACGCCGAGGCGGGCAGACGCTTCCCGGATGCGGCTGATCTCGCCGCTCTCCCGTGTGACGGCCATCGTCCTGTCGGCAGCATAATCCCATTTCAGGCAGTCAACCCCCTGCAGATACGCCTCGCCGAAACAGATCAGATCCACCCCGCGGCCGGCGGCCTCCTCCATGGAGTCAAGGAGCACGGACAGATTTTGTTCCACCGCCCTGTCCCGGAAGGGCCGGGAAGCCAGCGCGATGCAGATATCCTGCATGCGGGTTCCCTCCTTACACCAGCCGCAGCGCGGGCATGGCGTTGAGGGTCAGGGGAGCCAGCTCGCCCTTCATCAGCCGGTAGTAGGCGGCGGAAGCGATCATGGCGGCGTTATCCGTGCACAGGTTCAGCCGCGGCATGTACAGGGGGATTCCCGCCTTGTCGCAGGCCTCCTGCATCATCCGGCGCAGAAGACTGTTGGCGGATACGCCGCCCGCCATGGCCAGCGCAGGCGCGCCGGTTTCTGTGGCTGCCAGAACGGCCTTTTCCACCAGCGCGGATACCACCGCGTACCGGAAGGAGGCCGCCATGTCCGCCTTGGGCAGAGGCTCGCCCTTCATCTCCAGCTTGTTGGCGGCGTTGAGGAAGGCCGTCTTCATGCCGGAGAAAGAGTAATCATACCGGCCCGGCGTATGGGGATGGGGCAACTGCATGTAGTGCGGATCGCCCTCCTCCGCCAGCTTGTCAATGCGGGGGCCGCCGGGATAAGGCAGCGTCAGCACGCGGGCCGCCTTGTCGAAGGCCTCGCCCGCCGCATCATCCGTGGTTTGTCCCAGCAGCTCGTAGCAGCCGTAATCGGTCACCCGTACCAGATGGCTGTGACCGCCGGATACCACCAGGCACACAAAGGGCGGCTTCAGATCAGGATGGGTCAGGTAATTGGCGGATACGTGGCCCTCGATATGGTTCACAGGCACAAGGGGCTTGTTCGCCGCATAGGCAAGGCCCTTCATGCAGCTTACGCCGGTGAGCAGCGCGCCCACGAGGCCCGGGCCGTAAGTCACGGCCAGCGCGTCCACGTCCTGAAGGGTCATGCCCGCTTCCTTCAGGGCCTGATCCACCACGCGGTCGCAGGCCTCCACATGGGCTCGGGAGGCAATCTCCGGCACCACGCCCCCGTAGAGCGCGTGAAGATCGATCTGGCTGAACACCACGTTGGAAACAATGGTGCGGCCGTCCTCCACAATGGAAGCGGCCGTCTCATCGCAGGAGGTCTCCAGGGACAGGATGCGCACATGCTCCTTCTTCCGCAGGGCTTCCAGCTGGGCCTGAACAGATTCTGTGTAAGTCATGAAACAATCACCTGTGCAATCGGTAAAGCCGCCGGGCCGTCAGCAGTGCGGCGAGCATTACGCTCAGCCAGCCGGTCGCCAGCACAGCGGCATAGGTTGTAAAGAACTCAATGGGCATCAGGCGGATGAGCAGATCCGTATCGGGATTCAGCAGCCACAGCCCGTTGTCAAAGGACAGCTGATGAAACAGCACGAACAGGCCGTCAAAGTCTGCAAGACCCCAGACCGCCAGCGCGGCGAGAACAGTCAGCGTCGCCGCACCGCCGGCAAGAAAGCCCTGCGCCGTATGCCGCCTGCTCCGCAGCATCAGGCTCACGCCCATGCACGCCGCAAAAAACAGCCCGCTGATCAGCCCGACCCTCCGGCACAGCCTGAACAGCCCGAGGCAGTCCGCCATATGCTGCTGCTCATAATCCCGGAAGGCGAGATACGTCACGCCCTGCGCGTCCGTCCAGGTATACTGGAAGGTCTCCGCCTTTCCCGCCAGATAGGAGGTGATCATCTCCGCCATGGCGGGATATTCCTCCGCCGGCAGACCGGTCGCTCCGGAGGGCGCGAAGCGCTCCATCAGCGCGTTCATCAGCGGCGCGGTCGTTCCCAGTATGTTGATGATCAGCGCCAGCGTCAGCACCGCAAAGGACAGCGCAAGCACAAAGCCCGTCATCCTGCTCAACCATTTTTGCATAGCATCAGCTTCTCCGTTTTGTGCCGAAGACTCCGCGTCGCGGGGGCTTCGACCCTTTTCGACGCTGGCGCATTCCCCTGCCACAAGCTCCGCATCACAGCGCGGCTTGCCCGTAAACGGGGGCGAAGCCCCCTTCTGCATGTTCTGCGTCGCGGCGCGTCTGTCACGCGCCGTGACCCCTTCAAAGGAGCGCGAGGAAGCGAAGCTTCCGGAATGGGAGTCCAGAGGGCTAAGCAGCCCTCTGGCGGGGTGCAGGGGCGGCGCCCCTGCATCACTGCATCTTCAGGTAAGAGGTCACGAAGCCCTCGATGTTGCCGTTCATCACGTCGTCAATGTTGCCGACTTCAAAGCCGGTGCGGTGATCCTTCACCATGGTGTAGGGCTGGAAGACGTAGGAGCGGATCTGGCTGCCCCACTCGATCTTCTTCATCTCGCCCTTGATGTCCGCCATCTGCTGTTCCTTCTCGCGCTCGCGCAGCTCCAGCAGCTTGGACTTCAGCATGCGCAGACAGGTGGCGCGGTTCTGCACCTGATCACGCTCGGTCTGGCAGGCCACCACGATGCCGGAGGGAAAGTGCGTCATACGCACGGCAGAGGAAGTCTTGTTGACGTTCTGGCCGCCTGCGCCGGAGGCATGGTAGGTATCCACGCGCACGTCCTTCATGTTGATCTCGATCTCGTCGCCTTCGTCCTCCAGAATGGGAGACACGTCCAGAGAGGAGAAGGAGGTCTGGCGGCGGGCATTGGCGTCAAAGGGGCTGATGCGCACCAGACGGTGCACGCCCTTCTCGCCGCGCAGATAGCCGTAGCAGTGGTCGCCGGTCACCTCAAAGGTCACGGACTTGAGGCCGGCTTCGTCGCCGTCCAGCATGTCCAGAATCTTCACATTGAAGCCCATCTGCTCGCAGTAGCGGGTGTACATGCGGAAGAGCATCTGAGTCCAGTCCTGAGCCTCGGTTCCGCCTGCACCGGCGTGCAGGGACAGAATGGCGTCGGAGTCGTCATAGTCGCCGCGCATGAGGGTTTCCAGCTCCAGCGCGTCGGACTGCTCCTGCAGCTTTTCCAGCTCGCCGCCCACCTCGGCGGCCATATCGTCGTCGTTCTCCTCAATGGCCAATTCCATCATCACTTCGATGTCGTCGGCGGTGGAGAGCAGCTTTTCGTAGTGGGCCAGCTTGTTCTTCAGGCGGCCCAGCTTCTGGTTCACCTTGGCGGAGCGCTCCGGATCGTTCCAGAACTCAGGCTGATTCATTTCCTCGCTGAGCTCATCGATCTGCTCGCGCATGTGATCGATGTGCAGCGCCTCGCCGCTCTGCAGAACGCTCTCGCGGATACCTGCCAGATCACGCTTGTACTGGTCAAAATCAATCATATTTCATACCTCAATTCTATATCGGGAGTGTGAAACTCTGAAACCTGTTGTACAGACCCGCTGCGTTTTTTCATTCTCCGCGTCGCGGCGCACCCTCCGTGCGCCGTGACCCCGCAGCGCGGCGCATCTGTCATGCGCCGTGCCCTGCAGTCAAGCAGCGGGTCAGCTGCACGCGCATACATGTCAAACCAGCGGGAGCCAACTCAATCGCGCGAATCAGAGGACGAAGTCCTCCCGCAGCACTGCTTGTACTTCTTGCCGGAGCCGCAGGGACAGGGATCGTTGCGGCCCACGCGCTCGGAGGACTTCACCCGCTTGGGCTGACGCGGACCGTCGCCTGCGGTGCGGGCCTCGGTAGGCTGGGCAGCCTGCACGCGCTCGGGCGTGCGCTGCACCTTCGCCTGATACACTCTGCGCACAGTGTCCTCGCGGATCAGGTGATTCAGCTCCTCAAACATGTAGCCGGACTCAATCTGATACTCGGTCACCGGGTTCTTACCGCTGTAGGCGCGGTAGGCAATGCCGCTGCGCAGCTGATCCATGGCGTCGATGTGATCCATCCAGCGGTGATCCACCGCGCCCAGCAGCATCACGCGCTCAAACTCGCGCATGTCCACGCCGATCTCGCTCAGCAGGGTTTCACGCTCGTCATAGAAGGCGCGGGCGTCGTCCTTGAGCGCCTCCACAAAGGCCTCCCGGTCCTCGTCCTCCATGATCAGCTTCCTGTTTGCCTCCACCGTGCCGGGATGCACGCACAGGGTCTCCAGATACTTCGTCAGCTGCTCGAAATCCCAGTCCTCGCCGCCCTCGCCGGTGCAGTAGCGGTTCATGGCTGCGTCAATCAGCTTGTGACCCATGCCGATGATGTTCTCCCGGACGTTTTCGCCCATCAGCACCCGGCGGCGCTGACCGTAGATCACCTCGCGCTGGCGGTTCATCACGTTGTCGTACTCCAGCACGTTCTTGCGGATTTCGAAGTTGCGGCCCTCGATGCGCTTCTGGGCGGATTCAATCTGCTTGGTGAGCAGACCGGCCTGCAGGGCCTCCTCGTCCTTCAGGCCCAGGCGCTCGACCATTGCGCCGATGCGCTCGGAGCCGAACAGCCGCAGCAGATCATCCTCCAGAGAGAGGAAGAACTGGGTGGAGCCGGGGTCGCCCTGACGGCCCGCACGGCCGCGCAGCTGATTGTCAATGCGGCGGGATTCATGCCGCTCGGTACCGATAATGTGCAGACCTCCGGTCTTCAGCACGCGCTCGTGCTCCTCATCGGTGGTCTTCTTGAAGGAGGCGTGCAGCTTCTGATACGCTTCGCGGGCGGCGAGCACATCCTCGCTGACGTGCTCGCTGTGGCCCACGGCGGCCTCGATCATTTCCTCCTCGTAGCCCTCCTGACGCATGGCGCGGCGGGCCAGGAATTCAGGATTGCCGCCCAGCAGGATATCCGTGCCGCGGCCCGCCATGTTGGTGGCGATGGTCACCGCACCCCAGTGGCCGGCCTGCGCGACAATTTCAGCTTCCTTCTGGTGATGCTTGGCGTTGAGCACCTCGTGCTGGATGCCGCGGCGGCGCAGCAGCTCGGAGAGCATCTCGCTGGTCTCCACGTTGACGGTACCCACCAGCACGGGCTGTCCGGCGGCGTGATGCTGCTCGATGGAGGCCAATACCGCGCCGAACTTGGCGGCTTTGGTCTTGTAGACCATATCGTCCAGATCCTTGCGGACGTTGGGCTTGTTGGTGGGAATCTCCACCACGTCCAGGGCGTAGATACCCTGGAACTCCGGCTCCTCGGTCTTGGCGGTACCCGTCATGCCGGCGAGCTTCCTGTACATGCGGAAGTAGTTCTGGAAGGTGATGGTGGCCAGCGTCTTGCTCTCACGCTCCACCTTCACATGCTCCTTGGCCTCGATGGCCTGATGCAGACCCTCGGAGTAGCGGCGGCCGATCATCAGGCGGCCGGTGAACTCGTCCACGATGACCACCTGACCGTTCTGCACCACATAATCCACGTCGCGGCGCATCAGGGCATGGGCGCGCAGGGCGCTGTTGATATGGTGGGACAGCTCGGCGTTCTCGGGATCGTTCAGGTTCTCGATGCCGAAGGCGTTCTCCACCTTCACCGCGCCTTCTTCGGTAATGGCGCAGGACTTCTTCTTCTCATCCACCTCGTAGTGGACGTCACGCTTCATGGAGCGTACCACCGCGTCCGCCTTTTCGTACAGGGCGGTGGACTTTTCACCCTGACCGGAGATGATCAGGGGCGTGCGGGCCTCGTCGATCAGGATGGAGTCCACCTCGTCCACGATGGCGTAGTGATGGCCGCGCTGCACCAGATTCTGCTGGCGGATGACCATGTTGTCGCGCAGGTAGTCGAAGCCCAGCTCATTGTTGGTGCCGTAGGTGATGTCGCAGGCGTAGGCCTTGCGGCGCTCCTCGGGCGTCATGTCGTGGACGATCAGGCCCACGCTCAGACCCAGGAAGCGATGCACCTTGCCCATCCACTCGGAGTCGCGGCGGGCCAGATAGTCGTTGACCGTCACCACGTGCACACCCTTGCCGGACAGCGCGTTCAGGTACGCAGGCAGGGTGGCCACCAGCGTCTTGCCTTCGCCGGTCTTCATCTCGGCGATACGGCCCTGATGCAGCACCAGACCGCCGATGAGCTGCACCCGGTAGTGGCGCATACCCAGCACGCGGCTGGCAGCCTCGCGCACCACAGCAAAGGCCTCGGGCAGGATATCGTCCTCGGTTTCACCCTTCTGCAGACGGGCGCGGAATTCATCCGTCTTTGCGCGGAGCTGCTCGTCGGTCAGCTTTTTGCAGTCGCCTTCCAGCGCCTCCACCGCGTCGATTGTCTTTTCCAGTTTCTTCAGCTGCGTGTCGTTGCTTCCGCCCAGCAGCTTTTTGAGCCAATCCATCATAAGCTTTTTTCTCCCTGCCCGCTTTCCGGGCCCGCTGATTGTTTTTTCTGATGATATACAGCCGTCTGCACGGCCTGCTTGCGTATTTGTCCGTCTTCGCATACGAAGACATATTATTATACCATGGCAGCCCCCTCGTTGCAAGCGCGTATTGCCGCTTTACAACCCATCCGCCGGGATGGTATACTGTTGTTACACTTTCTGACAATTAAAGGAGGCTACGCTATGACCCGTTTCGCCCTTGTCGGCGGCGGCTGGCGCGCGGAGTTCTTCGCCCGCATCGCACTGGCCCTCCCCGATCGTTTCCAGCTGACAGCCACCTACCTGCGCGATCCCCTCAAGCGCGCCGACTGGCAGCGCCGTTTCGGCTGCCGCATGGCGGAATCCCCCGAGGATCTGCTGGCGGACAAGCCGGATTATCTGGTGGTCAGCATCGCAAAGAAGGCTAACCCGGACGTACTCATCCGCATGATGGATCTGGGTCTGCCCATCCTGTGCGAAACGCCGCCCTTCATCACCCCTGAAGGCATGGTGCGCGCCTGGGAGGCCGCCAAAGCCAAGGGCGTGATGCTGCAGGTGGCGGAGCAGTATCCGGACTGGCCCCTGTACAGCGCATGGCAGAAAGCTGTGGATGAAGGCATGCTTGGCGAGGTAAGCAATATCAATATTTCCGCCGTGCACAGTTATCATGCCATCAGCCTGATCCGCCGTTTCCTGAACGTAGGGTTTGAGAACGTGACCATGACCGGCTGCAGGCACTTCTTCCCTGTGCGCGCCACGGACAGCCGCGACGGGCTGATCCCCCACGGCGAGGTCTCCCCTGCCCGCCGCGACCGCCTGACCATGGTGTTTGACAGCGGCAAGACGGCTTTCTTTGACTTCAGCAACGTGCAGTACCACAGCTATATCCGCACCCGCCAGCTGACCATTCAGGGAGATCAGGGCGAGATTGACGATATGACCCTGCGCTGCATGAACGCCGACGGCCAGCCCCTGTGCCTGACGCTGCAGCGGCATGATCTGGGCCTTTTCAACAACAACCACTACTGCCCCCTGGGTCTGCAGTTGGGCGACAGGTGGCTGTGGCGCAACGAGTTCCTCTACGGCTCCCTCAATGACGACGAGCTGGCCATCGCCGCGGTCATGGAGCGCATGGGCAGGCTCGTACGCGGGGAATCCGACGAGCCCGCCTACTCCTGGGAGGACGGCCTGCAGGACGCCTATCTGGCGCTGGTGATCGCGCAGGCGCTGGCTGATCCGTGGAAGAGCGTTCGCAGCGAAACGCAGCCCTGGGCAAAATAAACCTGTTCCTTCCCTCTGCCAATGAAGAAGCGGCTCCGCACGAAAGTGCGGAGCCGCTTTTGTGTTGCTTTTCACCGGGGAAATGGCGGATCCTCCTTAGCGGGGATCACCGTTCTTGGCGTACTGGTACGCCTGCTCGATGGCCTTCTGGTGATCTTCATCCACCACGGAGCTGTCGTGAATCTTCGAGTTCTTGAAGTGGATACAGATCTGACCCTTCATGTCGTTATCCGGGATGGTATCGCCATCGGGATAGTTATGCGGCATGCCGAACAGCGAGCACGCGAAGGTGCGGCTGCCGATGGTCACCAGGCAGGGACGACGGTGCCACAGGTTGTCATCCCAGATCTGCTGGGTGGTCTTGGTGCCGTAGATCTGGCACAGACGCGCGCTGTCGGCCGCAGTCAGCGGCTCCACGTCGGCGTGGTAAGCGCCGGACCAGCGGCGTGCCCACCAGACGATGCCGGTCTTCACGTCGTACACCTTGTAGCTGGAGCCCTTTGCCCACAGCTGCTGGATGCCGCCGGTGTACCAGTCGATCTTCTCAGCAGGATAGATGGTGAAGGACAGGTTGCTGCTGTCGCCGGAGCCCACGGGCACGGTGCCATACAGCTTATGCTGGGTCTGGCTGCCCGCAATGCCGTCCACTTCCAGGCCGTTGGCGCTCTGGAAGGCCTTCACAGCGCTCTGCACCGCCGTGGTGTAGGAGCTGGTGATGGCGCCGGAGTAGTAGCCCTGCAGCTTCAGCTCAGTCACCAGGTTCTTGACCGCAGTACCCTTGGAGCCCAGCTTCAGGGTGGTGTAGGTCGCCTCCTGGCCGTTGGTGGAGCCGCTGGTGCTGCCGCCGGAGGTCACGGCGTTGCCGTCCTTGTCACAGATGGTGACCACATCCTCGCGCAGGTAGCCCTGGCCCAGAGAAGTGTTCGCGTAGTACCAGGTGTAGCCCTTGGCCGTGGCCGTGGCGCTGTAAGGCATGACGATGCCCTTGTCAATCTGGCCCAGCTTGCTGCTGCTGCCGGCGCCCACGCGCACATTGACGCTGCTCTCCGTGGTCTTGACGTAGCCCAGGATGATCTGGGTCTGAGGCGTGCTGGAGGGGTTGGAAGCCAGATATGCCTCATACTCGGCGGTGGTCATAACCTTGACGCACTCGCCCAGCACCCATACCTCGGAGTTGCTGTAAATGACGCGGTACCACAGCTGGCCGCCCACGCTCACGCTGGTGTTGTAGGCCATCACGGTACCCAGCTTCACCTGGTAGGGATGCTCGGAGTCCTTGGAGGCCGCAGCGCGCAGGTACACATCATCCATGATGGTCTGCACATACTTGGTGGCTACCGT
>JAFURI010000079.1 GCA_017471885.1 Clostridia bacterium | reverse complement strand
GCAGCTGGAAAGGAGTAATTAACCCATGGCGAAGAATCGCGAACCCGAAAAGCCCAACGTCAAGGACGATCCCTCCCGCATTTCCCAGGCCTCCGTGGAGGAGGTCATGCATCAGAGCATGATTCCCTACGCCGAGCATGTGATTCTGGAACGCGCCCTGCCCCGCGTGGAGGACGGCCTCAAGCCCGTGCAGCGGCGCATCCTCTACACCATGATGGAGCTGGGCACCACCCCGGACAAGCCCCACCGCAAGTGCGCACGCATCGTGGGCGACTGCCTTGGTAAGTATCACCCCCACGGCGACAGCTCTGTGTATGATGCGCTGGTGCGCATGGCGCAGCCCTTCTCCATGCGCGGCCCCATGGTGGACGGTCACGGCAACTTCGGCTCCATCGACGGCGACAGCGCCGCCGCCATGCGATACACCGAGGCCCGCATGGCCCCGCTGGCCCTGCTGATGCTTCGCGACATCGAGAAGGACACCGTGCCCTTCCGCCTGAACTTCGACGATACGATGAAGGAGCCGGACATGCTCCCGGCCCGCTTCCCGAACCTGCTGGTAAACGGCGCCAGCGGTATCGCCGTCGGCCTTGCCACCAATATTCCGCCTCACAATCTGGGCGAGGCTATCCGCGCCACCATCGCGCAGATCGAGAATCCCGATATCACGCTGGACGAGCTGATGACCATCATCCCCGGCCCGGACTTCCCCACCGGCGGCGTGCTGGTGAAGAACGGCGAAATCCGCGCCGGCTATGAAACCGGCCGCAGCAAGCTGTCCGTGCGCGCGAAGGTGCATATTGAGGACGGCAGCGCAGGCCGCAAGCTGATCTGCATCACCGAGATTCCCTATCAGGTCAACAAGGCCGTGATGCTGGAAAAGATCCAGAAGCTCTCCGAGGAAAAGAAGGCTGCGCTGGGCTGCATCTACGATATCCGCGACGAGTCCGGCCGCGACGGCATGCGTGCGGTGATCGAGCTCAAGCGCGACGCGGACGTGAATCGGGTGCTCCAGTACCTGTACAAGTATTCCGACCTGCAGGTAACCTTCGGCGTGAACATGGTCGCCATTGCCCAGGGCAAGCCTGTGCAGATGGGCCTGAAGGCCATGATCGGCCACTTTATCCGCCATCAGAAGGACGTGGTTACCCGCCGTACCGGGTACGAACTGAAGCAGGCCCGCGCCCGCGCCCACATCCTGCTGGGTCTGATGATCGCGCTGGACAATCTGGACGAGGTCATCGCGCTGATCCGCTCCTCCAAGACCCCCAAGGAGGCTAAGGCCCGCCTGATGGAACGCTTCGAGCTGACGGACGTGCAGGCGCAGGCCATTCTGGACATGCGTCTGCAGAGACTGACCAATCTGGAGATCGAATCCCTGCGCAAGGAATATGCCGACCTGCTCAAGCTGATCGACAGGCTGGAGGGCATTCTGGGCAGCGAGCGGAAGCTGATGAACGTGATCCGCAAGGAGCTGCAGGAGATCGCCGACGAGTACGCCGACGAGCGCCGCACCGTGCTGGAGGATATTTCCTCCGCCGCCGTGGAGCCGCTGGACGAAACCCCCGTGCCGGAGGAGGCCGTGGTCTGCTACACTCACGCAGGCCAGCTGAAGCGCTTCTATCCAGCTACCCTGCGCAAGAATCCGCTGCCCACCTGGGAGGAGGATCCGCAGAACACGCCGCGCTTCCTCTTCCAGACAAAAACCGACGAGACGCTGCTGATCTTCACCAATCTGGGCAACTGCTATCCGCTGAGCGTATCCGCACTGAACGAGTGCAAGCCCAAGGATCGCGGCCAGCTGCTGTCCGGCGTGCTGCAGGGGCTGGAGGACAACGAGACCGCCCTGCACATCACCTGTGCGAAGATGGCTGATCTGGTCAAGGCGCCGGACTTCCTCTTTGTGACGAAGCAGGGCATGATCAAACGCACCGCCGCGGCAGATTACGACGTGCGCTCCCGCCGCTTCGCCGCGCTGAACGTCAAAAAGGACGACGCGCTGCTGGCAGTCTTCCCCGCATCCACCCGCGACGATCTGCTGCTGATCAGCCGCAGCGGTATGAGCATCCGCTTTGCGCTGGACACGGTACCCACGCAGGGCCGCATCTCCGCCGGCGTAAAGGCTATGCAGCTGGACGAAAAGGATGAGCTGATCTGGTGCGGTCAGCTGCCGGAGAACGGCGAGATGGTGCTGCTCTCCGACCGCGGCTACGGCAAGCGCATCCCCGCCATGGACTTTGAACGCCAGAACCGCAACGGCAAGGGCGTTAAGTGCTTCACCTTCAACAAGAACGGCAGCAACGGGCGCGCCATTGCCGGTCTGCTGCTGGCAGGCAAGGAACCCTGCACGCTGCTGATTACCCAGACCCAGTCCCCCGCCACCCGTCTGAACAAGGATGAGATTCTTCTCCAGAGCAAGTCCGACCGGGGCATGCCCTATGTGATGGCCATTCTGGACGACGTGGTCACCGGGATTGTGAAGGGGTAAGGCACGGCAGGGGCGCTGCCCCCTGCACCCCGGTCGGGGACTCTGTCCCCGACGCCCCTGCTTAAGGGTCTTCGAACCTTAAGAATCCCATTTCCGGCGGCGAAGCCGCAGGGCTGTACCGGTGACAGTCCGCAACCTTGCAGGGGACACGGCGGAGTCTTCGACTCTTTTCTTTACAATCGCGCCGCGACGCGGGCGTGCGGCAGGTATCGCGGCAGCGTCGAAAAGGGGCGAAGCCCCCGCCGCGACGCGGAGCCTGCGGCTTTTCTGGTTTGTGTACCCAACCATTCATGCGTCGGTCAGGGTGGGACGCGGAGTGCCCCTGAAACGTCGGTCAAGGTGGGCGGAGAAAAGGGGCGAAGCCCCCTGTAGTTGCCAACATGCGGAAAACGTGATATGATAGTCACCGGCAGGAGGTGAGTCCCATGGATCACAGCGATACCCTTTCCGCGCTGCTCATCAGCCGGATACACGTCCGGCTGGGCGCTATGTCGGTCAGCATCATGCCCGGCGAGAGCGAAGAGGATCAGATCCGGCTCCTGGGCGATGAATCCTCCTTCCGGGCCGAACGCAGAGACGGAACTCTGTTCGTCACCCAGAAGCCCCGCTCCCGGGCGCAGACACTTTCCATCGTGCTGCCGCTCAGCTGGAAGGGCGCGCTGGACGTAGCTACGCTCCGCGGCGGGATCAGCGTTTTCCGCGTTTCCGGCACGGATTTCCGCTTTCGCAGCCTGACAGGGGCTATCCGCACATCTGACCTTGTATGCATGACGCTGCACATGTCGACGCTGACTGGCAAAACAGACGGCAACGCGCTGTCCGCAGACCGCTGCCTGATCCGCACGCTGACCGGCGGCATGCTGCTGACTGCCTGCGACTTCCTTTCCGCGCGGCTTCGGGCGCTGCGCACCCGGGCCGAGATGGATCTCTCCGGGACCTGCACCCCCCTTTCCCTTTGCTGCCTGATGGGCAGCGCTACCGTATACGTTCCCTTTTCGCTGGCTCATGCCTCGGTGCGCTCCGTCAGGGGGCAGCTGGTGACCGACGGCGTTTTCCCCGCTCCCGGCGCTCCCCGCATCACCATGACCAGCGTAACGGCCAATCTACAGTTGATCTGCAGCCTGGATGAACAGGCGGCTACTTTTGAGGAGGAATGATTCCCATGGCAAGACAGAATTTTGGTGGTTTCGGCGGCGGCAACATGCAGCAGCTGATGCGTCAGGCCCAGAAGATGCAGCAGGAAATGGCCAAGGCTCAGGAGCAGCTGGATGCTGCCGAGTACGAGGCAGCCAGCGGCGGCGGTATGGTTCAGGTGAAGGTTTCCGGCAAGCGCGAGCTGCTGAGCATCACCATTGATCCCCAGGTGGTGGATCCCGACGATATCGAGATGCTGCAGGATCTGATCATGGCTGCGGTGAACGAAGCCCTGCGCAAGGGTGAGGAAGTTCGCGAGACGACCATGGGCCGGATGGTTCCCGGCGGCATGGGCGGCATGTTCTGATCGTGAATCAGATCGAGCCCATCGCGCGGATGGTGGCTGAGCTGTCCCACCTGCCGGGCATCGGGCAAAAGACGGCTCAGCGGCTGGCGTATCATATCGTCAGTATGCCTTTGGAGGACGTGCATGCGCTGGCTACTGCCATCTGGCAGGGGCGCAAGGCCATCCGCTACTGCGGCGTCTGCGGCAATTACGCTGCGGGCGATACCTGCAGCGTGTGCGGCAATCCCGAGCGGCACAACGGGCAGATCTGCGTCGTACGCGATCCCCGCGACGTTGCCGCCATGGAGCGCATGCACGATTTCACGGGCCTGTACCATGTGCTGCACGGCACGCTTTCCCCCATGGACGGCGTGGGACCGGACGACATCCGCATCAAGGAGCTGGTGGCGAGGCTCGGCACGGAAAATGTGACCGAGGTGATTCTGGCCACCAACCCGGACATCGAAGGCGAGGCCACGGCAACCTACATTGCCCGGCTGCTCAAGCCGCTGGGCGTGAAGGTCACCCGCATCGCCCACGGCGTGCCTGTCGGCTCTGATTTGGAGTATGCCGACGAGGTTACCCTTTCCAAGGCCATGGAGGGCCGCCGCGAGATGTAACCACAGGTTCCGCACAGCTCTGCCATACCCAGCACGCTCTTTCGGGCGTGCTTTTTCTGAATGAAGGAGTTTATCATGGATTACGCAGCCTATCTCCCCTTCGCCGCTATGGCAGCGCTGGGGCTGATCATCTTTCTCCTTGTGCTCTTGCTGATCAACCAGGGACGGATCCTTCGTCAGGGGAAGCAGCTTCCCCGGCAGCTGCAGGAACACATGCATGCGGAAACAGATCAGCTGTGGGAGGATTTTTCCGCCTCGCTGGACAACGTGGTGGAGCATCTGCAGTCGGTCATTACAACCGCCCAGCAGAGCCATGCCAGTCTGCTGGAAAGCGGGCAGCGGCAGCAGTTCCAGCAAGCCCGCAGTCAGCAGGAGGCGCTGCATCACGCCCTGACCCGGCTGGACAGCCAGCTGGAACAGCTGCGCCAGAGCGTGCAGCAGGGACTGCAGACCATCCGCGAGAGCAACGACCGCCAGCTGACGGAAATGCGCCGCACCGTGGATGAAAAGCTGACCCAGTCCCTCGACAAGCGGCTGAACGACTCCTTTGCGCAGGTCAGTCACCGTCTGGAGCAGGTTTATCGCGGTCTGGGCGAGATGCAAAGTCTGGCCAGCGGCGTGGGCGACCTGAAGAAAGTGCTCACCGGCGTGAAGACCCGCGGCAACTGGGGCGAGATGCAGCTGGCTGCGCTGATGCGCCAGCTGCTGGCTCCCGGACAGTACGAGGAGAACGTGGCGGTGGTTCCCCATTCCGCAGAGCGGGTGGAGTTCGCGGTAAAGCTTCCGGGCCGCAGCGGCGAAAATACTTATCTGCCCATTGACAGCAAGTTTCCGCAGGAGGATTATCTGCGCCTGACCGAAGCCAGTCAGCAGATGGACAAGGAGGCCGTTGAGGCCGCCCGCAAGGCCCTCACTCAGCGCATCAAAACCGAGGCGAAGCGCATCAGCAGCAAGTACATTGCGCCGCCCCACACCACGGATTTCGCCGTGATGTTCCTGCCGGTGGAAGGCTTGTATGCCGAAGTGGTGCAGTCTGCCGGGCTGACCGAGCAGCTGCAGGCTGAATACCGTGTGGTGGTGGCCGGACCCAGCACCTTCTCCGCCTTGCTGAACGCGCTGCAGATGGGCTTCCGCACGCTGGCGATTGAGCAGCGCTCCGGCGAGGTCTGGAAGCTGCTGGGCGCGGTGAAGAGCGACTTCGGCAAATTTTCTGAGACGCTGGATCAGACCCGCCGCCGTCTGCAACAGGCCAGTGAATCCATCGATACGGCCTTCACCCGTACCCGCAGTATACAGAAGCGGCTGGGTGCGGTGGAGACGCTGGGGATGGACGAAGGAGACGGGGACGAATGATCATCCACACCGGGCAGCGCACGGACATTCCCGCCTTTTACACACCGTGGCTCATGAACCGCCTGCGGGAAGGCTATGTGCTGGTGCGCAACCCCTATGATCCGTCCCGTGTCACGCGGTATGAGCTGAATCCCCAGGTGGTGGATCTAATGGTGTTCTGCACCAAGAATCCCCGGCCTATGCTGCCCCATCTGCATATGCTTGCACCTTACGGGCAGTACTGGTTCGTCACCATCACCCCCTACGGCACGGAGCTGGAGCCCTGCGTACCGCCGAAGGAGCAGGTGATGGAGGCTTTCCGTCAGCTATCCCGCCGCGTGGAGGCTCACCGCACCGCATGGCGTTATGATCCGATTCTGCTGTGGCAGGACTGGACGGTGGAAAAGCATCTGGAAAGCTTTTCGCAGATGGCCGCCGGGCTGGAAGGATACACCCGCACCTGCGTCATCAGCTTCATTGATCTGTACGAGAAGGTTCGACGCAATTTCCCCGAGCTCCGTCCCGTAAGCCGGGAGGATCGCCTCCTGCTGGGCCGCGAAATGACGAACATTGCCCGCAGCCGCGGCATGACGCTTCGCCCCTGCGCCGAGGGGGATGAACTGGCTCCCTTTGGTGCGGACTGCTCCGGCTGCATGAGCATTCCCGTCTACGAGGAAGCGCTGGGCTGCCGCCTGAAACCGCCCCGGATCGTCACGAACCGTCCCGGCCAGTGCGCTTGTCACCTGACCTGTGATATCGGCGCCTACGACAGCTGCGGGCATCTGTGCCGCTA
Source organism: Clostridia bacterium (assembly GCA_017471885.1). Lineage (GTDB taxonomy): Bacteria > Bacillota > Clostridia > Christensenellales > Aristaeellaceae > UBA11524. Next base: position 30 of record JAFURI010000079.1, on the reverse strand, counting down.
CTGCTATGCCAACAAAAGCCCGGAAGACGT
>JAFURI010000011.1 GCA_017471885.1 Clostridia bacterium | reverse complement strand
TATCACTCCATGAAAGAAGAATGTATCTGTACTTATTATGTACTGAGGGAAGATGGAAGTCAACCCGGAAAAAGCAAAGAAAAAAGCTTATCTTTTTCAATATCAGCTTTTTGGAGTGGCTCAGATAGGATTCTAACCTATGACACTCCGGGTATGAACCGAATGCTCTGGCCAACTGAGCTACTGAGCCACATGGTTGCGGGGGCAGGACTTGAACCTGCGACCTCCGGGTTATGAGCCCGACGAGCTACCAAACTGCTCTACCCCGCGACATCCATCACCTTGCGGCGACAAGAGATATAATACACTATATCCCCCTGAATGTCAAGCACTTTTTTGAAAAAAAGTTTTCATTTTTTTCTCCGGAGCGCAGGGCCGGGCTCCGGAGAAGCACCAGTATGTTCCATACAAGCCCTGCAAGCTGACCGATCGTCATGGCCGCAGCCGCTCCGAAGAGACGCAGGGCGGGGGAAGGCGCCAGGAGCGCGGTTAGCAGAAGGGATGCTGCGGAGGCAAGGACGGTTCCCGTCAGCGAGCGCCGCTGGAGCCCCAGACCGGCAATCATGCCGCCGGTGACCTGCTGCAGCGCCATGATCACCGTCATGGGGCACATCAACCGCAGAAGAGGCGCAAGGGCGGCTTCGTGATACAGCCGTGTGCTGATGAAATCCGCTCCGGCGTACAGCAGGACGCAGGCGGTCAGACCGATAGCGCAGGCGGTAAGCGTCAGCTGCAGCATCATGCGCCGGAGACGGCGGGGCTGACGCTCCAGCCTGGATACGGCAGGGGTGGATACCATGCACACCGCGCCGGTGACAATACCGGGGAGCATCATCAGCGGCATGGCCATACCGCTGATCAATCCGAACTGTGCCGTGGCGGCAGAGGCGCTCAGGCCGGAGCGGCGAAGGCATACCGGCAGCAGCACGGCGTTCAGCGTCCGGGAGCCGGTGACACACAGCCTGGACAGCGCCGTAGGCACGGACAGCTGCAGAATTTCGCGCATCAGCCCCCGGTCGGGCCTGACGCTGCGATTGGGCGAGCCTGCCATGCGGATGAAAAGCAGCAGCGAAAGCCCTGCGGCAACCAGCTCCGCCGCCTCGGGCAGCGCGGCGGACAGGGCAATACTCCGCCCGCCCAGCGTTGTCAACAGCGCCACGGAGAGCAGGAAGCGCAGTGTCTGCTCCGCGCATTCGTTGAGGGCGGGGGTCAGGGTATCCTGCCGCCCGCAGCAATATCCGCCGTAGACGCTGCAACGCCCCAGCAGCATGACGCAGGGAATATCTGCCCATATGGCGGGCAGCGTGCGCAGATCTCCCAGCAGGCAGCTGATTCCCGGAGAGAGGAGCAGCATCGCGGCGATCGTGGCAAGGGCAAGCCGCCGCACAAGGCATAGTCCGGCGCAGAGCACCTGCGGCTGCAGAGCCTCCCTGCGGGCGGCAGTGAGGCGGCTCATGGCCGAGGGCACGCCTGCGGTCACCGGGACAAGCGCCAGCATTCCGGCGGAATGAGCCAGCTCCATCACGCCCAGCGCTTCCGCGCCCATCAGCCGGGCAAAGATCAGATGCAGCGCAAACCCCAGGCCCCGGGTGAAGGCGTTGCCCAGCGTCAGCACCATGGCTTGACGGCGAAGACTGCGTGCCATACCATCCCTCCCTGTCCATAGCGGATGGTATGCGGATGGAGCGCGAATGATGATTGACATCAGCCAGCCTCTGGGTCTATAATGAAAAAAACGCTGAAATGAGGACTGCCTTATGAATAAATGGGATTCCCGCTTTATGGAGATGGCGCACGTGATTGCCGGCTGGACCAGCTGCTATATGCCCGGAAGGAGCATAGGCTGCGTGATCGTGAAGGACAAGCGCATCATGACCACCGGCTACAACGGCGCGCCGGCGGGGCTGAAAACCTGCCGCGAGCGCGGCGAATGCATGCGCCGCAAGCTGGGTATCCAGTCCGGTACCCGCGCGGAATTGTGCTACGCCATCCATGCGGAGCAGAACGCTATCATTCAGGCGGCGAAGCTGGGCGTATCCATTGACGGCGCAACCCTGTACTGTACCCATCAGCCCTGCAGCGTCTGCGCAAAGATGATCATCAACGCCGGCATCATCCGCGTGGTGTATCAGGAGGGCTATCCGGATGAATTCTCCCTGAAGATCTTCGAGGAGGCCGGGATCCTGCTGGAAAAGTTTGATCCCGAAACCGCGCCTGCGGTGAACTGACAGAAAAGGACTTGCCGGTATAGCCCGGCAGGTCCTTCTTTATTCTGCCAGCAGCGCGGCGCGGATGGCGGAATCCGCGCTTCTGCAGGTCATGGCATGGATTTTCAGCGCGGCGGACAGCGCGGTAGCATCCTCTGCGCTCCGGAGCGCCCGATACTGCTCCGTCCACCGGTCGGTAAAGGAGAGAATCTGCTCAACCATCACCGGGCGGGGCGGCAGGAAGCGCTCCCGGGCTGTCTTCGCCCAGAGCGTGACGCTGTCGTCCATAGAGGCAAGGCTGTCCCTGATGGAGGACATGGAGGATTCCCCCGCATCCAGCGCGACGGCCGATTCCCGCAGCAGCGCGGCGGTCTGGGAGGGCAGGGTCAGCCCGGCCTCCGCCACGTCCAGCTGACCGGCCATGCCGGAAAGCTGCAGAGTCACGGCGGGCAGAAGCCACTCGTGCAGGTGAGTATCCACCTTTTGCAGCGTGGAAAGCCGCTCGCGGACGGCGGATGCATCCGTACGGCTGCCGTAGCAGGCAATGAACACCCGCCACTTGCCCCCGTCCTCCGCCGCATAGCCCGGCGCGCCCCGTTCGGCATACAGATCCGTTCGGCTCAGGGCGGCCTCCTGTGAGGAGTACACGCCTGTCTGGATGGCGTACCACACGTCTGCGGGCAGAGAGACCTGACGGGAAACCACGGTTTCGTCAAAGGCGGATGTGACGGGGGTAGCGGTGGGCTGGCTGACGCTGCGGGCGGAGAAATCCTCCCGTCCGGGCAGATGGGTGCGCAGCCCGGTCAGCACAATCAGCCCGGCGGCGATGAGCATCAGGATACCGGCTGCTTGTCCGCGCCTGCGCCGGATGCGTCTTTGTCTGCGGCTCATGGAATCCCCTCGCTTTCGTGCAAGCCTATGCGCTGGAAGCAAAAATCATTCTTGCCAAAATGCCGCTTGCATGCTACCATAACAAAAGAGGATTCATAAAGGAGTTGCTGACCGCTATGAGATACCATATCGATACCATCCCCCTGTGGGACGCCATGAAGCTGGAGGACGAGTGCCTGCTGTGCGCGCTGGAGCGCAAGACGGAGCTGGGCGAGGCCGAGCGCTATCTGGGCGCGTCGGTGATGGAGCCTGATATCCGTGTGCAGGTGAACGACAAGGGCTTCTGCCGTCATCATCAGACCATGCTGTTTGTGGGCGATAACCGTCTGGGTCACGCGCTGATGCTGGAAAGCCATATGATCGAGACCCGCGAGCGGCTGGAGAAACCCTTTGAGCAGCTGCGCAAGGCGGCGCACGCCTATGCGGAGGCCTCCATGCTGGACCGCATGACCAGCAAGGGCGCGGCGGCCCGCAAGCAGATGACCGCCATCGCAGGCGACGTGGCGAAGCTGACCCATAGCTGCATCATGTGCGACAGCATCGCCGAGAATATGGCCCGCTACCGCCGCACCTTCTTCCACCTGTACAAGACGGACGTGGAGTTCCGCGAGGCCTTTGTGGGCGGCAAGGGCGTATGCCTGCATCACGCGGCGGAGCTGCTGGAGGAGGCTCCGGAGAAACTGTCCGCCAAGGAACTGCCGGGCTTTATTGACGACCTGTGCGATCTGGAGAAGAAGAACCTGGACCGCATGCAGGAGGACATCTCCTGGTTCATCAAGAAGTACGACTACCGCTTCGGCAACGAGCCGTGGAAGAACAGCCGCGACGCGGTGGAGCGCACCGTGAACAAGCTGAGGGGCTGGTGCGTGGGCAAGGAGCCCAATCCGGAGGAGAAGCCCGGCTTCTGATCTTCAGAAATACATGCAAATGCAAAACCTCCCGCCTTATGGGGGGAGGGTTCTTAAGGAACCATTTATCCAACAACAAACAAACGGGCATCCGACATTCGGATGCCCGTTTGCTTATGTGGTCCCCAAACGCAATGCACCGGAATGGTGCGTATAATTGCGTCCTCCTAAGAGGGAGAAAATCTGCTTTGGTTTGCTCAACAAATTGGAATTTGACAACATCAAAGCAGCTTGATTTCGTTGGCAATCATAGCCACGGTCTTTTCGTTGGTGTCAATTTTA
>JAFURI010000010.1 GCA_017471885.1 Clostridia bacterium | reverse complement strand
GTACACCATCAGGGACTCGAACCCTGGACACCCTGATTAAGAGTCAGGTGCTCTACCAACTGAGCTAATGGTGCACATTGTTCCGCTCTCGCGGTCAACGATAGATATTATACATCATTTCCCGATAAAGTCAAGGGGTTTTTTGAAAAAATTATAAGTTTTTTTCAAAAAGAAAACCCCCGGACAACACCGGAGGTTTTCTTATGGAAATTACTCCTGCTCGGGAGCGCCAACGGGGCACACATCGGCACAAGCGCCGCAATCGATGCAGGCAGAAGGATCGATCTCATAGATAGCGCCTTCCTTGATAGCCTCCACGGGGCAGCCGGCAGCGCAAGCGCCGCAAGCAATGCAAGCGTCAGTAATCTTGTAGGCCATGGTGGTTTCACCTCCTCAAATCACGCAGTTGCTGCGTATCCATGCATGTATCATACCACGGTTGATTCAGAATTGCAAGCTCATATTGCTGGAAGATAGATCAGCTGTTCTGTTCTCCGCCCTGCGCAGCACGTAGCGCACGCTCCACAGCAGCCTTCCACGGACTGGCGCTTTCCTGTTTGGATGCTTCCTTTGCAGGGGCAGGTGCAGACGCAGGCTTCTGCTGAGGGGTATCAGCCTTTGAAGCGTTCTCTTCCTTATTCTTCCGTGCAGGATTCTCCCGCTGCACAGGCTTGCCCATCTTCTCATTGTCATGATGCTGGGCAGGCTTGTCCCTGCGCTCCTTCTGCGGGCGCTTCTGCTCGCTGCGTTCGCGCTTTGCACGGGGCTGATTCTCCACCGTCTCGGCAGAAGCATCGGCCTCAACCGCAGCAGGAGCTTCCTCCGCAGACTTATTCTCAGCTTCCTCCTTCACAGGAGCAGGCTGCTGACCAGGGCGCTGAACCTCCGCCATCGGATAATCCTTCAGTTCGCTGCTGTCGCCCTTCTGAATTCGCACGCGCACGGTTTCCTTGATAATATTCAGATCCCAAACCACACCGGGCCCGTCGGGGGTAATAACCTCCTTACCCACCTTCGGCATGCGCTTACGGGTCTGTTCGTAGTTGTCCTGCTCGTACTTGAGGCAGCACATCAGGCGACCGCACACGCCGCTGATCTTTGTGGGATTCAGCGAAAGATTCTGCTCCTTGGCCATCTTGATGGACACAGGCTGGAAATCGCCCAGAAATGCACCGCAGCAGATCGGTCTTCCGCAGGGGCCAAGACCACCCAGCATCTTCGCCTCGTCGCGAACGCCGATCTGGCGAAGCTCAATGCGGGTCTTGAACACAGCGGCAAGATCCTTCACCAGACTGCGGAAATCCACGCGGCCGTTGGCGGTAAAGTAAAACAGGATCTTACTGTTGTCAAAGGTATATTCCACAGACACAAGCTTCATATCAAGCTTATGCTCTGCGATTTTTTTCTGGCAGATCGCATAGGCTTCCTTTTCGCCCGCCTTGTTCTCCTGTGCATGGCGCACGTCCTCTGCCGTAGCAATGCGGACAACCTTCTTCAGCGGAGACTGAAGCATCTCGTCGTTGATCTCACGGACGGAGGTCACCACCTCGCCGAACTCAATGCCCCGCGCAGTTTCCACCACCACAAAATCGCCGGGAGTGGGCCAATAAGCGCCGGGATCGAAAAAATACAGCTTTCCGGCGTTCTGAAAACGAACGCCAATCACGTTGACCATTTGCTTTTTTCCTCCATCATGCGCAGCAGCAGCTTTTCAAGCACTGCCTGCCATGTAACCTGATTCATCCGCATTCTTCTGGCCTGCGATACCGCGTCCAGCAGCTGGGAAAAAGATTCCATATCACCTTTTTGCGCCATATGCCGCCACGCTTCGGGATATCCCTGCACAAGGGCTGCATCTCTCCGGCCAAGACGTACAAGCAGCAAAAGACGCAGCATATCCTCCACGTCGTCCAACAGCTCTGCAGAGGCTTCCTTGCGATCCTTCCACGCGGTGGAAACCTTCAGCACGTCGCTCCGGCTCTCAATGGCAAAAAAGTCCTTCATTACGTCCTGACGACGCTGCCAGTAGTTCTCATCCCCGGCAACCTCCACGGCGCGACCGATGGATCCGCCGGAGACATGCAGCGCCTCATGGGCGCGCTCGTCCGCTACGCCCCTGGCGCGAAGAACCCCAAGAATCACGTCATCCGGCCACGGATGCAGCTTGAGCGCCCTGCAGCGGCTGACGATGGTCGTAAGCAGAAGCTCCGGAGCATCGCTGATCAGCAGAAAGACGGTACCGTCCACAGGCTCCTCCAGCGTTTTAAGCAGCGCATTCTGTGCCTGAGGAGTCATTTTCTCAGCGCGCTGGATAATCACAATCCTGCGGCCGCCTACAAAGGTGTGCTGGCCTGTCAATTCGTTGACCATGCGGATTTCATCCACAGGGATGCTCTTCAGGCCCTTGTCCACCGAAGGATTGATGGGCACGCCCGGCTGCACCAGAATCACGTCGGGATGATTCCCCGCCCTGACCTGCACACAGGCCGGACACGCTCCGCAAGGACGCTTTTCGCCCGTGCACAGCAGGAAACGTGCAATTTCCGCCGCCAGTGTACGTTTGCCCGTCCCCGCAGCTCCGCTGATCAGATAAGCATGAACAAAACTGCCGCCTTCAAGCGTACGAATCAGTCCAGCATAAACAGCGCCCTGTCGCTCAAAATCCTTCAGGACGGGCGCTGTATATGTACCCGGATTCATTTCCTGTGACACAGGGAAATTCTCCTTACAGCTTGATAAACTGATCCACTGTCAGCACGAACACGGTCGCGCCGCCGACAGTCACCTCAATGGGATAGGGGGAATAAACGCCGTTCACACCGGCCATGGAAGTAGGCTGGGTGGCGATCTGCTTGCGGGACTTGCACACGCGCTCGACCACGCCCATCGCCTTGTCAAATTTCTCGTCGTCCACACCGACCAGCAGAGTGGTATTGCCGGCGCGAAGGAAACCGCCGGTGGTGGCCAGTTTGGTCACGCCAAAGCCATCGTTCATCAGCTGGGAAACCAGACGGGCGGCGTCCTCATCCTGAACAATCGCGATAATCAGCTTCATAGAATATTACCTCCTTTGCTGACATGACGGAACGTCATGCCTATCCAAAAAACAGTATACAGCATAACCGTCCAAAAAGCAAGGTGCTCTCCCACAGCAGTTTATGCTTTACTTTTTTCATTCTTTCCTTTATGATAGACCCGAAAAGGAGTGAATTTTCCATGACAGAGCAACTTACGCTGTTTGCTACCGCTGCCTTCGGTCTTGAGGGTATTGTGGCAGCGGAGCTTAAGCGTCTTGATATGAAGAACGTGACCGGCGAAATCGGCGGAGCCCGCTTCACCGGCACGCTTGAAGACGCTTTCCTGTGCAATCTGCGTCTGCGCTGTGCAGACCGGGTGCTTCTGATCCTTGCCGAAAAGGAATGCCGGACCTTTGAGGAGCTGTTCCAGCTGGTCAAATCCGTTGCGTGGGAGGATCTGATGCCCGCCGATGCGAAGATCAACGTATCCGGCAAATGCGCCCGCAGCCAGCTGATGAGCATCCGCGACTGCCAGGCCATCACAAAGAAAGCCGTCATCGAGCGGCTTCGTATGGCTACGCAGCAGAGCGTTTTCCCGGAAACCGGAATCGCCTATCCGATTACCGTCAGCCTGCATAACGACGTTGCCCGCATCACACTGGATCTTTCCGGCGACGCGCTCAACCGCCGCGGCTACCGTACATGGAACGGCGAAGCGCCGCTGCGTGAAACGCTGGCAGCCACGCTGGTGGAGCTTTCCCCCTGGCGGCCCGGCATGCGCCTGCACGATCCATGCTGTGGTACCGGTACGCTGCTGATCGAAGCCGCCTTCCGTCTGGGACACCGCGCTCCCGGCCTGACCCGCCGTTTCTCCATGGAGGAGTTCCCCTTCTTCCCCAGGGAAGCCTGCGATGCGCTGCGCCGCCAGGCCCGGTTTGATTTCAAGCCCGACCGGATCAGCGGCATCACCGGCAGCGACATCGACCCCTCTGCGCTTGAGCTGGCAAACAGGCACATCCGTCAGGCAGGGCTGGAGGGACTGGTAACGGTGGAGCAGCAGCCGCTTGAGACCCTTCAGTTGACTGATGAAACCGGCGTTTTCCTCTGCAATCCCCCCTACGGTGAGCGATTGAGCGACCGTAAGAGCTGTGAGAAGCTGTACGGACAGATGCGTCGACTTAAGGCACGGCATCCCGGCTGGAGCCTTTGCGCCATCTCCTCTGATCCAAATTTCGAGCGCGCATACGGCAAGCGGGCAGACAAGAAGCGTCGCCTGTATAACGGACGTCTGGAATGCGAATTCCTCATCTACCGCTAAACAAAAGGAAGGAACGGAGTCAAACCGTTCCTTCCATATTTTTATATTCAGTTATTCAGGACGCTCCACACTGCTGTTGAACTTGTCAAGAGCAAGCGCCGCAGCAACGCCCGCCACAAGGCATACCAGATTGATCAGCGCCGTACCGATGCCGGCCGCAAAGCTGCCGAAGGGAATGATCACCACGGTGGCGGCGATCACCACGCCGATGATGCCATGGAACATGGGAGCGTAGTGGGTATCCAGCAGATGCGTCACCGTCTTTGCCAGCAGGATCACCGTCAGTGCAGCGCCGATAACGGCGGGGATCAGTACGCCGAAATCAAAGTTGCCGATACCGGCGATGAAGGGCGTATACAGGCCGAGAGGCATCAGCAGCGTAGAAAAGCTCATGCCGGGGGCAATGATGGACAGCGCCAGGCAGAAACCGCAGAACAGATACCACACAAAGTTGGGCTGGATATTCACCTTAATCACCTGCAGGGACACCAGCAGGGCAAGCACCACTGCAAAAGCTGCGCCAAGGGCAATCCAGGAGGATTTGCCGCGGCCCTTCTCGCCGGCTTCACGGAACAGAGACGGCAGCATACCGCCGATCAGGCCCACAAACAGGCACACAGACTGGTCAGGATAGGTTTCCAGCAGGAAGCCAAGCAGTTTTGCAATACCCAGAAAGCCAAGCACTACGCCGAGCAGCACAGGCAGAAGCAGCTTCACATTCTGCTTGAAGGTCTTGAAAGGATGGGCCAGCAGGGACATGATCGGCTGATAAACGCCGAACACCACCATCAGCACGCCGCCGGAAATACCGGGAAGCACTGCGCCGGTACCGATCAGGGCTCCCTGAATCAGCCGCATGACAGGGCTTGTCTGTTTCTTTTCGCTCATGTGATAACCTCCTGCAATGAACATTTTGAATTCGGTTTTATGCTATGACATCGTAGTAAACAAAAAGTCCTGACTCCTTGTAACAAGGCTCAGGACTTTCTGAAGTGCGGTCGACGGGACTTGAACCCGTACCCATTGCTGGACACGCCCCTCAAACGTGCGCGTATGCCGATTCCGCCACGACCGCTCGTTGCAAACAGCGTTTATAATTATAACGCCGTTCCCTGCTTTTGTCAAGAGGCTCGAGGGGAAATATCAGCTTTTCTTTTCGTTTTCCGTCTCAGTTGCCGCACTCGATGCTGATTTCGTTGAAAATGCCCAGCAGATCATCCACTGTCGTACGTATCTTCTCTTCTCCGGACTTGTCCAGCACAGCCTGACCCTGATGCATCATCAGGAGCCTGTCGCCATACTCCACGGCATAGCGCAGATTATGAGTAACCATCAGCGTAGTGAGCTTTTTCTCCTGCACAATGCTGTTGGTCAGCCGCATGACGATCTCCGCCGTCTTTGGGTCAAGCGCCGCGGTATGTTCGTCCAGAATCAGAAAATCAATGGGCGTCATGGTAGCCATGAGCAGCGCAAGGGTCTGACGCTGGCCGCCGGAAAGGCTGCCTACCGCTATGCCCAGCTTATCCTCAAGCCCAAGCCCCAGAGGAGCAAGCATCGCCTTGTAGTCACCTATGCGCTTTTTGTTTGCTCCTGCCGTCAGGCCGTAGCGTCTGCCCTTGTTGTCCGCAAGAGAAAGATTCTCCAGAATGGTCATGGAAGGACAGGTGCCCATGGATGGATTCTGATAAACCCGGCCGATGCGGGCATAGCGGCGGAATTCCTTTCTGTGCGTGATATCCTTTCCGTCAATAAGAATCTGGCCGCCGTCCACTGGGATGGAACCGCACAGGATATTGAGCAGACTGGTTTTTCCGCTGCCGTTGCTGCCCACGACCGACACAAAGCTTCCCTCTTCAATCTTCAGCGAGAAGTCGGAAAACAGGCAGGTTTCATGTACCGTGCCAGGGTTGTATGTTTTGGATATGTTACGAAGCTCAAGCATGAATCCGAACCTTCTTCCGTTTGAATTGGGTCTGGGCGGCAACGAGAATCAGCAGGAACAGCACCGCTGTGACAAGCTTCATATCCTGAGCCTCCAGGCCGCAGGAAATGGCAGCCGACACGCACAGCTTGTACAGCACCGAGCCGATAATAACCATGGTTGTGCTCTTCATCCACCCTGCGGATTTGAAAAGATTTGTGCCGATAATCACCGACGCCAGACCCGTCACCATGGTACCCGTACCCATGGATATATCGAAGGTGCGCTGATGCTGTGCCATTACCGCGCCCGCCAGAGCTACCAGAGCGTTCGCAATCATCAGGCCCACAATCTTCACGCTGCCCACGTCCCGCGCCAGCGTTGTAACCACGCTGGCATTGTCGCCGGCCGCCCGAAGCAGAAAGCCCGCCTTGGTACGCAGATATGCATCCAGCAGAAGCTTTGCTGCCAGCACAATCAGCAGAATGATCACCAGCGTGCTGTAGGGAGCAAGCCAGTCCGGCAAAGACTTTGTCAGAGGATTCTTGAACAGCGTAGCGCTCGCAAAGAAAGGAAGATTCGCCCTTCCCGCAATCCGCAGATTGATGGAATACAGCCCCGTCATCGTGATAATGCCGCTGAGCAGATCCAGCACATGGCAGCGCACATGAATCAATCCCGTAACAAGGCCGGCAAGCGCGCCTGCAGCCGCCGCACAAAGCAGCGACAGGAGCGGATTGACCCCGTTCACCGTCAGCACAGCCGTAATCGCTGCGCCCAGCGGGAATGAGCTGTCCACCGTCAGATCCGGAAAATCAAGAATCCGATAGGTTATCAGCAGACCCAGTGCAAGGATGCCGTAAATCAGGCCCTGCTCCACTGCGCCCATGACGATATCAATAACCGCGGCAAAGTCCATAGGATCAACCTGCTTTCTCAAAAGCTCAATTCTGTATTCTTACTCCAGAGAGACAGCGCGCTGCAGCAGCTCTTCAGGCACGGTAAGGCCATAGTCCTTCAGCGCATCTTCATTCAGATACAGGTAGGAGTTTGTTACCAGCTCGAAGGGAATATTCTCCGCATTCTCTCCGCTGAGCACACGCGCCGCCATTGCACCGGTCTGACGGCCAAGGTCCAGATATTCAATACCCTCGGCCGCCACGCATCCGCTCTTCACCTGCTCGATCTCACTGCCGAAGACAGGCTTGCCAGCCTCGGCGGACATCTCAAGCACCAGAGGCAGATAGGATACCACGGTGTTGTCGGTCAGGTTGGTGGTGCAGTCCACACGGGGCAGAAGCGCATCCAGCGCCATGGGAATATCAGCGCCCATGGAAACGCCCTTGTCTACAATTTCAAAGCCGTACAGAGGCGCCAGCTGACGATAGGTCTCCAGCGTAGAATCGCTGTTGGTTTCACTGGTGGTATGCAGGATGCCGATCTTCCTCGCTTCAGGCATCAGCGTCCGGATCAGCTTCAGCTGCGCCTCCACCGGCAGCGCATCGGAAGTACCGGTCACCGCGCCGGGATTGGTTCCGTCTGCGCCCGCAAGCTGCGCAGCCACAGGATCGGACACGGCAGTGTAGATCACAGGTACACCCTTTTCTTCCGCCGCATTGAAGGCTGCCTGCGCGGTGGGAGTGGCAATCGCGCAGATCATGTCGCAGTCAGAAGCGAACTTATCGGCAATCTGTGCAGCAATACCGGTGTCTCCCTGGGCGTTCTGATAATCAAAGATGACGTTCTCGCCTTCCACATATCCGGCTGCGGCAAGGCCCTCGATAAAACCGATCCTGCAATTGTCAAGAGACGGATGCTCGGCAAACTGGATAATTCCGATCCTGATCATCTCTTCGGCCTGTACGCACTGCGTCATGGAAATCAGCATCAGGACGGCAGTCAGCAGGGAAATAAGTTTTTTCATCATGAGAACCCTTCCTTTCTTTTAGTCGCCAATGATTCAGGGAAAATAAAAACGCCCCAATCTACCATTGTAGACTGAGGCGGATTTACCGCGGTGCCACTCAGCTTCGCCGTAAAATAAAGGCGCGCTCTTCATCGCATACACATGATATACGCTGCCTTGATAACGGGCGCAGAATCCCGTTTCCCCCTACGCATTACTGTTTCGGAAGAACCCTCAGGAGTCCATTCGCTCCAGCCGCACGCGCCGCCGTCCCACTATCAGCGGCTCCCTTGACCGTGCCGTGAAGGAGTTACTACTCTCCATCGCAGGTTTGTTTGGATTGACTAAAGAATATACGATTCTTACGCATAAGTCAAGAGGAAAACACTTGTTTTTCCTGTGTTTTTTCTTCCGGAAATCCCATTTTCTCGGCTCGTCTGTGCATGCGATTTTGCATAACTTCCTCCCCATTTATCCGTAATCGCCCTGCATTTACCGACAGCTTAAAGAAAACGCAGGAAAAATACGCAAGAAATGCAGAAAAGTTGCCCATTTTCGGCTTGTCTCATTGTTCATGCTATGGTAAACTATTACATGCAGCTTCGGCTGCTATCATTTTTCAGGAAGGTTCTTATGATTGAGAAATGGCCGACGGTGCTGCCGGAGCTGACCGGCCGCGAACCCCGCACCGTTTACGTCTACACGCCTGAGCTTGCACAAACGGATCCGGATGCAAGATTCCCCGTGCTGTACATGTTCGACGGACACAACCTCTTTTTCGACAGCGACGCCACCTACGGCAAAAGCTGGGGCATGAAAGAATTCATGGAAGAATCCGGAACCCCCTTGATCATCGTAGCCGTGGACTGCAACCATAGCCCGGATCATGGTCGGCTGAAGGAATACTCGCCCTACACCTTCAAGGCTCCGAAGTTCGGCAGTATCACGGGCCGCGGCAAGGAGTATATGGACTGGCTGGTGGGCGATCTCAAGCCGTTCATCGACCGCCGCTACCCCACCATCCCGGATCGCGATTTCACCTACATTGCCGGAAGCTCCATGGGCGGACTGATGAGTCTGTACGCCGTGCTGCAGTACAACGAGGTGTTTTCCCGGGCTGCCTGCCTTTCGCCGTCGCTGTGGTTTTCCATCAAATCCCTGCACCAGCTGATAGCCGATGCAGAGATAGATCCGGAAACCGTCATCTATATGGATTACGGCTCCCGCGAGATGGACAACCATGCGCGTATGCGCTCCCAGTTTGCCAGGGTCACCGCGCAGCTGCTGGAGAAGCGCGTCTTCCTCACCAGCCGCATCGTCCCGGGCGGCGAGCATTGCGAGACCTGCTGGGAGGAGCAGATCCCCTTCTTCATCAACACGCTCCTGTACACAAGAAAATAACGGAGGTTGAATACATTGCAGACGCATTACACCAAATGGTACAGCCCTTCCCTGAACCGTGACATGGAGGTCAAGGTATACGGCCACGCCGGCCGTCCCGTACTCTTCATCCCCTGTCAGGACGGTCGTTTCTATGATTTCGAGAACTACAAGATGACCGACGCCTGGTCGCCCTGGATTGAAAACGGTCAGTGCATGGTTTTCGCCATTGATACAATGGATCTGGAGACCTACTCCGCCAAGAACGACGCCTACTGGCGCATCCGCCGTCATGAGCAGTGGATCAGCTACATCACCAGCGAGGTTGTTCCCTTCATCCGCAAGTATACCTGCGAGAAGAACGGCTGGGAGGGCGAGCCCCGGATCGTTTCCTTCGGCTGCAGTCTGGGAGCTACCCATGCCGCCAACCTGTTCTTCCGTTTCCCCGACATGTTTGACGGGACGCTCGCGCTCTCCGGCATTTTCACCTCCGAGTACGGCTTCCCCGGCTACATGGATGACGAAGTGTACAAGAACAGTCCTGTGCACTATCTGGGCGGTCTGCCCGATGATCACCCCTATATCGCCAAGTATAACAGCGGCAAGGGCGTTATCGTGGTAGGTCAGGGCCCTTGGGAAATCCCGGACAGCACCTTCGCCCTGCGCGACATCTGCGCCCGCAAGGGTATCAACGTCCGTTTTGACATATGGGGCCATGACGTGGAGCATCACTGGAACTGGTGGTACAAGCAGGTGGCCGTCCACGTACCCAACATTCTGTAAGCAAACAAAATCTACATAAAAGGTGGTCTTCCCATGAAGAATTTCATTTTCATCTCCCCTAACTTCCCCACCAACTACTGGCAGTTCTGCAAGCACCTGAAGGACAACGGCCTGAACGTGCTGGGCATCGGCGATCAGCCTTACGACACCCTGCTGCCTGAACTGAAGGCAAACCTGAACGAGTATTACAAGGTCGGCTCCATGGAGAACTACGACGAGGTGTACCGCGCCGTGGCATTCTTCATCAGCAAGTATGGCCGCATTGACTGGCTGGAGAGCAACAATGAGTACTGGCTGGAGCGCGACGCCATGCTGCGCACCGACTTCCACATCACCTCCGGTTTCCAGGTGGAAGATATGGCCCGCATCAAGTACAAGTCCGGCATGAAGCCCTACTATCAGGCCGTGGGCATTCCCACCGCCCGTTATCACATCGTGGACGACTTCGACGGCTGCCGCAAGTTCATTGATGAAGTGGATTATCCCGTCATCGTCAAGCCTGACAACGGCGTTGGCGCTTCCTCCACCTACAAGCTGAAGTCCGACGACGATCTGCGCGGCTTCATCGCGGAGAAGGATCCTTCCGTGCGCTACATCATGGAGGAGTTCATCACCGCCGAGGTGAACAGCTATGACGCCATTATCGACAGCAAGGGCGAGCCTATCTTCGAGACCGGCAACGTGACCCCCAACTCCATCATGGACGTGGTCAACACCGGCGACAACTCCATCTACTACATCGTCAACGAGCTGCCCGAGGATACCCGCAAGGCCGGCCGCGCGACGGTGAAGTCCTTCGGAGTCAAGAACCGCTTCGTGCATTTTGAGTTCTTCCGTCTGACCGCCGATCATCCCCACATGGGCAAGAAGGGCGACGTGGTCGCGCTGGAAGTCAACATGCGTCCCTGCGGCGGCTTCTCTCCCGATATGATGAACTTCGCCAACTCCACCGACGTGTACAAGATCTATGCTGATATGATCGCCTTCGACTCCAGCCTGAAGGTCTGCGGCGAGAAGAACTACTGTGCCTTCGCCGGCCGTCGCGACGGCAAGAACTTCAAGATTTCCCACCAGGAGCTGTGCGCCAAGTATCAGAAGCAGATGCGCATGGTGAACCGCATCCCCGACGCTCTCTCCGGCGCCATGGGCAACCAGATGTACGTGGCTCTGTTCCCCACCAAGGAAGAGATGAACGCCTTCTACGCCGACGCCTGCGACACCTGGTAATATCCACACAATGCAAATCCCCGAAAGCATCTATCGCTTTCGGGGATCTGTTTTTATCCGTCAGCCGCAGTCCTTTTTGCTTCATCGCTTTTTGCCATTTCTTTTGCCATCAGCCTGCCGCTTCAGTTTTTCCACATCTCTATCCGACAAAATAACCCTGTTTTCATAGGCGTGGGAAGGCGTATTTCCTTCACCAAGGACGTAATACAGTCCGGCCGAATCCATGTAGATCGCATCAGGATCGTCGCCAAGAACATACTCGCTGTTGTAAATCTTCAGCGCCATGATTCAGCCCTCCATTCTTTCATCCGCAATCCAGTACTTTCTTCCCCAGTGATCAAAGTCCCACTGCTCCATGTAGGCGTTGCACTCGTAATCTACATAATAGAGCAAGCCGTCACGCACCACAAAATTGGTGGGGTAATAGTCGATATTCAACCCGGCAGGATACAGCAGCCCGCACATGAATTCCACCTGCTGGACAGATTCGTCCTTCATTTTTCCCGCCGTGATCAGGCAGTCGATGGTATCGCCCTCTATATATTCCTTCAGAATACGCTCGTTTTCCCGATCCACCGCCAGCAACTCCGGCATGCGGATTCCCACGTCCTTCAGCCGCTGATAATCCCTCAACTCGGATTCCATCTTATTCCCGAACTGATAGTAATCGCACGGCTCATGGTGGATTTGCTTGAGTACATATTGCCTGCCATTATCCTCCACCAGATAGGAGTACCCGCCTTTGCCTTTACCAAGCAGCCGAAGCACCCGGTATGGACTGCCGCTCAGTTCAATGCTTTCCATACCGGTCCTCCGCTTCCTTCAGAATTGATCTGATGCGAGCCCGGTCCACCTTGCATACCTGCCTGTCGTAGGTGTACAGACCGTTGATCTCCTCCTCCACGTCGCTCAGCTGCGTATACACCACGCCGCAAAGGCCGTTGTCGATGGAAGGAAGCACCATTTCCCGGTACAGCTGCACAATGCGCTCCGTCAGAGCTTCCTCTGTCCCGGCCGTACCGTAGCCGTACTTGCCGTCTTCCTTAAAGCGATGCCCCTCCACCGCGCGGGCATACCCGCCGCACTCACTCAGGAACAGCGGCCGCCCGCCTCCTTTGAGCACCTTGTTGCGGAAGTATACATGCACGCTGTCCAGATCGCTCTCCTTCCTTGTAAACCATCCGGAGGTTGCGTCCCAGATGCGCGTGGGATCCTTCGCTTTCAGCGTCCGGTACATTTCATCTGCGCAGAACTGACCCCAGCCTTCATTGAAAATGGTATACGCTACCACACAGGGATGATTCCACAGATGCTCCACCGTATCCACGCAATGCTGATGGAAAAATTCTTTCCGCTTCTTATCACCCGGGAAGCAATCCGGCCGGCGGGTCAGGCCGATGGTGGGCAGCGCCGTATCCAGAAGGAAATTGTAACCGCCGGAGGATACCATGTCCTGCATCACAAGCATACCGAGACGGTCGCAGGCCTCATAGAAACGTTCCGGCTCTATCTTGATATGCTTGCGCAGCATGTTGAAGCCCAGATCCTTCATGCGAAGGACGTCCCTGTCATACTCCTGCGGATTCCCGGGAAGGAAAATACCATCCGTAAAATAGCCCTGATCCAGTACCGCGTTCCAGAACACGGGACGTCCGTTGAGCATGACTGTCCTTTTTCCGGCATTATCCCTGATCTCAATCCTCCGCAGCGCGGTATAGCTCTCGACCCTGTCCGTATCTGTTTCCAACGTGATGGCATAAAGGAAAGGATCCTCCGGCGACCAGAGATGCGCATTTTCGATTGATACCCTCACTTCTCTGCCAGTATCAATCACAAGCTGTTTTCCGTCCACAGTCAGGCGTACGGCTTCGACATCCGTATCCACATAGATGTGAAAGCCTTCCGTGTCGGGCGTGATCCTGATTTTCCGTATTGCATGTTTCTCCGGTACGCACTCCAGCCACACCGTTTGCCAGATACCGCTGACAGGGGTGTACCACATGCCGCCGGGTCTGGCAGACTGCTTGCCCCTGGGATATACGGGGTCAAGCGTGTCCCGTGCTTCGACGGTCAGCAGATTTTCCCCTGCATGCACATAATCCGTCACGTCTGCGCTGAAGGGCAGATACCCGCCCTCGTGCCGGATCACTTCACGTCCGTTCAGTTTCACACAGGCAATCTGATCCACCGCGCCGAAATGCAGCATCAGACGCGAAGCCGGGAGAAGCAGCTTACCCGGCACCCGAAACATACGTTCGTAATGCATGACTTCAGGCACGGGGCCCTGCCACCCCGACAGCTGCGACTGAAGCGGATACGGCACCTGAACCTCTTGTCCGTTCACCTTCCACGTACCGTTCAGTGAAAGCCATCCTTCCCGCTTCAGCATCGGACGGGGATACTCCTGATTCCAGCTCATGCCAACGCCTCCTTGTCTTCTGAACACATGATACCACGCTCTTTCCTGCCTTGCAAGCCTTGCACCAAGGCAGGGATTAAGGTATACTGTTGCACAGAAAGGGTGAAGCCATCGTGCGAAAGACCATTGGAATCCTCGCCCATGTGGACGCAGGGAAAACAACCCTGTCCGAACAGGTGCTGTTTCATGCCCGCGCTATCCGCAATCCGGGGCGCGTGGATCATCAGGATACTTTTCTGGACACTCATCCGCTGGAACGACAGCGCGGAATCACCATTTTCTCCGGACAAGCCTGCTTTGATCTGGACGGCGACACGATCTACTGGCTTGACACGCCGGGGCATGTGGACTTCTCCACAGAGATGGAACGCGCGCTTTCCGTCATGGATTACGCCGTCCTTGTCATCAGCTGCGCCGAGGGTGTGCAAAGCCATACGGAAACGGTCTGGCGTCTTCTGAAGCATTACAATGTACCGGTCATGATTTTTCTCAACAAGACCGACCGTGCCGGGACTGATCAGGACGCCGTGATCTCGCAGATGCGCAGACGGCTTTCCTCAGACGTAATCGATCTGCGTTCCCTGCAGCAGAATGGCGATATGGATGAGGCGCTGCAGGAGGCCGTTGCCGAACGTAACGAGCAGCTGCTTGACCGACTCTTCTCACAGGGATATGACCGCACAATATGGTTGCAGGCCCTGCGGGATCAGATCAGACAGAGGCTGTGCTTTCCAGTGATGTCTGGCGCAGCCCTGAGCGCGCTTGGCGTCAGCGCCTTTACGCATCTGCTGTCCACGCTGACCGCCACGGATTATGATCTGCACGCGGACGAGCCTGTCAGGGCGCGCTGCTTCAGGGTCAGATATGAAGCCGGTACACGGCTGTGCTTTCTCAAGCTGCTGAGCGGAACGCTCCGTGTCAAGGATGAGCTGCCCGGCGGATACAAGATCAACGAGCTGCGTATCTATCACGGCGGCAAGTACCACTCTGCAGATTCCGTCCGCGCAGGCGACATTGTCGCCATTCCCGGTCTGGAAGGCGTCTCGCCCGGCGATTGCTTAGGCCTTGATGAGCGCAACAGCTTCCGAACCATACCCATGATGGCCGCCGACCTGGTCTGGGATCAGCAGGCCGTGCCGGCCTTCCGTATGACAGAGGCCTTGAAGATACTTGAAGACGAGGAACCCTCTCTTGCAGTTTCTGCCGGTAACGGACGCATCGCGGTGCATATCATGGGTAAAATCCAGCTGGACGTGCTTCGCCAGCAACTGCTGGACCGCTTCGGCTACGAAGTATCCTTCGGTCCGCCCCGCGTACTGTATAAGGAAACCATCGCCTCTTCAAGCATCGGCATCGGTCATTATGAACCGCTGCGGCACTACGCTGAAGTGCAGCTCCGTCTCGTTCCTCTGCCCGAAGGCAGCGGCATGGATTTCAGGAGTCTGTGCCATGTGGACGTCCTGACCATGAACTGGCAGCGGCTGATCCGCTCCCATGTTTTCGAAAAGACCCACAAGGGCGTCCTGACAGGCGCGCCGCTGACTGACGTATGCGTGGAGCTGCTTGTCGGACGCGCGCATCTCAAGCACACAGAAGGCGGCGATTTCCGCCAGAGCACCTATCGTGCCATCCGCAATGCGCTGATGTATGCCGACTGCATCCTGCTGGAGCCGATGTGCGGTTTCCGAATCCGCGCTCCCAAAGACTTTTACGGTCCTCTGACTGCTGCACTGACGCGCATTCAGGCGGACATTGATCTGCCGGAATACGACGACGAGGACGTGGTTCTTTCCGGCGAAGCCCGGTATGCGCTCTTTAGCACATGGCAGGATGACTTCATGGCGCTCACACGAGGGCGCGGCTCTCTCCAGCTATGGATGAGCCGCTATGCGCCCTGCCGGAATCAAACTGCTGTTGTAGAAGCCTCCGGTTACAATCCGCTGGAGGATGACACGCCGGATTCCGTCTTCTGTTCCCACGGCGCAGGGTATACCGTACCCTGGAATGAAGTGCGTAGTCACGCTCATACCGTATACGAAGGTCCGTAATTCCCGAAACCGACCGGAGTCCATCGCGACTCCGGTCGGTCTTTCGGCATTTGCGAATATTCCTGCTTTTCATCTCATATCGCTTATGCTATAATGATCTAAATGAAACCGCCTATTCCACAAGCCGACAGGAGGATTTCCATGCACAACAGGCAGGGTGCGCATCAGATTCTAGACATCATGCTTCTCTTCAGCATTGCAGCCGTGGGCGCAGGCTTGCTTGCAGACCCTCCGCTGGAATCGCTTGAAGGATTGCTTGCCATACTGCGTTCCCCGTCCCAGCTGACTATGGATGCCTTCCTTGTCGGGGGCGTCGGAGGCGCATTTCTGAACGTCGGCCTTGTAGGTCTTTCCTGTACCGCCATACTGGCCCGTTCCCGCGCAAAGCTGTCCGGCGTTTCGCTGATGGCCTTCTTCCTGACCATCGGCTTCAGCTTCTTCGGCATGAACGCGCTGAATATCTGGCCCTGTATTCTTGGCACGCTCCTGTATACCAAATCGATCCGCATGCCCTTTGCCTCCCAGATCAATACCGCCTTGTTCGCGACCTCCCTCTCTCCGTTTGTCAGCGAGATTCTTTGGCGCTATCCCCTGTTTGACGGTCTTCCCGGTGAAATGCTTCTTCGCATCATCTGTGCAGTACTGATCGGCGCAGCCGCCGGTTTTCTCATGCCCATCCTATGCCATCACAGCCCCAATCTCCACAAGGGATACTCCCTCTACAATGCAGCCGCTGTGGCAGGCTATATCGGCGTTCTGCTTTATGCGATGCTGTACCACGCTATGGACGTTCCGGTTCCGACCAATACCCGGCTGGGCGAATCCCATACGTTTGCGGTCAATGCCTTCATGGTTACTGTATGTCTGATTTCTCTGTGCGCCGGCTGGTTTTTCAACGGAAAGACCCTGAGGGGATACGAGAAGATTTTCTTCTGCTCCGGCTATCGAACCGACTTCACCCGTACGCTGGGCATCCCGCTTACGCTTGTACATCTCGGCATCTTTGGTCTGATCGTTACCTTCTATTATAATATTATCGGTGCCCCCATGACAGGCCCTACAATGGGCAGCATCATCTGCCTGCTTGCCATCGCGCCCTGCGGCGGGCATTTCCTGAATGTGCTTCCCATCATGGGCGGATATCTGCTGGCTTCCACGCTTTTCCATTTCCAGCTGAGCACACAGTCCATCGTTGTCGGCTTCAGCTTTGCCTGCGCGCTTTGTCAGATCGCAGGGCATTTCGGCGCGGTTTCCGGCGTGCTGGCGGGATTCCTCCATGCCAGCCTCGTATCCACAGTCGTAAGCTTCCACGCAGGCTTCTGCCTGTATAACGGCGGCTTCACCAGCGGTATCTGTGCAATTATTCTCGTTCCCATACTGGAAACCTACTTCATTCCCACCGACAGACTGCACCTGATTCCGCATCTCATTCATCCAAAGGACAGACACCTTCGTCACGGCCCAAACAGCGGTCCGCATGAGCATCACGCACACACTGCACAGCGCAAGCATTGATTACACAACCTCCCTGTACTGGTCTGTCAGGGAGGCATTTTTGTCGATTTGCAGTCTTTTTTGTTACAAAAGAAATAATTTTTCCCTTTCATACCGTTCTCCTTCCTGACTGGGCAGAAATTCTGCCGGACTGTGTCATTGTTTTGTCAATCAGTCTTATCCAGCGATTGACAACAAATCGCCCTGCAAGTATAATACTTCTGTTTTTTTGTTGTCTTTTTTGTGCTGCAGTGCAGCCGACAGAAAGGTGATTTGATGGTATCCTTTGGTATTGATATCGGCTCCACCACCTCCAAATGCATTCTGCTCCGGGATGGTCAGGAGATTATCGGTTCCTCTCTTGTGGTCGGCGGCATCGGTACTGACGGGCCCCGCAAAGCCGTTCAGCAGGTGTTTGAAGCCGCAGGCATTTCTCCTGACGAGGCTTCCGTTTCTGCCGTAACCGGCTACGGCCGTTCTTCCTGGAAGGATGCAGACTTTCAGGTCAGCGAGCTGACCTGCCACGCCATGGGCGGACGATTTATCTTCCCCGAGCTGCGCACGCTGATTGACATCGGCGGTCAAGACGCAAAGGCCATCGCCCTTGACAAAAGCGGCATGATGAAGAATTTCCTCATGAACGACAAGTGCGCAGCCGGCACCGGGCGTTTCCTTGACGTGATGGCCACAATCCTGCAGGTCAGCGTCAACGAGCTTGGCACGCTGGCCCTGACGGCGCAGGAGCACGCCTCCATCTCCAGCACCTGCACGGTGTTTGCGGAGAGCGAGGTCATCAGCCAGCTGGCCAGCGGTGCAGACCGCACCGCCGTTATGGCGGGTATCTGCGATTCTGTCGCCACCCGTACTGCCACCCTCGCCAAGCGCGTAGGCATTGTGGAGCCCGTCTGCATCAGCGGAGGCGTAGCCCGCAATGCAGGCGTACGTGCAGCCCTTGAAAAGGCGCTGGGCGTTAAGCTCCTTTATTCCGAGCTGAGCCAGCACTTCGGCGCGCTGGGCGCCGCCGTCTATGCTTACCGTAAATCCGGCGCGAAAAGCGAATAATCCCCGCTTCTGCGCTGTATCAATCATTTGAAAGGGAGGTCATCATTTTGGCGGAAGAAGTCGTTGTCAAGAAGACTCGTCCCCCGCTCGATCCCAACTCTGCCAAGTTCAAGCTCGGCCAGATTGCGGCGAAGGCGTACTCCGACGCCATGGAAGCCAAGGCCCGCGGTGAAAAAGTGGGCTGGATTTCCAGCAATTTCCCTGTAGAGATTCCTGAAACGCTGGGTATCCACGTCTGCTATCCTGAAAACCAGGCGGCAGGCATCGCAGCCCGCGGCGGCGGCGCACGCCTGTGTGAGGTTGCCGAGGCTGACGGCTACTCCAATGACATCTGCGCATATGCCCGCATCAGTCTGGCCTATGCCAAGATCAAGGACGCACCTGAGCAGAATATGCCCCAGCCCGACTTCGTGCTGTGCTGCAACAACATCTGCAACTGCATGATCAAGTGGTACGAGAACCTGGCCAAGGATCTCAACATTCCCTTCATCATGTTGGATATTCCCTTCAACCCTGACAACGAAGTCTCCGACGAGCAGGTTGCCTATGTGAAGGGACAGTTCCTGGCCGCTATCAAGCAGCTGGAAGAGATCACCGGCAAGAAGTGGTCTGACGAGCGCTTCAAGGAGGTCATGGAGAACTCCTGCCGTACCAGCCGCGCCTGGCTGGACGCTACCGCACAGGCCAAGTATACGCCCAGCCCCTTCAACGGCTTTGATCTGCTGAACCACATGGCTGTCATGGTGACCGCCCGCGGTAAGGTTGAAGCTGCTGAAGCCATGGAAACGCTGGCCCGCGAGTACAAGGAAAACCACGCCAACGGCAAGAGCACCTTCCGCGGCGAGGAAAAGCATCGCATCATGTTCGAAGGCATCGCCTGCTGGCCCTGGCTGCGCGTGACCGCTACCGGTCTGCGCGACCGCGGCATCAACATGGTCACCACCATCTACGCCGACGCCTTTGGCTTCATCTACGACGACTTTGACAGCATGATCCGCGCCTATTGCCGCGTACCCAACTCCATCAATCTGGAGACCTCCCGCGACAAGCGCATCAAGCTGTGCAAGGACAACAACGTGGAAGGCCTGCTGGTGCACGTCAACCGTTCCTGCAAGCTGTGGAGCGGCTTCATGAACGAGATGAGCCGCCAGATCGGCGAAGCCTGCGATATTCCCGTCACCTCCTTCGACGGCGATCAGGCTGATCCCCGCAACTTCTCCGAGGCTCAGTATGATACCCGCGTCCAGGGCCTGACCGAGATTATGGAAACCCGAAAGGAGGCGAAAGCATGAGCATGAACGAGCTGCTGGCCCGTTTCCACGACGTGGCTGCCAATCCCTCCGCCCAGATGAAGAAGTATCTGGCTGAAGGCAAGAAGGTCGTGCTGACCGCCCCCGTTTACACTCCTGAAGAGATCATTCACTCCATGGGTCTGGTTCCCATGGGCGCATGGGGCGGCGATCTGGTGCTGGACCGCGCAAAGGAATACTTCCCCGCTTTCATCTGCTCCATCATGCAGTCCATTCTGGAGCTGGGCATGAAGGGTACCTACGACGGCGCCTCCGCTATCGTGATCCCCTCCCTGTGCGACTCCCTGAAGTGCCTGGGCCAGAACTGGAAGTATGCCGTGCCCGGCATCCCCTTCATCCCCATGACCTATCCCCAGAACCGCAACAACGAGGTCGGCAAGACCTTCGTCAAGGCCGGCTATCGCCGCGTGGCTGCTGATCTGGAAAAGGCTACCGGTGCGGTCTTCTCCGAGGAAGCGCTGGCCGAGTCCATCAAGGTCTACAACAAGCATAATGCCGTGATGCGCAAGCTGGACGAAGCGCTGGCCTCTCATCCCGAGGTGACCAATGCACAGCGCAGCGACGTGTACAAGAGCGCCTTCTTCATGACCAAGGAAGAGCACACCGTGCTGGCCGAGAAGCTGCTGTCTGCCCTGAATGAGACCCCTGCCTCCGGCAAGGTGAAGATCGTCACCTCCGGCATCCTGTGCGACGCGCCCTCCCTGCTGGAGAGCTTCGACGCACTGGGCTTCCAGATTGTGGCTGACGACGTGGCCGCCGAGAGCCGTCAGTATCGCACGGACGCTCCCGAGAAGCCCGAAGCGCTGGACGCTCTGGCTGAGAAGTTCGCCGCCATGGACAACTGCTCTGTGCTGTTTGACGTGGAAAAGAAGCGCGCCGATCTGATCGTGAAGACGGCTCAGGAGCGCGGCGCCAAGGCCGTGGTACTGGTGCTGACCAAGTTCTGCGATCCCGAGGAGTTCGACGCTGTGCCTGTCCGCCGTGCCTGCGAAGCTGCTGATCTGCCCTTCGTACTGATCGAAGTGGATCGTCAGATGGCTGACCTGGGTCAGGCCCGCACCATTCTGGAAACCCTCCGTGATTCTCTGAACGCCTGATAAGCGTTCTGGAATAAATAATAATTTACAAAGGTGGTTGCAATCATGAACAAGTCTCCCAAGACTACCTCCATTGCGCTGGGCCTTGCCTGCGTGTGGATGGGTACCCACTTTGGTCCCGGTGTCGCCTCCGGCACCCAGATCAACCAGTACTACGTTGGTTTCGGTATCCCCGGCATCTGCGTGACCGTGCTGGCCATGTGCATCCTGGGCTACGCCCTGTACTGCTCCATGGAGTTCTCCCGTATCTACAAAGCTTACGACTACTCTTCCTGGATTCAGAAGCTGTTCGGCATGAAGTGGGTGTCCATCCTGTTTGACATCTCCTTCATCGTCACCTGCATGACCGCTCTGGGCGGCTCCCTGAACGCCATCGCTACCCTGATGGTCAATGAGCTTGCCATCAACTACTGGGTTGGCGTGGGTGCTGTGATCGTCTGCTGCGCTCTGCTGTGCGCCTTCGGCTCCAAGCTGGTTGCCGCCGCTTCCAAGTACATGATGTACGTGGTGCTGGCTGTGCTGGCCATGATCTTCATCCTGGTGCTGTTCTCCGGCAAGATGGATTTCGCCGGCGCTCTGGCCAACCAGGCTACCAACCTGCCCAAGGCCGGCTGGCTGGGCGCTATCTGGAGCGCTGTGATCTACGCCTCCTTCCAGGCCACCGTGGTTGCCAACATCTCCTCTGTGGCTAACCAGCTGCCCAACCGCTCCACCTCCAAGAAGGCCGCCATCTTCGGCATCACCGGCAACGCTCTGATGCTGATCGTCATGTCCATCATGCTGTTCGGCTTCACCAACGTGACCTTCGCCAACGGCCAGAACATCCTGGGTCAGTCCCTGCCCTTCTACGGCATCCTGCAGGAGCTGGGCTATGGCTGGGCTCGTATCGTGTACGTCATCACCGTGTTCGTGGCTGTGCTGTCCACTGCTGTGGGCTTCTGCTTCGGCGGTCTGGCTCGTTTCTCCAAGTACTATCGCAAGGGCAACGAGGCTACCCCTGTGCAGGATATCATTCTGGTTGCCGTCCTGCTGCTGGTCTGCGCCTTCTGCTCCAAGTTCGGCATCGTGAAGCTTGTCTCCACCGGCTACACCATCCTGGGCTACCTGAACCTGCCCATCCTGATCATCCCCGCCATCTTCATCGGCGGCCGCAAGATCAGCAAGAAGTACCTGCAGGCCAACAAGATCGAAGCCCCCGGCATCGACGAGTAATTGCATACAGGTACTCCCCTAAAGGCGTGTGGTGTGTCCCCGGGCGTGCCACACGCCCATTTCCATACTGTAAAGGAGTGCATTGATATGGCACAGAACCGTCCTCTCGAGGGCATCAAGGTTGTAGAGCTGGCTACCTTCATCGCCGGCCCCTGCTGCACCCGCTATCTGGCCGATCTGGGCGCTGAAGTCATCAAGGTCGAAGCTCCCATGGGCGATCCCCTGCGCTACACCGCCGTCAACGAAGGCCGTCCCTTCGGCGATATGGAAGACACCTCCATCACGCTTGAGAATGCCGGCAAGAAGGCTATCGTGCTGAACACCAAGACTCCCAAGGGCCGCGAAGCTCTGGAGAAGCTGATTGCTCAGGCTGACGTCTTCGTGACCAACAACCGCCAGCCTGCTCTGAAGCGCGCCGGTCTGGACTACGAAACCCTGAAGGAAAAGTATCCTGCGCTGGTTATGGGTTACATCAGCGGCTACGGCGAGAAGGGCCCCGATAAGGATCTGCCCGGCTTCGACTTCACCGCTTATTTCGCCCGCGCCGGCGTGATGGGCACCATGTTTGACGTGGACAGCATGCCCATGACCCCCATCGCAGGCTTCGGTGATCATCAGGTTGGTATGAACCTGGCTTCCGGCATTCTGGCTGCGCTGCTGCGCGCCAAGACCACCGGCAAGGGCGATCAGGTTGTTGTCAGCCTGTTCCACTCCGGCGTGTGGGACGTTGCTCTGTATCTGGCTGCCAGCCAGTACGGCGTTGAGAACCTGCAGTATCCCATCAGCCGCAAGAAGCAGGCCAATCAGCTGCAGGTAGCCCACAAGACCGCTGACGGCCGCTGGTTCCAGTTCGCTATGCCTCAGTATGACAAGCTGTATCCCAAGTTTGTCTCCGAGGTGCTCCAGCGCCCCGATCTGGTGGATCATCCCCACTACTATCCCCAGAAGAACCTGCAGAGCCATCTGGAAGAGTTCTACGCTGTGATGGAGTCCGAGGTCGCCAAGCATGACTGCGCCTACTGGGCTGATGCGATGACCAAGGCTGACCTGCCCTTCGCTATCTGCCAGAACTGGGACGACGTGCGCAACGATCCTCAGGCCTGGGGCAGCGATATCCTGGCTAACGTGAAGTTCCCCAGCGGCAACGAGCGTGTGATGGTCCGCACCCCCGTTATGTTTGCCGAGACCGATCTGCCTCCCTACGAGCGCGGTCCCTTCCTGGGCGAGCATACCCGCTCTGTGCTGGAAGACCTGGGCTACACTCCCGATGAAGTTACCGCCATGTTCGAGGCCGGCGAAGCCTGCGACGTGAAGCGCATCGGCTAAACTTTTCTACAAAGCAGAACACCCGATCCTCATACAGAGAATCGGGTGTTCTTTTGTTTTCCTTTACATCTGACTGACGGCGCGGCGATAGGCGTCGTCGTAGAGCCAGATCTGACTGGACAAGGGCTTGCTGGAACCGGGGAAACGACGAATATAGCTGCCGTCCGGCTGTTGATCCCGGGCCTGAACGTTATCATTCCAGATGACGTTGAAAATCTCGGCAATTCTGATCTTTACACCTTCATCCAGAATGGGCGTAGCCACCTCCACACGGCGCAGCGTGTTGCGGGTCATCCAGTCGGCAGAAGCGATATAGCAGCGGGTATCGTCGCCATCGCCGAACATATAGATCCGGCTGTGCTCCAGGAAGCGGCCAACTACGCTGATCACATGGATATTATCCGTATAGCCCTCCACGCCGCCGCGCAGACAGCAGATTCCGCGCACGATCATATCAATCTTCACGCCGGCCTGACTGGCCTCGATCAGCTTATCCATAAGGGTCTTGTCCGTGAGGCTGTTAAGCTTCACGCGGATATGTCCCCCTTGACCACTGCGCGCACGGAGAATCTCGCCGTTGATCATGTCGATCAGCTTGTCCTGCAGGCAGTGAGGAGCCACGAGCAGATGGCTCATATGATCCACCGTTTCCCCCAGCGTCAGCGCATGGAAGACTGTCGCTGCTTCCTCGCCTATCTCACGCCGTGCGGTGATGTAGCTCAGATCCGTGTACAGGCGGCTGGTCTTCTCATTGTAGTTGCCAGTGCCGATCTGGGTGATATACTGGATCCCGGCTTCCGTGCGGCGTGTGATCAGACACAGCTTGCTGTGCACCTTCAGCTTATCCACGCCATAGATGACGTGGCATCCGGCGCGCTCCAGCCTGCGGCTCCACTCAATATTGTTCTCTTCATCAAAGCGAGCCTTCAGCTCCACAAGCACGTCCACCTGTTTGCCGTTTTCAGCCGCTTCCACAAGCGCTTCAACCACCTTGGAGTTACGCGCAAGACGATACAGCGTCATTTTGATGGACGTCACAGAAGGATCATGCGCCGCTTCAGAAAGCATTCGCAGGAAAGGCTGTATGCTCTGATAGGGATAATGCAGCAGTACATCCTTCTCCGTGACCTGATCCAGTATCGGTCTGTGCACGTCCAAGTCAGGCGACGCCTGCGGATGGCGCGGAGCATAAAACAGCTCCGCATGGCTGCGCAAATGATCCTGAATACCAAACAGGAAGGAAACGTCCAGCGGCGTATCATACTCAAACACACGGTCAATACCCAGCTTCAGCTGTGTGCAAAGCCGGGAAATGATATCCGCATCAATCTGCCTCGACAACTCCAGCCGTACCGGGCAAAGCTTCTGACGAAGCCGGATTACCTCAACCATGTGATCACGGTAGTTCAGATCCTCGTCGTATATGCTGTCCGCATCAATGTCCGCATTGCGGGTGATGCGCGCAAGCGTCTTGCTTACCACACGATATTCTGGGAAAAGCAGAGGCAGATAGTGGAGAATCAGCTCCTCTGCCAGCAGGAAGCAACCCGCACGATCCGGTACCGCAATCAGCCGCGGAAAAACGCCGTCTCCGCACGGCACGATACCGATTTTCCGCTTCTCAGTCTTGGTATTGAGGACAGCAACTGCGTAAATCTCCTTATTCTTCAGGAAAGGAAAGGTTTGCTTCTTGCCCACTATATAAGTGGACAGCAAAGGCAGGAATTCCCTGCGGAACATTTCTGCCAGATAGTGTTCGCTCTCCTGGCTGATGGAACGGAAATTGACGATGGAGATTCCCTGTTCTCCCAGACGCTCCAGCAGCGCAGCATATGCCCTATCCCGCCGGTGACACAGCTGGCGAATTCGCTCCATCGCAGCGTCAATCTGCTCTCCGGGGGTCATCAGCGTCTTATTCTCACGTGCTTCCTTGTCCAGAAGCATCTGATCATGAAGGCTGCCGATGCGCACCATGAAAAACTCGTCCAGATTGCTCTGGAAGATGGAAAGAAACGACAGACGCTCGCAAAGCGGAACACGCTCGTCCTCCGCCTCCTCCAGCACCCGTTCATTGAACCGGAGCCACGACAGCTCACGGTTTTCAAAGCAGGTTTTCTCCATGCAGCACCGCTCCTTTATTCCTCGTTCTCTATTATCATACCGCATGAAACCATTTAGTTCAAGGCTATACGCTGAATCTTGTCTGCATAGCTTCTCATGGCTTCAGCTTCAACCATTTGCCTCTCTACGGCAAGCGCAGGATCCGCACGCAGCTGCTTCATGCAGCGGCTCGCTTCATCAAGAAGACGTACGTCGCCGTCCATAAGGAACCCGGCAAGCATCTCCCCCGATTGTCGGGTACCCATCAGATCACCCGGGCCTCGCAGCTCAAGATCCTTTTGCGCAACAAGAAAGCCGTCATTGGTACCGGTGAGTATCCGCAGCCGTTCGTTTTCTTCAGCCAACAGAAAGCACCAGCTCTCCGCAGCGCCGCGGCCCACGCGTCCTCTCAGCTGATGAAGCTGGGACAGACCGAAGCGTTCCGCATTCTCAATGATCATGACGCTGGCATTGGGTACATTCACACCCACCTCAATGACCGTGGTGGATACAAGCACGTTCATATGCCCAGATTTGAAAGCCGCCAGCACAGCAGCCTTTTCATCCGGAGGCTGCGCACCCCACGTCAGTCCCACGTTCAGTCCGCGCAATTCACCCTGACGGAGTCTGTCATAGGTTTCCCGTGCCGAGCGTACGTTCTCCACCATCTCGCTCTCATCCACCAGAGGACACACCACATACGCCTGACGCCCCTGCACTATCTGATCGCGCAGAAAGCCATACATCGCGCTGCGCTTTTCTTCAGGCACTATACGCGTACGCACCGGAGTACGGCCCGGCGGAAGCTCGTCCACCACGGAAATATCCAAATCTCCATAGAGAATCAGCGCAAGCGTACGAGGAATAGGTGTAGCGGACATGACCAGCACATGCGGCGATCGACCATCGTCCTGCCCCTTCTCCTGAAGCACAGACCGCTGCCGGACGCCGAATCGATGCTGCTCATCCGTGACCACAAGCCCCAGCTTCTGATAGGTCACCCCATCGCTGATCAGCGCATGGGTACCGAAAACCGCCTGCCATCTGCCGTCAGCCGCATGCTGATGAGCTTCCCTCTTTTCCCGTGCCTTCATGGAACCGATCATCAGTCCGCAGGAAATGCCCATGGGTTCCAGCAAGGCCTTTGCCGATTCATAATGCTGACGGGCAAGAATTTCGGTAGGCGCCATCATTGCCGCCTGATATCCAGCGCCGCATGCCATGGCAATGGCGCCGAAAGCCAGCGCAGTCTTGCCGCATCCCACGTCTCCCTGTACGAGGCGGCTCATGGCACGGCTCTTGCGTAAATCACCGGCTATCTCTTCCAGCACGCGTTTTTGCGCAGCGGTAGGCGCAAACGGCATCCTTTGCCAGAATTCATCCGTCGCCGAATCCGCAAGCTCCATAGCAAAGCCATCTTCACGTTGGTTTCGCATCAGGCCGAGTGCGGCCTGATACATCAGCATCTGCTCGAAGGCAAGCCGATGTCTTGCCATTTTTAGCGCCTCCAGGTGATCCGGGAAATGGGCCTGACGGATGGCGTAGTTCAATTCACACAAACCATGACGAATCCGCAGGGCCTGGGGCAGCGTTTCAGGACAGCAGTCATCCACCTGAGTGAGCGCGGTTGTCATCATGTCCCTGAAGGTTTTTGCAGGAATACCCTTGACTGCCTTGTACACCGGCTGGATAGACGGCTCATGAACCTGTACGCTGTTCTGAAGCACACGCCGTCCATTCTTTACTGTAACGTGGCCGAAAAGCATCACACTCTTGCCTACCGGCAGCTGCTGACAAACCCATGGCTGATTATACCACGCCAGCGACAGCCGTCCGCTTTCATCCCTGATAGACGCCGTCACACGGGTAATGCCGTTGAAACGGGACAACTTCGGCGGATCCTGAATAATCCCCATCACCATGACTTCGCCTGCCTGCGCATCCTTGCAGGGGGTGATTTTTGTGCGATCCTCATAACGAACCGGAAGACAGTATAACAAATCGCGCAATGAGCATATGCCCACTGCGCGAAGGGATTCAAGCCGGGAAGGGCCTACGCCCCTGATACCGGAAAGCTCCATACTTACTCCACAGAGATCAGATAATAGTACAGCGGCTGACCGCCCTTGAGGCACTCACAGTCGCAATTGTCGTACACGGACTGAATCTCATCGGTCAGGGCCTGAGCATCCTCTTCGGACACGTCAGCGCCGTAGTAGACGGTAATCAGCTCATCATCATCGGTGATGATCGCCTTCATCATCTCCATAACAACGTCATGCACGTCGTTGCCGGAATGAGCGATCTGGCCATTGTGCAGACCAATGATATCGCCTTCCTTGATATGCACGCCGTTGAACTCGCTGTCGCGCACTGCATAGGTAACCGTACCGGTACGCACATGCTGGGCAGCTTCCTCCATGCGGGCCGCGTTCTCGTCAATGGAAGCGTCGGGCTGGAAAGCCACAGCCGCAGCAATACCCATAGCCACGTTCTTGGTGGGAATGACGCGCACTTCCTTGTCAGAGAGGCTGGCAGCCTGCTGCGCAGCCATCACCACGTTGCCGTTATTGGGGAACACAAACACGCACCTGGCATTGACAGAGTTGATGGCGGTAAGAATATCGTCAGTAGAGGGGTTCATGGTCTGACCACCCTCCACGATGCAATCCACCGTCAGATCACGGAAGATATTGCTGAAGCCTTCGCCCAGAGACACGGCAACCATGCCGAATTCCTTTTCGGGCTCGGCAGGAGCAGCTTCCTCCTCGGGTTCTTCAGGAACCTCGGGAGCATTCGCCTTCTCCAGTTCACGCTTCTTGGCCAGCAGATTATCAATCTTCACGTCCATCAACTCGCCCAGCTCCAGACCATACTCCAGCGCACTGCCGGGGTTGTTGGTGTGGACGTGCACCTTGCTCTGGGTGAGATCGCCGGTCACCTGCACATGAACGCCGATGCGGTTGAGACGACGGCGGAAGGAATCCACGTCATGCTCGTCGCAATCGCTGTTGAAGTTCACAATGGAGAACTCCACGCAATAAGCGTTCTTGATTTCGCCGGACAGATCGTGCCAGTCATCATGGTCTTCGACGCAGTTGTTGCTCATGCCGTCGTCAGCCATGTTGATGTCTTCACCGCGCAGCACAGCGGCATAGCCGGTGTAGATCAGCAGCAGACCGCGTCCACCGGAGTCAACCACGCCAGCCTGCTTCAGAGGCGGCAGCATGTCAGGCGTACGCTGCAGGATGGCTTCGCCGCTCTTGAGGATGACGGACATCAGCGCATCGTAATCATCAGGATCCTTCTGGACCTGCTTCATGGCGTCCTCTGCAATGACGCGGGCCACAGTCAGAATGGTGCCCTCCTTGGGCTTCATGACGGCCTTGTAGGCCATCTCAGCGCCGCGCTGCAGCGCCTGGGCAAACTGGACGGGGGTGATCTTCTCCACGCCGGCCAGCGCCTTGGCAAAGCCACGGAACAGCTGGGAAGTGATCACGCCGGAGTTGCCGCGCGCACCGCGCAGAGCGCCCTTGGACAGGGCGTTGGCAGCCTCGTCGGCACGCAGGAATTCCTTGCTGTTCAGTTCGCGGGTAGCGCTCTGCATGGTCAGAGACATGTTGGTGCCGGTATCGCCATCCGGCACAGGGAAAACGTTCAGGGCATCCACGGCTTCGCGGTTCTTCTCCAGCAAAGCAGCGCCCGCAACGACCATATCGCGAAGCAACAGGCCGTCAATCGTCTTAAACTGTATCAAAGGTCAAACCTCCGTTCAAATGTGACGGTGCACGGCGCATCAGATGCGGATGCCTTCCACCGAAATGTTCACGTTGCGCACAGTCACGCCGGTCATGCTCTCCAGCTTATAGCGCACAGTATCCACGATGCCGCGGCAAACCTCGGCAATGGAAATGCCGTATTCCACGATGATGAACAGATCCACGTCCAACATATCGCCGACGGTACGGATCTGTACGCCCTTGGACAGATTCTCACGGCCAAGCCATTCCACCAGACCATCCTTGGCCCGCTTGGAAGACATGGCGACAATGCCATAGCATTCGAGCGCAGCGTAACCGACGACCTTCAGCATGACATCTTCAGTGATGAAGATGGTGCCATAGTCATTCTTGATCTTGCATTCCATGGTGAAACCTACCTCCTTGTCCCGGATCATGCCCAAGGCAGACTCCGGCAGGCAATGCCATGCCAAAGATACCCTTCCGGTCAGGGTTATCATTAGTATACAGGATATTCCGCTATTTAGCAAGTTTTTTTTGCCTTTTCAAGGGCCTGATTCCTGCTTTGTCTGCTCATTTTCCATACGGACTCACATACGCTGTCCCCATACCTTACCGCTTACGCCGAAGCCGAAGCTCCTTGCCTCTTCCGTCAGCAGGAGCAGTCCGTGCATATCGAGGCTTCCGTCCGGTCTTCTGGAGGGAAGAACAGAAGTATCAAGGCTGATGAACCAATCTTCGCCCACCGTTGTCTCCTTCTCTGCCTTGTTATGAGCTGTAGCGGTTTCCGGATCCCAATAGCAGTTGTACGGCCCTCTGAGGTCCGTTTTTTGTCCCTGTGGCCGCAGCCGATCTCCGCATCCGCCGTCCGTGCGGAAGGACAATATGCCGCTTGCATGGTAATCCGTCACGGCGCAGCGATTCTCTGTGAAGAATGCCACATTCTCTTCGCCGTTGTTGAAGGATGTGGACATGGCCACCTGTATGTCGGTGCCGGAGTTGGATTCAATACCCCTCGCCAGATTCTCATAGGAGATACTGTTGATCAGCTTATGCGCACCCGGAAGATTGGTGCCGCCCATTTTGAAGCCGTTGCCGTTACCGGCCACCGTCCGGATACAGTCCTTACCGCCCCAATCGGCAAAAGACAGATTGCCATTTTCGTCCACATCGATATCCGCATGAACAACCTTTGCCTTGGTCGATTCCGCCTTACCCATGATGTAACCGTTGCGCATGGTCACGCAGCCAATCATGGTTACCGCGCCGATGCTGCCTGTTCCGGCCTTGGCAAACATATCCCATCCATCGTCTGCATTGTAAGCAGACAGGCAGCCTTCAAACACATTATCCACGCCATTGGTAACCTTGGCTGCAAAGCCATCTGCATCCTCATAGCCATCGTCTGCATTGTTCATGGACGTACAGTTGATAATTCTGTTATGACTGGGCCAGCGGTCAATGGTTTCATCAGGACGACCGCCCACATGCAGACCTGTGTTGCCGTTATTGAAGAAGTTCATGCGTTCAAGCCTGTTGTGCCACCCGGCAAGCTTCATACCGACAGATCCGTGACGCGTTCCCTTCACGTTGATGCGGCTCATCTGCCACCAGTCGCCCCAGGCCTCAAACCCGCCGCCTGTACGGCCGAAATCCAGCGTTGCGAAGCCATCCAGACACGTCAGCACAATGGGCGAATCCTCCCGGCCATTGACTCCGCGGCGGATATACAGCGTTCTTCCTGCCAGGTCATACGTTTCCGGCTTCAGGCGAATCATCTGACCCGGCGCGGCAAACTCCAGCGCAGTCTGCACGTCCACCGGATACTGCTCGCTGCCGTCATTCTCCGGCATTCCCTCCGGAGCAGTCCACACAACTCCGCCAGCACCCACATTTCGCCTGCGAAGCATCAGCGAGGCTTCCACAGGCTCTTCGGAACGAAGAATCGTGAAGGGAGGCAGCTTGCCCTGCGGATCCGCTTCGAACACAACCTTCGCCGCTGCACTCTCCCCGACCGTCAGCACCGTACTGCACGGCCGCCCTGCTTCAACTGGCAGCCCGCTGCTGACTACCGTCCCGCCAAGATGCACCGTCGCTTTTCCGTCCGCATTGGTCACAAAGGTGAGCGTGTACTGATCCTGCGGCACGCAGTCCGGAGACGTAATCCTGCAGGCTGCATCCATGTATTCCGCAGGCTGCGGCTTCCACTCCTCCGCCTTCCACGGAGATACTTCAAACCGGATCCTGCTGAAAGTCGCATTCAGGCCTCGGGCACACACCAGCGCTACATACGCCTTATCAGGCTCCTGTACGCACATGGGATCATCCAGTTCGTCATAATCCATGACGCTGACAGAGGAAGCATCCTTCGCCGGAATATACTGCACATGTGTTCCGATCACCCGCCCCGTTGTGCCGTCAGGGAGAATTTCATACTGGGTCGTGATATAGCCAAAGCTGGTCTTTTCCAGCGACATGCGGTACATATCACCGGCTTTGACACGACGGGGATTCTCCGGATCAAATGCTTCCCGGAAGGGCTTGTAACGGTTCAGATGGGACGCTTCATTGTCCACCACGCCCGTAAAACGGCGTGTACCGACCGTCGTTTTGATCTGCGTATCGCCGAAATAATGCGTGGAGCAGCCTGCAGCCGTAAGGTTGGAAAAGTAGCTGCCGGAGCCGCCGATACTGTCGCGCACCATCAGGGCAAAGCCCTCCTGGCCGTCCGGCGCCGTGTTGATATAATCCACCCGCACGTCAGCCTGCAGATAGAAATTCTCCCGTCGCGGATCAATCACCGTATAGTAAAAACTCATGCCGTCCGCAGGCGCATCCGCCACGAATTTCCCACCCTTGCGGATTACGTCGCCGTTTACGTCAAACGTGCAGGTATTCAGGGTCACGCAGCCCTCGACATCAGAACCGGGGGCAATCGTATTCAGATCATCCGCGCTGGACGTGCCGAAGCGGATAAATTGCCATCTTCTGTCCATCATATCTCCTCCAATGCATAAAAAGCCGACGGAAAAAGCTCCGTCGGCCTTGATTTAGTTACAGAACCTGTTCAGCTTCCTGACACATCAGGATAAAAGCTCCCATGCCATGCAGATCATTGGCGCAGGTGGGACGATTCAGATAATGTTCGTAATTGCCCACGCCGGTACCGATGCACACGCCGTCCACAACAATCCCCTTCTCGTCCCACTTCAGACGCTTGATGATACCTTCATAGCCCTTCTTTGCGAAGCGCAGGTAACTCCTGGACAGGAAACCCTTGCGGATCGCCTTGAACATGGCCCCTACATACAGGCAGCTGCAGGAGGTCTCAAGCCAGTTGCGGGGATCATAGCCCTTATTGACCACCTGATACCACAGGCCCGTCTCTTCATCCTGATAAGGCGTCAGCGCCTTAAGCAGATCCGTTGCAATCCGGATCATGTCATCACGATGATAGTAGGTCTCGGGGATGTAATCCAGCTCTTCCAGAATGGCGACGGGCACCCAGCCCATGGCGCGGCCCCAGAATTCAGGAGAATGACCCGTCACAGGATCAGCCCAGGGCATGGTGCGGTTGTAGTCATAAGCATGATACAGAAGGCCTGTTTCGTCATCCTTGCATACATTTTCCATCAGCTGTGCCTGGAAAGCGCACACCTCAAAGCACAGCGGGCGATCAAACATCTGTCCGTACTGCGCCACAATGGGGCCGCCCATGTACAGGCTGTCGAGCCACATCTGGTTGTCGGTATCGAATTTATGCCAGAAACCGCCTTCAGGCGTACGCTTCTGCTCCATTGTGATATTCACCAGTCTGGTCAGAGCCTTCCTGTAATGCTCCTCGCCGGTGCGCTTGTAGAGATCATACATCAGTACGCCGGCCTGCATGTCGTCCATGTGGAAGCACGAGTGATGCACCTCACCCTCCCTGTCCACATAGAAGTCCACGTAATCCTTCACATACTGGTAGTATTTCTCTTCCTTGCAAAGCTGATAGGTCTTAATCATCCCGGACAGGAACACGCCCGCATGATAGTGAAACCGCGGCTTGGGCGGCAGATCCTCCGCAGCAAACTTGCGCATGATGGTATCACATGCGGCTTTGCCATAATCCAAGGGACGCCAGTTATCCCTGTTCATCGGACTTATCCTCCCTGTGTTATGCAAAATATCCAGCCAGACTGGCAGTGATCTTCTCCTCCACCTTGCGTGCTTCCTCAAGACTGGGAGCGCAGACGGAGATATATGCCTTCAGCTTAGGCTCAGTACCGGAAGGACGCACGACCACGGAGCAATTGTCCTCCAGCAGATACTTCAGCACGTCGGACTTTGGCAGACCGTCCAAACCAAGATCGTAATCCAGACACTTTTCCACCTTAAGGCCGCCGAATTCCTCCACGCCTTCGCGGAAAGACCTCATGATGCCCTGCATTTTCTCAAAGCCGGAGGAACCTTCGAATTCATAGGAATGCAGCGTATTGAGGGTATAGCCATAGACTGCATACAGCTCAGCCAGCTTATCCAGCAGGCTGACGCCCTGCGTGGCATAATAGGCGAACATCTCGCAGATCAAGAATGCACCGTCCACAGCATCCTTATCGCGGACGTAAGAGCCGCTGAGGTAACCATAGCTCTCCTCGAAGCCGAAAATGTAGGAATCCTCCGCACCCTTCTTCTCCAGCATGCCGATCTGCTCGCCGATGAATTTGAAGCCGGTCAGAACATTTACCGTCCGTACGCCATAGTGGGCGGCAATACGCTCTGCCATGTCGATCGTCACGATGGTCTTGACCATCATGGGATCCTCAGGCATCCTGCCCATCGCCGTGCGGCGGGCGCAGATATAATCCAGCAGCAGCATGCCGGTCTCATTGCCGGTCAGCAGCACGTATTCACCGTTCTTGTCCTTGACGGCAATACCCACGCGGTCACAGTCGGGATCGGTCGCCAGCAGCAGATCCGCATTGCAGCGCTTGGCGTAATCCATACCCAGCGCCATGGCTTCCTGGATTTCAGGGTTCGGATACGGACAGGTGGGGAAATTGCCGTCAGGCAGCTCCTGCTCCTTAACCACGGTGATGTTGGTATAGCCGGTCTCCTTCAGCGTACGCAGCACAGGCTTGAGGCCGGTACCGTTCAGCGGGGAATATACGATCGCCACGTCCTTGTTGACAGGCGTCTTGTCGTCCAGCATGGACTGCCCCTTCACAGCCTCCACAAAGGCAGAATATACGTCCTCGCCGATCATGCTGATCTTGCCGCTTGCCAGCGCTTCATCGAAGCTGCAGCGCTTGACGTCGTTGAACAGATCCAGCTTCTGGATCTCGTTCAGGATGATTTCTGCCGCTTCGGTGGTAATTTGGCAGCCGTCAGCGCCGTACACCTTGTAGCCGTTATACTTGGAGGGATTGTGGGATGCGGTGACCATGATGCCCGCTGCGCAGTGCAGATGACGCACAGCAAAGGACAGGCAGGGAGTGGGCATCAGCTGGGGATAGAGATGCACCTTAATGCCGTTTGCAACAAACACGTCGGACGCAACCCTGGCAAAAAGGTCGGACTTAATGCGGCTGTCATAGCTCACGGCAATGGAACGCTCTTCTTCAGGGAAATGCTTCACCACATAATCCGCCAGGCCCTGAGACGCCTTGGCCACGGTATACACGTTCATACGGTTGGTGCCCGCGCCGATCACGCCGCGCAGACCGCCGGTACCAAAGGCAAGATCGCGGTAAAAAGCGTCCTCAATCTTTGCATCGTCGCCTGAAATTGCCTTCAGCTCCGCAGCTACGTCGGGATCCGCAACGGCCTTTTCAAGCCACAGAGCATACTTTTCCTGTACAGTCATGGTAGTTGTCCTCCTTGTTATGTACTGTGCTGTTGTCCAGCTGATTTATTTGGGGGATTTTTATGCATTATTTCTCCGCAGAAACAGCAGTTTCCTGCTTTCTTTCACAAGGGAGAGGATTTCGACGTCCCGGTATCGCATCTTTCAGCGGCTAATCAGAATATTTGCGGATGCATCCGACGCTGGAAAAGCGCAGCCAGGCTTCATTGTCTTTTCAAAAGGATCTCTTCCGCTTTTCGAGCGTAATCAAGCCATAAGAAAGGACGTTTCATCCATTTCCGGCGAAACGTCCTTAATGATTCAGTTATACCACTCAAGCGAGCTTGTGAGGAAGGTTACCTCGCCCTTGCCTACTGTGAGCATTCCGCCGCCGGTATGCCCCCGGCGAACGGAGCCGTCCTCCAGTTGCAGTACGCAATTTCCCGCCTTCACAGAGGTGATGAGCGGAATATGTCCCGCAAGCACAGCCAGATCACCCATTGCGCCGCGTACGGTAATACGCGACACCTCTCCGGTGAAGATCCTGCCGTCAGGAGAAGAGATGTTCAGCTGGAAGGTGTTCATACCCGCACCTTCTTCGCTTTGGCTACAACGTCGTCAATGGTGCCCGCAAAAAGGAACGCAGATTCGGGCAGATCATCATACTTGCCTTCGATGATCTCACGGAAGCCGCGGATCGTCTCACTGACGGGCACATACACGCCGGGGAAGCCGGTAAACTTCTCGGATACGTGGAAAGGCTGGGACAGGAAGCGCTGGATCTTACGTGCGCGGCCGACCAGCTGCTTGTCCGCATCAGAAAGCTCGTCCATACCCATGATGGCGATGATGTCCATCAGCTCATTGTAGCGCTGGAGGATACGCTGCACCTCGCGGGCCACGGCGTAGTGCTCATCACCCACCACTTCGGGAGACAGAATACGGCTGGTGGATTCCAGAGGATCCACAGCAGGATAGATACCCTGAGACGCAATGGAGCGCGAAAGCACCGTGGTAGCGTCCAGATGGGAGAAGGTCGTAGCGGGAGCAGGGTCAGTCAGGTCGTCCGCAGGCACGTAAACAGCCTGAACAGAGGTAATGGAACCCTTGCGGGTGGAGGTAATACGCTCCTGCAGGGTACCCATCTCCGTAGCCAGCGTAGGCTGATAGCCCACGGCGGAGGGCATACGGCCCAGCAGCGCGGATACCTCGGAGCCGGCCTGCGTGAAACGGAAGATGTTGTCGATGAACAGCAGCACGTCCTGATTCTCTTCATCGCGGAAATATTCCGCCATGGTCAGTCCGGACAGGCCCACGCGCATACGTGCTCCCGGAGGCTCGTTCATCTGACCGTAAACCAGCGCGGTGTTCTTCAGCACGCCGGATTCCTTCATTTCGTTGTAAAGATCGTTGCCCTCGCGGGTACGTTCGCCTACGCCGGTAAACACGGACAGGCCGTTGTGCTGCTTGGCGATGTTGTTGATCAGCTCCATGATCAGCACGGTCTTGCCCACGCCGGCGCCGCCGAACAGACCGATCTTGCCGCCCTTGGAATAGGGACAGATCAGGTCGATAACCTTGATGCCGGTCTCCAAGATCTCCGTAGAAGTAGCAAGTTCGTCATAGGCAGGGGCAGGACGATGGATGTCCCAGCGTTCGCCTTCCACCTGCTCGCCATTATCCACCACGTCGCCCAGCACGTTGAAGATGCGGCCAAGCGTCTGGCGGCCCACGGGCACGCTGATGGACGCGCCGGTGTCGGTCACGACAGAATCACGCTGAAGACCGTCGGTGGAAGCCATGGCAATGCAGCGCACGGTATTGTCGCCAATGTGCTGCGCCACCTCACAGGTCAGCTTCCGCTCCCCGATCATGACGGTCAGCGCCTGATGAATCGGCGGCAGCCCGCCATCGTCAAAACGGACGTCCACAACAGGTCCCATGACCTGTGCGACGATACCCGTATGTTTATCAGTCAAAAGGATTACCTCCTTCTTTTGATTGTGATTGCATAGCGCATAACGTTATGCGCCGCTGCCAGCCACAATCTCCGTAATCTCCTGGGTAATGGCGCCCTGACGGGCACGGTTGTACTGCAGCTGCAGATCGTCAATCATGGCCTGCGCGTTCTTGCCTGCAGAGTCCATGGCCATGCGGCGCGCGGCGACCTCACTGGCAAAGCTCTCGCGGATGCAGCGCATCAGAACGCCCGCCACATAATCCGGCACCACAGCATTGAGAATGGTCTCCTCATCAGGCTCAAAAACCACGCCGGTACTGCCTGTGCGTTCGCTGCGTTCCAGCGGAAGCACCCACGTCACATACGCCTCCTGCGTCAGCATGCTGACGTAGCGGGTAGACACAATACCCAGCCGGTCAAACTCCCCTGCCAGATACTTCTGACAGATCTCATGAGCCATGGCCGTAGCGTCCGCGCCGCTGAAGTCCTCGGAGGAATAGAATTTGCCGTGGTACCGATCGCAGGCGCGCTTGCCGATGGGAATGACGGCGTCATACTGCATGCTGTCGGTCAGCCGGAACACGTTGGCATTGTAGCCGCCCGCCATACCGCGGTCGCCCGCAATGACGATCAGGCAGGTCCTTGCGCCTTCGGAGGGCTGCATATAGGGACTGCGCGCACATTCCGGAGCGGCGGTCAGCACCTGCACCACGCTGCCGAAAGCCTCGGCATACTGCTTGCCGTTATGCATGCGTTCATTGGCGCGGCGCATCTTGGAGGACGCCACCAGGCCCATGGCCCGGGTGGTATGCATGGTGGAATCCACGCTGCGGATACGGATTTTCAGGGCTTTGGTGTTGGTTCCCATCCCTGTCACCTCCGCATGGACGCAAGCGCCTCTTCCAGTTCCTTCACGTCT
This sequence comes from Clostridia bacterium, assembly GCA_017471885.1. Classification (GTDB taxonomy): domain Bacteria; phylum Bacillota; class Clostridia; order Christensenellales; family Aristaeellaceae; genus UBA11524. The sequence goes on along the minus strand of JAFURI010000010.1, from coordinate 37,808 downwards.
TCGTCGTTGAACTGACCTTGCTCGAAACGGTCCATCAGACTCTCGTACTGGGCCTCCAACTTTTCATACAGCCGCATTTCCCAGTCCTGAACCCTGTTCACGGGCACTTCGTTCAGATAGCCGTGAATCACCGCATACACGATCGCCACCTGGCAGCCTACGCGCACAGGAGCGTTCTTCTTCTGCTTCAGCACTTCCACAATGCGCTCGCCCAGAGCCAGACGGGCCTTGGTATCCGCATCCAGATCAGAACCGAACTGAGCGAAGGACTTCAGCTCCAGATACTGCGCATAAAGCAGCTTCAATTCGCCGGCAACCTTCTTCATGGCCTTCAGCTGGGCGCTGCCGCCCACGCGGCTGACGGAAATGCCGGGGTTGATGGCGGGCATGATGCCGGAGTGGAACAGCTCCGTCTCCAGGAAGATCTGACCGTCGGTGATGGAAATCACGTTGGTGGGAATATAGGCAGATACGTCGCCCGCCTGGGTCTCAATGATGGGCAGCGCGGTGATGGAGCCGCCGCCGAAGTCCTTATGGACGCAGGCTGCACGCTCCAGCAGACGGGAATGCAGATAGAATACGTCGCCCGGGTACGCCTCGCGGCCCGGAGGACGGCGGATCAGCAGCGACAGAGCGCGGTAGGCCACCGCGTGCTTGGACAGATCGTCGTAGACAATCAGCACATCCTTGCCCTGCTCACGGAAGTATTCCGCCATGGCGCAGCCGGCATAGGGTGCAATGTACTGCAGAGGAGCGCTCTCGGCAGCAGAGGCGGACACGATGATGGTGTAATCCATCGCGCCGGCACGCTCCAGCTCATTGGCCAGCTGCACCACGGAGGTGCGCTTCTGACCGATGGCGACGTACACGCACAGCACGTCCTTGCCCTTCTGGTTGATGATGGTATCCACCGCGATAGCCGTTTTGCCGGTCTGGCGGTCGCCGATGATCAGCTCACGCTGACCGCGGCCGATGGGAATCATGGCGTCGATGGCCTTGATGCCCGTCTGCAGGGGCACGTTAACGCTCTGGCGCTCAATGATGCCGGGAGCCTCGGATTCAATCGGACGGGTCTGCGTACATACCGCATCGCCCTTGCCGTCGATGGGCTGACCCAGCGCATTTACCACACGGCCCAGCAGCGCTTCACCCACAGGCACAGACAGAGCCTTGCCGGTACGGTACACAGTGGAGCCTTCGCGAATGGAATCTTTATCGGACAGCACAGCAACGGAGACCGTTTCCTCCTCCAGATTCTGCGCCATACCCATACTGCCATCCTCAAAGCGGAGCAGTTCGTTGGCCATGCAGGAGCGCAAGCCGTACACCCGTGCAATACCGTCGCCGACGGTAATGACGGTGCCGGTTTCCGCCATCTCAATGCGTGATTTGTAATTGCGGATTTGCTCTTTGAGGATGCTGCTGATTTCCTCTGGCTTGTTGCTCATCTATTCATCACTTCCTTGATTTCATGCAGTCTGTGCTTCAGACTGCCGTCAATGATCCTGCCATCCACCTGAACCACCAGGCCGCCCAGCAGGGAGGGATCCACGGAACAATCCAGGCGGATAGTTCTGCCCAGCTTCTGCTCCAGCTTGCTTTTCAGCGTATTCTTTTCTTCCTCCGTCAGCTCCACAGCGCTCTTCACCACGGCTGTAGCCAGCTTGCGAGCGGAATCATGCAGCTCGGCATAGGCCTTGATGCATTCCTCCAGCTGACGAATGTGCCCCTTGCCCGTCAGAACGTGCAGAAAGCCCATCGCAGGCTCCTGAAGCCCGACAAAGGCCTGATCCAGCACAGCGGCGCGCTCCTCCTTGGGGATGGACGGCGAAGCCAGCAGATCCATTGCGCCGGGAACCTCACGCAGGTGCTTCAGCACCATGCGAAGACCCTCGAGGGTCTCTTCCTCCGTGCCGCAGTCCATGGCGAGGGAATACAGGGCGTCGGCATAAGCCTTACTCATCTCCGTCATTGCCCGTCACCCATTTCCTGCAGGAAGGAGTCAATCAGCCCGCGGTGATCGCCGTCGTTGATTTCGCGGCCGAGCAGCTTCTCGGTCAGCGCGGCAGAAACATCGGTAATCTCGCGGCGGATAGTAGCCTGCGCCTTCTTCTTTTCCATTTCGGCTTCCATCTGACCCTGTCGGACGATCGAACCAGCCTTGTCGCGTGCTTCCTGCACAATACGCTCGCTTCTGCGATTTGCGCTGGCCGTAGCATCGTGAATCATGCCGTCCACAACAGCCTGTGCGTTTTCCAGCCGTGCGTAATATTCGTCACGACTGGCGTTGGCTGCCTTTTCAGCAGCATCTGCCGCTTTGTACTGATCATCAATGGCTTGCTGACGCGCTGCAATAACCTTTTTAACAGGATTATACAGGAACTTTTTCAGCAGCCAATACAGAATCGTCAGATTGGCAAGAGAAATCAGAATCTGCCATACATTAACGGAAATGACTTCCAAAGATTGCATTTCCCTCACCTACTTTACTGACCAATTGCCTTCAGAAGGACGCCGACCAGCGTGTTGGGAGCAACAAAGATCAGCAGAATGGCGATAACCAGTGCGTAAATACCGGTGGTCTCAGCAATGGCGCAGCCCATGATCATGGTAGAAGTGACAGAACCCTTGCACTCAGGCTGACGACCAATAGCTTCACAGGCCTTGCCCACAGCATCGCCTTCGCCGATACCAGGGCCGATACCGGCGATCATGGCGCAGCCAGCGCCCAGTGCACAGCAACCAAGAATGATACCAATAGCCAGTTCCAACATGAGAAGTACCTCCAATCAATTTGTTTGTATCGTGTCTGACTCAACCAAAGTTTACTTTGCCAGGACGGGTTTTTTCTTCGCCCGTCTTTCCTGCACCACGTCGTCGCCCGGATAGGCGTTGGAGATGTTCAGCATCGTCAGCATGGCAAAAATGAACGCCTGGATGCATCCGGAGAAAACATCAAAGTATACGCTCAGAATACCGGGAAGACCAATCTGGAGCAGCGGGAAATCGCCCAGGAATCCTGGCAGCCAGCCAAGCACCAGCGAAGAAAGGCTCTGCAACGCCCATGCCACCAGCGCTGCAATAACCGAACCGGAAAGCACATTGCCGAAATGACGGAACGTCATCGAAACGGGTGTTGCAAACTCACCGATTATGTTCATCGGCAGCATGACCGGGATAGGATCCAGAAATCCCTTCATATACGCTCCAACACCGGCCTTGAGTTTATTCTTGGTAATCAGACCGAAGACCAGAATTGCCCAGCCAGCCACAACATTCACATCCGAGGTAGGCGGGAACACACCCAGCAGGGACATAAGACTGGAGCAGGCTGACAGTGCCAGAATGGCGCCGACAAACGGCGCATAGGATGCATGGAAAATGGGATCCATATTGCCTGCAACCAGTCCGTCCAGCTTTTCAACCGCCCATTCTGCAGCCATTTGCCGTGCGCTTCCACCCTCCACTTGCAGTCCATGGGTCAGGAACAGACAAGCGCCCAAAATCGTGATCATGATCAGCCAGGCATTCACCTGGGCCTCCGAAATCACCAGATCCATCAAGGGCATGGGTATGGTGAAAAACACTCTCGCACCCGTAATGGTAATGCCTTCCGACGCCGGCTTTGTGACAATCTGAAGCACAACAGCGGCTACCAGCGGCAGTACCATCATAGCAATGAGAAGTCCGTCGATTATCCGGAAGCGAAGGTTCTTATCCTTCATAAGTTTCTCACCTCCTTTCAGTCGGATTGTGAAAACTACTTATTCTGCTTTGCGTCCAATGAGCTTGTCCAGAACCGGACGCAGCATCACAGCGATTCTGGGGAAGAGCTGAGGCACCAACACAGCCACCAGATCAAAGCACGGTGCAGCTGCGCCAATAGCGCAAACAATCACCAGAAGCAGCATACGAAGCTTTTGAGAAAGCTTCATCTTTGTTTTTGCATCCTCTTCGCTCTGGCCCAGCGCCTGCTGAATGGTCAGTCCCATCAGAAAGAAGTTCAGCACCGCTCCGGTTCCGCCCAGAAGATTTCCCCAGAGGACAGAGAAGCTCCATGAGCCCAGCAGGGCAAAAATCAACTGCATTACTGCACTGAAAACCAGTACAAAACCCGCAATGTAGCACGTTTCTTTCAATACGGTGGGATCCACCCTCCTGAACAACGCTCTTACCCCCTGTCAGTTTCAAATGCAAACAAATACTGCTTTGTATTATACCTGGCACACAGTATTCCCGCAAGAGGGAAAAGACGACTTGCAGGTAATTTTGTTTTTGTCAATAGCATAGTTTGACGTCCGGCTGCTCCTCCACCATGGAAAGCAGGGCGTCCATGTCCCTGCACGCGGGAACGAAGCCGCTCGTATCGGGCTTGTCCTTCAGGAAGGCCGCAGCATATGCTACAGCTGAGGCCACACCGGCAATCATGCCGTCCTCATCGAGATCAAACTGTGCGGTATGGTGATTTGCCCCGCAGCCTTTCTCCTCATTGGCAATGCCGATAAATGCGAACACGCTGGGATACATGGCGGAAAGGTAGCTGAAGCTTTCCGACGCCATCCACATCTTTGCCTCAATGACGTTCCCGCTGCCCAGCGCTTCCTTTGCCGTGCTGCGGAAAAGATCAAGGCATGGGCCGTCGCTGGAGAGAGGAAGCAGATACATCACCCTGCGCAGCTCCGCCCGGCAGCCGCACTGCTGCGCCGTCATCACCGCCGCACAATGAAATGCCCGCCAGAAGCGGTCGCCGCTTTCCTGATCCTCCATGCGAATGGTTCCTTCGCAGTTCAGATGATCAGGCAGCACATTGTGACTCACGCCGGCCGAAAGCGAGCACGCCGACCACGTCAGGCTGGTATCCGGGCGCACGGTATTCATGCGCAGCATGCTCCATGCGCTGTAGATCTGATGGAAGCAGTCGATGACGCTCCTGCCCAGATCCGGCCGGGATCCGTGCCCGCTCTGTCCCTCCACCGTCAGGAGAAAGCGCATCTGTCCGCACATGGAGCCGCCTTCGCAAAGGGCAATTCTGCCGGAGGGAATATCCCAGCGCACATGCGCAGCATAGCAGCCGTCAATCCGCAGTCTGCTCTCGCCGATATACCGGCAGATTTTCTTGATGTTGCCGCCGCCCTCTTCTCCCTCTTCGAACAGGAGAATAATTCTTCCCGGAAGCTCGTTCTCCATGCGCTTGAGGATTTTCGCCTCCGTGAGCAGCATGGCCATATGCGCATCATGCCCGCAGGCATGCATCAGACCCGGCTTTTTCGAGACGCAGTTTCTTTCGCAGCGCAGATTCCGCTCATCCTCCTGAATCTTCAGCGCATCAATATCAGCGCGCAGAAGCAGCGTTCTGTCCGCGTCTTCAGGGCCAATGAACCCCAGAATACCGCCGCCCTCGATCCGCAGATGCGGAATCTCCATGCCGTCAAGCTGACGTTCAATATACGCCATGGTCTCCAGCTGCTCCTCGGGCGCTGCCTCCGGATGCTCATGCAGATATCTGCGTACAGCCACGGTATAGTCAAACTCTTCCCTTGCGAGGCGAAGAATATCCATTTGGCCGCTTCCTTTCCTTCATCAGCGGATAACGCTGACTCTCACTCCCGCACCAAACTCATATTCCGGACGGGGATCCTCACCCACCGGCTTAACCCTGTAATCCATCAGTGTCAGACCGTCCACATAACGCAGCCACAGTCCCCACGCAGGAGCGTCGCCCAGATCGTCGATCATGTGCGCGTCGGGATAAACGCCCTTCAGTTCGCCGATATCCGCATCGGTGATCACGGGCTTCACGCTGGCCAGCTGTTCCACACACACGTCGTAGAGAATCACGTCCTGAATGGAACGCTCAGGCGCGCCGAAGAGATAGGATCCGCGGGGGCCGTTTTCGCAGCCGGTTACATGCTCAATCACCACACGGCGCAGCGTGCCCATGGGCGGCCTCGGAGCATCGGGACGCACGCGCCCGCGATCCTCCATGCGCATAAAGATGGGACTCCAGGCCCTGCGAATATCAATGCCCGTCAGCAGGAAATCCTCCAGCACCGCGCCGTCCACCATCTCCAGAGAGATGCCGGAATCGGAGCAGGGATGCTTCAGCCCGCTGGGATCCTCCTCAAGGCCGCCGATGCGGCAGTTGCGCACCAGCACCTTGCGGAAATCGGCCTGAGTATCCGTGCCGACCTTCACCGCATTGCAGGCGCTGTAGAGGCTGCAGTTTTCCACCAGCACACGCTCGGTGGGCATTTCGGATGCAGCCTTGAAGCACAGCGCATCGTCGCCGGACAGCACGTCGCAGCCGCGGATGATCACGTCCCGGCAGCCGTCGATGTCAATACCGTCGTTATTGTAGTTGGACTGATTGCGCACGGTGATGTTTTCAATCAGAACTTCGTCGCAGTTGAAGTAATTCTCCATCCAGCAGGCCGCGTTGCGCAGGGTAACGTCCTTCACATGCACACCCTTGCAGTCCACGATGCGGATGAGGAAGGGCCGCCCCGGCGTGCCGTGCTGGGTCTCGTCGCCGTGGAAGTTGTCCTGCGTGCCCCGCCCGTCGATCTCGCCTTCACCGCAGATGCTGATATTGCAGCAGTCCTCCGCAAAGATCAGCGACTGATTCATGCCCATATGCGTATCCTGCACCGTAACGCGGCGGCAGATATGCTCCGGAAAATCGGCAATATCGGTGCTGGCCAGCATGCGGGAACCCTTCGCCACCATGAGCCGCACGTTGTCACGCAGTACCACGCTGCCCGTGACGTAATCGCCGCCGTCCAGCAGCACCGTGCCGCCGCCCTGCGCGCTGACCTCGTCAACGGCCTGCTGAATCGCTTCGGTCGCCTTTCCTTCGCCCCGCCACCCCTTCTCTTCAGGACGGATGACAAGTTCCGCGCCCTGCCAGCCGGTAAGTTTCGCAGTGAGAGCATCCGCCATGCCGTTCAGTTCGTCATGCAGCTGCGCATGCCATGCAGGAAGTCCCTTCACCGGTGCGTACGCCTTGTTTTCCATACAGAAACGCCTCCTGTTTATATGTTCATTCTGTCCGCACAGGGCGGAACGTGTATATTCCGGTCAATATTTTACCACACCAACCTGTCGAAGCGCAATAGCAGAGGTATCGTCTGTTCGTCTGTAAAAGATTTTGCGGCTTAAACGTCTTTTCCCCATTCCAATTTCACACAATTTGTCCTATAATGATTCATACAGACTTTCTTCCGATCTGCCTGACTGGAGGCGTACTGTCATGAGAAGGCTCGCTTTTCTTGCCGCCGTTATCCTGCTGGTCTCTGCCGTTTCGCCTGCAATGGCGCAGACGCTTCTTTCCGTTGCCATCTGGGGCGAACAGACCCGCATTGACCGCACGACAGAGGCGCTTTCACTGTTTGAGCAGGAAAACGCCGGCGTATCCTGCGAGCTTCGTCCCTTCGGCTGGAGCGATTACTGGAGCATGATGGACTCCCATGCGCTGGGCGGCGGTTTGCCCGACGTTATTCAGATGGATTATCAGTACCTGAATCAGTATGTGGAAGACGGTCTGCTGTTGGATCTGCAGCCCTTCGTTTCCGCCGGACTGATCAGCGTCGGCGACGTAAGCATGGATATCCTTGATTCCGGCATGGTTGACGGCGGACTGTACGGCGTGTGCCTTGGCGTCAACGCACCCGCGCTGTTTTACAACAAAACGCTGCTTGACAGCGTGGGGCTGACTGTTCCTGATTACATGACAATGGATGATTTCATCGCCCTCTCCCGGGAGGTCTACGCCCGTACCGGCTGCAAGACCAATATCGGCTATGCCACCGAACAGCTGCTGGGCTATTATCTGCGCGGACTGGGCTCGAGTCTTTTTGATCAGGGACAGTTCAGCGCTTCTCTGGAGGACGTGACCGGCTTCTTCATGCTATATGAGCAGGGCATCCGCGAGGGCTGGCATGTGGGCAGCGAGGTTTTCACTGACGTATCCGCCGGCAATGTGGCGGAAGACCCGCTGGTGCGCGGTCTTGATCCGTCCGGCAGCAGCTGGTGCGCTTTCCTCTGGTCCAACCAGATGTCCGCCCTCCAGTCTGCCGCCGATCAGTGGGGCATGGAGCTTGGCATTACGACCTGGCCGTCTCCTGATCCGAAGCTGTCCAACTTTCTCAAGCCTTCACAGTTTTTCTCCGTATCCGCGGCTTCTGCTCATCCGGAGAATGCTGCCCGGCTGCTGGACTTCTTCCTGAACAGCGTGCCCGCCAATGAGCTTCTGCTGGGTGAGCGAGGAATTCCCGCCTCGCATATCGTATCCTCCGCCATCAGCCCCATGATGGACGAATGCAGCCAGCGGGTCGCCTTCTACGTAGGCGACGTAGCTGCGCCCTTCAGTTCCCCCGCCCCCGAAGCTGATCCATCCGGCGCACCAGAGGTCTTTGCACTTGTAAGCGAACTGATCCAGCGGCTGTGCTATGGCTCCATTTCCGCGCAGGACGCGGCCTCCATGCTCTGCAGCGAAGCCCCCGGCCTGCTGCAGTGATCAGGTGAACAGATTAACGGCCCGGAGAAATGTTCTCCGGGCCGTTTTCGTTATCGCCAGTATTTTCCGTCCAGCTCTCTGTACTGGATTGCCTCCGCCACATGCGAAGTGGCAATCTGCTTTTCACCTGCAAGGTCTGCGATGGTTCTTGCCACCTTCAGCACCCGGCCATAGGCACGCATGCTCAGGCCCATACGCTCCACAGCCATATTCAGCACCTGCGTTGCCTCCGGAGACAGGAGACAGTACCGCCTGGTCAGTCGTGCGTCCAGCTGCGCGTTGCAATGAATCCCCTCGCCTCTGTATCGCTTTTGCTGAATCTCACGAGCCTTTCGCACACGTTCAGCCACCACCGCGGAGGATTCCGCCGCGCCGCCTGCGTTGATTTCCTTCACCGGGACCGCATCCACCTCAATCTGAATATCAATGCGATCCAACAGCGGCCCCGACACACGATCCAGATACCGCCTGATTTCATGCTGGGAGCATCGGCATTCCCGCTGCTTGCTGCCGTAATAGCCGCAGGGACAGGGATTCATGCTGGCCACCAGCATAAAGCTGGACTGGTATTCTGCCTGACTGCGGACACGCGTCACCGATACCACGCCATCCTCCAGCGGCTGACGTAACGCCTCCAGTGCATTGCGACTGAACTCCGGTAATTCATCCAGAAACAGCACGCCGTTATGGGCCATGCTGACCTCGCCCGGCCGGGCATTGGCGCCTCCGCCGATCAGGCTGGCAACCGATGCGCTGTGATGCGGCGCACAGAAGGGACGCGTAGCCATAAGACCCGTGCCTGCGGACAGCCGGCCGGCGATGGAATGAATCCGCGTGGTTTCCAGCGCCTCTTCAAAGGTCAGCGGCGGAAGAATCCCCGGCAGCGCCCTTGCCAGCATGGTCTTGCCGGATCCGGGTACGCCGATCATCAGCATATTATGGCCTCCGGCGGCCGCAATCTCCAGCGCGCGGCGCGCGCCCAGCTGCCCCTGAACCTGCGCAAGATCCACGGCATGGTGGCTTTCCATCAAAATTTCCTGATAGGATCTCTGCTCCTGCGCAGGAATCGGCTCTTTGCGCCTGAGATGCTCCACCACCTGCCGCAGACTGTCTGCCGGATAGACCTTCACGCCCTGAATACATGCCACCTCGGCCGCGTTTCCCGCAGGCAGAATGATCTCCTCCACGCCCTGCTCGCTGGCGCTGATCACCATGGGCAGCGCGCCGCGCACCGGCCGGAGGCTGCCGTCCAGGGACAGCTCGCCCAGCATCAACGTACCGGACATATCCATATTCTCCAGTTGGCCCGAAGCCATGAGGATGCACACTGCCACAGGCAGATCAAAGGCAGGGCCTTCTTTCTTCATATCTGCAGGCGCCATATTCACCGTCAGACGGGCGATGGGCATGGCAAAGCCGCTGTTGACGATTGCCGCGCTGACGCGATCCCGGCTTTCCTTGACGGATGCATCCGGCAGACCGATGATATCCAGCGCAGGCAGACCGTTGGCGGCATACACTTCAATCTTGACAGGAAAGCCGCTTACGCCGTTCAGACCATAACCGAGGGTTCTTGCCAGCATATCCGGGGCTCCTCCCTTAAACGCATTTTGTTCCAATATTCGACCCGGATGCAGTCAAACCCTGCCAATGGAACAAAAAGAGCGCCCGACGCAGCGTCGGACGCTCCTTGGGTTATTCAAACCAGTGCCTGAAGCGAGCGGCAATCAGCGAAATCACCGGCCCCATAAAAAAGCAGACAATGACCGTCACCACGCCCACAGGGCCTCCCATCAGCCATCCCGCCGCCGTACACAGGATATCCTGCGCCATGCGGATGGGCGCAAAGGGAATCATCTTCTGCCTGTCGGCAAGGACGATGGGCAGCGCGTCATAGGGAGCGGTACCCATATCCACCACAGTATAGAAGGCTACGTCAACAAGAAACACCGCCATGGTGATTACAAAGATGACTGCCTTCACCGCCAGCGTTTCATCCCCCAGAGGATTCAGACTGTTGAACACCCAGTTGAAGAAATCCACCACATAGCCCAGCAGGAACATTACAATGATGGTACCCGGGCCGATAGTGCGGTAATGCTTCATCAGCAGGATGACCGCAAGAATCAGGAAGCTGATCAGGAACATGCAGCTGCCGTAGCTGATTCCCAGCGTCATGCTCACGCCCTTGGTCAGCGTGGCGCAGGGATCCGTACCCACTCCGATCTGCTGGAAAACAGCCACACAGAAGCCCATCAGCACAATGGTCAGTACCAGCACCGCAAGGCGGCGCATCAGTCGGGGCTTGTTGAACATTTCACGCAGCATCTTTTGCATTCACTCCTCAGCTATGGTAGAGCCGCAGGAAACCGGACATGAAGTCCAGCCACGCATCCGGCACGGGCATGCCGCTGGCATAGGGGTAATAGGCCGCAAAGAACAGGATGCATACCATCAGATAGGCTGCCATCACAGCACGGCCGAGGCTCGGCATGCGTTTTGTCAGCCAGTGCAGGAGCAGCATCACACCGAGAATCAGGAAAGGCACGCTGGCAAAGTAATGGTAAATGTAGGTGCCGCGAGGCACTACCACCCAGGGCAGGAACTGCGCCAGAAGGCCGATGAGCACAAAGCCCGGCGTAAGTCCCCAGCTGTCCGAAAAAACGTGCACCAGAGAGTCAGAGCCGATACGGGCATAGCAATGCCTGCGCACCCATACGGCGATCACAGCCGCAATGCCCGCAAGACCTGCCAGCCAGACGGCAGGATTGCCGAAGCAGAAAATGGACAGGCTGGTACCCTCCGGCAGGAACTGCGCCATGGCGTAATACATGGGTCGCTTGATCAGGGGCCACTCGTACCACGGAGAATGGAAGGGATGATCCATACCCAGGCCGGGCGTGGCGTGATAGTTGAACATTCCCTCCTGCGCGCCGATTACCAGCTGCAGGAAATCCCACAGGTTTTTCTTGTGCGTATAGGCGAAGTAGGGCACATAGGACGCAAGATAAATCACCACAGGCACTGCAACAAAGAATACAAGGCACCACAGGCACAGCACGATCATCCTGCGCAGAGCATCACGGTCGCGCTTTTCAAGCATCGTACGCTGCTCGTCAGTCAGCTCCGCATCGCTGTTCAGCAGAGCAAGGCTCTGGCCGGAGAGGCGCAGATGCCGCCCCAGCGTCCAGAAATACAGCACCGCAAGGCCCGCACCCGCATAGACGCCGATCCACTTGCTGGCGATGCCGCAGCCCATGAACAGACCGGACAGGGCAAGCTCCGGCAGAAGATTGCGCAGCGGAGCGCAGGTGATATCCTTCTGCATGAAACGGACCATGAACAGATAGCTCAGGATGATAAACAGCACCGGGAAGCTGTCGATGGTGGCGATGCGCGTCTGAGTCAGATGCATGCAATCCACCGCCATCAGCAGCATAGCAACAAAAGCCATGGACGTCCGCCTGGTCAGCTGCTTGCCCAGCACATACATGGCAGGCAGCATCAGGATGCCCGCCGCCGCGCCTGCAATACGCCAGCCGAAAGGCGTCATGCCAAAGATGGCAATGCCGATGCTCATCAGCAGCTTACCCAGAGGCGGATGGCTGGTTTCATAGGGCGCGGTGCCCCGCAGATGTTCCAGCGCAGTTCGGGCATGATAGATCTCGTCAAAATAGGTACTGTTGTACCAGCCGGGCTCATCCGGCGCACTTTCCCCGTTGGCATACCAGCCGGGCACACCCTCCAGCGTATCCTGCTCGTTAAGCACGTTTTCAGGATCGGAATACAGCGGGGATTCCACATTAGCGTTGAAGCGGTCCGTCACCACAGCGGTAATGGGATTCCCCTGCGCATCGCGGAAAATCACTTCGTTAAGGATCAGACCGATCTGCTGGGCGGTGATGCGCACATACCGTCCGCTGAAGCGCTGCGCCTGATCCACCGTGCTCACCGACGCGTAATTCCTTGCACCCTTGTCGTCCAGATAGCTTGGCGCAAGGTACTTCCAGCGGTAGCACTGGCCCTGATCCATCTGCGCCCAGTATTCCTCCGACCAGCTCTGGCTATCCTCGCTGACTGCGATGGAGAAGTCGCTGTACACCACCTCGCAATAGTAGAGCATGGTCGCGTCGTCATAATGCCGGCCCAGATCGATTACAATCTGTTCCTTGTTATTGGTGGACTTCCACGCCTCCTGCGGAGCCTTCATGCTGCCCAGATTCCACAGCGCAACCACGCTGTAAATCAGCGTTGCAGCAAGCACGAGAATCGTATCGCGCCTGTTCCAGCGAAGGGACGCGTCCGCGCGGTAAGTAAGAGGCGTGCAGGGAGCAGCCCCGTGCCGGTGAAGGAAGAAGGGAGCCTTCACCTCATCGTCAAGGGCAGACGTCACCCGGTCGACACAGACGCGGTGGCCCGTCCATACCGCCAGCGGTACGCAAAGAACGTTGACCGCGCACAGAAGCATGTTCAGCCAGTAGGTATCCTGATTCAGGTGACCCATGCTGGAGCCGAGCCGGACAGAGTTGTCCAGCACGATACCTTCATTGATGAACATGGTGCAGGCAGTCACCGTCAGCAGCAGCAGTATACGCCTGTCGCGGTGAATCACATACGCCATGGCAAGAAGAATCATGGCCGGGAAAAGATAACGCTCGTGCATCTTGACGCCCAGCACATACAAAAGAATGAACAGGACGCCGCCGCACAGGGGCAAAGCCTCCAGTCTGCCGCCACGGACAAACATGGGCAGCACCACCGCGAAGGCCATAGCCATGGCAGCCGCACCCACCACGCCCCAGCTGACGCGCAGGAAACACATCGCGAAGAAGGCCAGCGTGAAGGCAGCCATGAGGCCGGTTTCAATCCACCAAAGCCTGCGCGCCTTCAGTGTGCGGAACTGCAGCGCGCCCCAAAGGGCGCTCATCAGCGCGAAAATCAGCGGTACATACCATCCGCAGGCATTGCCGATGGCATTCCAGTTGCCGCCCAGCAGATAGTACAGGTTTGCCGTATTCACCGTGGCATAGGGATAGGAAGCCAGCGTGCTGCCATAGAGGTTGAACAGCCACAGGAAGTCGTCCTGCTTCCAGCTGAAGGGCAACACAATCACAGCCGCCGCAATTACAGACCAGAGCACGCCCTTCCAGATGGCCTGCCTGTCCTCCCGGAAGCGGATCCACGCCATCACGATGGCGGCAAGGCCGAGGAAGCCCAGCATCAGCGCCTGAGGCTTCACAAGAATGCACACCACATACACCGGCAGCGCCAGCGTCCACCTGCGGCGGATTGCCAGCCATGCCACCAGCATCAGACCAAGCGCCAGCACGCTGTCCATCTGGCACCACGCCGCGCTGTTGATGATGATGGCGGGATTGAAGGCCACCAGAAGTCCAGCCAGCCCCGCCTGATTGCGGTTCAGCTTTTCTTCGCGGCCCAGCCGGTATACAAGCCCCGCCATGATCATATCGCAGAGCATGGGAACAGTTTTGTACACCAGCACCTGCGCCCAGCGGGAGGAGAACAGGCGGGATACGAGCCCGTTCATCCCCAGCACATACAGATAACCGGGCGTGTAGTCACAGAAGCGCTCCGGACGATAGAAGTTTGCCGGACCATCGGAGGCCATCATGCCGCCCCAGGCAAGGAAGCAGTTGACGTCCACCTGATAGCCCTCCACCGCCGTGCAGATCAGCCGCACGGCCACAGCCGCCAGCATACCCACGAGGAAGAAAGCAGGTACCCGATTCTTTTCCACCAGCTCGCGGCGGTCAAGCTGCAGCGTCTGCACCATGCACAGCGCAGCCAGACCATAGACTGCAGACAAAACCAGCAGCCAGGGCCAGAAGGGAGCGGCATCCTCATCCTCCGCCTCTTCAACCACAGCGGGGGTCACCGTCCGTTTGAACCAGCGGGTAGCAACGCCGTCGCCGGGAACGGACTGCACCTCCACCAGCGACAGATCGTCAAAGAAAGCCCTTCCCTGACTTTCGCCGCTGTAGCCACCCACACGTGCAAAGACAGTCACGTCGTACTGATCCTCGCCCGTCTCGCCGTACAGTTCCACATACTGCCAGCCGCCCTCGGTATGAAATACGCTTTCACTGAAGACGTACACATCTTCAATGGAAAGGTTCGCGCCCCGTCCGCTGTCGCCGATATTGTCCGCCATGATCCATCCGGACAACCTGTACAGAGTCTCCGGCTTGACTGACACGGACTGGGCAAAGCGCGCGTCGTTCATGCCGATGTTGTTGACCATCGCTGCATTTTCGCCGCCATGAGCATCGCCCGTCATGCCGTAGGTGGTATAACCTTCCTGCCGGACGTACGCGTCGGTATACCATCCGTCGGGCATACCGTCTTCATCCAGATACTCAAAGCCGCCGTTGTACAGCAGGTTTGTTTCATCCTCTTCGGCAAAGGCAGTCCACGTGAAGAGCATGAGCATCGCGATAAACAGCGTCAGAAGTCGTCTGATACGCATCAGGACACCTCGATTCATCACTTACGTTCCCGCATAGAAGGCATTGATCACATGGTTCAGCCCGTCGCGGGTGATTTCCACAACATCAAAACGAACAGGAACATTCATCCATTCCCGTTCCATAAGAAAAGCCTCCGCCGCATGCGTCATCCTTCGGCGCTTGGCGGGCGTCACAGCCTTCAATCCGTCGCCGCTGCGGCCTGAGGGGCGGAACTTGACCTCCACAAGGACGATAAACTCGCCGTCCTTCATGATCAGGTCAATCTCCCCGTCCTCACCGCGCCATCTTCTTGCCACGGTTTCATATCCCCGCGAGTGCAGATACCTTTCCGCCTGCTCCTCGCCGGACAATCCGGTACGATACACGCTCATGGGCAGAAATTCCGGATAAAGCTGCGCCTGTGCTCCGGGCAGGGGCCCAGCGCCTTCAGCGCGGCGATATGCTCCGGCGTGCCGTAGCCCTTGTTGCGCTTCAGACCATAGGCGGGGTACAGCTTGTCCATCTCGGCCATCTGCCGGTCACGGGTAACCTTGGCTACGATGCTGGCCGCGGCGATATTGTAGGAATTGGCGTCGCCCTTGATCATGGGGATCTCCTGACCGTTCAGACCGAGCTTTGTCACTGCGTCGATCAGGAACACCTCCGCAGGAACCTGCGAGGCTGCCTCACGCATGGCTTTGCGGGTCGCCTCCAAAATGTTCATCCGGTCGATTTCCTCCGGCGTAGCCTGACCCACGCCCACATACAGCGCCTTCTCCATGATCTCTTCATAGACCATTTCCCTGCGCTTCTCAGACAGCTTTTTACTGTCGTCCACCCAGATCAGCAGCGGTTCGGGCGGCATCACCACACAGGCGGCTACCACATTGCCGATCAGTGGACCGCGGCCTGCCTCGTCCATGCCGGCCACCACCACGCCCTGCGTCCAGAAGGCCGCGTCGGTCTCCGCCAGCAGCTGCACCCTGGCAGCGCGATCAATCTTCGCCATGCTTCTCCTCCGTCTCCTGCTTCGCGCCAGGAATGGTCAGCCTCGGACGTTCCTTGTGGGGCGTTTCAAGGCTGATCCGTCCCAGCTTGCCCGCGCGGAATTCGTCCAGCACCACAGCGCAGCAGCGGTCGTAATCGCACACGCCGCCCTTCATCAGGAAGCCGCGTCCACGGCAGACAGCCTCCAGCAGCTCCTCTCCGCGCAGTTCGGCGTCCTTGATGCGGAAGCGCTCCATCACCGGCTCCGGCTTCACCTTCAGCATATCCTGCAGCAGATGAATGCTCAGCATGGCCAGATCCACCACGTCGTCCTTCACCGTACCGATATAGCACAGGCGCCTCGCCGCCAGCTGATCGTCCAGCCGGGGCCAGAGCAGACCGGGAGTGTCCATCAGCTCCAGATACGGCGTAATGCGCACCCACTGGTTGGAGCGGGTTACGCCGGGACGGTCGCCCGTCTTGGCAATGGCGCCGCCGTGCAGCTTGTTGGTGAAGGTGCTTTTGCCCACGTTGGGCACGCCCACCACCATAGCCCTGACCGTCTTTTTGATGCCGCGCTGGGCCGCGCGCTCCACGGTCTCCTTCGCAGCGTTCTCGATGATGGTCAGCGCGTCCTTGGCCTTACCGGAGGATGCGTTGTAGGGCGCGCAGTCGATCCCCTGCGCCCGGAAATGATTCAGCCACATGCTGGTCACCTGCGGATCCGCCAGATCCGCCTTGTTCAGCAGCAGCACCCGCTTTTTGCCGGAGATCAGCTTATCAAGATCGGGATTGCGGCTTGCATGGGGCAGACGTGCGTCGCACAGCTCAATCACCACGTTCACGCGGTTCAGCTGGTCGCTCAGCTGCCGCTTCGCCTTCGCCATATGTCCCGGATACCAGTTGATGTCCATAACTCTACCATCCTGTATGCATAGATTCTCAATGTAAATTAAACCATGACCCATGCAAAATTGCAAGTGATATTTTGATGAATCCTGACGGGAGATTTGCTCTTCCCGGGGATTCTGCTCTTGTACCTTTCCCCATTTCGGCGTATAATAGGCATTGATATGACTGCATACTGATTCTGCACGCAGAAAGGATCGCTGATATATGGCAAAGGGTACCAAGTCCATTGTAGGCGGCATGACCGTTCTGGGGCTCACCGGCATTATCTGCAAGCTTGTGGGCGTTTTGTTTGTAATCCCCCTCACCTGGCTGATCGGCGCAGACGGCCTTGGCGTTTATCAGGCTGTGTTCCCTACCTATAATCTTCTGCTGACCGTCTCTTCCGCAGGTCTTCCCGTGGCTATATCCCGTATGGTCAGCCATTATCTGGCCAAGGATGACCCCCGGGGCGCAAAGCGCGTCTTCCGCTCCGCGCTGTGGCTGCTGGCCGCGCTGGGCCTGGTCTGTACGCTGTTTATTCTGGTGGGCAGCGGTATGCTTGCCCAGCGCGTCAGCATGCCCGAAAGCCGTTCCGGCTTTATTGTGATCGCTCCCTGCGTGCTGATTGTCTGCGTGCTGTCCGCCTTCCGCGGCTTCATGCAGGGGCAGCAGAACATGGCACCCACCGCCGCATCCCAGCTGATTGAGCAGGTGGGTAAGGTTTTCGTGTCCCTGCCTCTGGCCTATATCGGCTCCCGCGCAGGCATAGCGGAGGGCGCTGCCGGCGCACTGCTGGGCACCACCATTGTGGAGGCGCTGGCGCTGCTCTACATGGTGATTCTCTACTACCGCCGACGGGGTGCGTTTGATGCGCTGCCCCAGCTCTCCGCCGAACCTTCGCCTGCGGTTTCTTCCGTCACGACCCAGCTGATGAAGATCTCCATTCCCATCACCATCAGCGCATGCATCGTGCCTCTGGCCCAGTTTGTGGATTCCGCCATGCTGGTGGACCGTATGGTGCACTCCGGCATGACCATTACAGAAGCGCGGCCTCTGTACGGCCTGTTCACCGGCATGGTCATCAGGCTGATCAACATCCCTACCGCGCTTGCGCTGGCAGTATCCATGAGCCTTGTACCCGCCATCTCCTCCGCCAAGGCTACCGAGAATTACGACGTGATCCGCCGCCAGTCCGATCTGGGCCTGCGCTTCGCGTTCCTGATCGGCTTCCCCTGCTCCATCGGCATGAGCCTTCTGTCCCGGCAGATCATCTCCTTCTTCTATGCATCCACGCTGACGGCGGAGCATCTGCAGATTTCCAGCGAACTTCTGTCCATGTCCGCACTGACGGTCGTGCTCTTTACCGTGGTGCAGGCAACCACCAGCATCCTGCAGGGACTGGGCAAGCAGCGCATCCCCATGTATACGCTGATCGCCGGCGTGGGCTGCAAAATCCTGCTGAACTACATTCTTGTCGGTATTCCCGGCGTCGGTATCCACGGCGGCCCCATCGCTTCCATTGTGTGCTATTCCGTCTCCATGATTCCCAACCTTTACTTTGTGGTGCGCTATATCAAAAAACCCTTCAACTGGATGGGCTGGGTGATCCGTCCCGCCGCAGCTACCGCCTGCATGGGCGTTGTGGTTGCGATTCTGCGCACTCTGCTGCCAATCAACCACTTCACCACCATCCTTGAAATCGCCGTGGGCGTGGCTGTGTACGTCGCCGCCGCGTTGGCCTTGAAGGCTGTTTCCCTGTCCGATTTCGCCTCCCTGCGCCGCAAGGGCAGGCGCTGATTCCATCCGCACAGAGGTGACTGTTATGAGCAAGATAATTACCGTCGTTACCCTGGGCCCCGGCGATCCTTCTCTACTGACGCTGCAGACCGCAGATACCCTGCGCAGCGCCTCCCGCCTTATCCTGCGCACAGAACGTCATCCTGTGGCGGACTGGCTGAAGGATCAGGGAATTACCTTCGTCAGCTTTGACAAATACTACGATCACTTCTGGGACTTTGACGAGCTGAATCAGGCCATTGCCCGGAAGCTTTGGGAGGAGGCCGCGGCGCAGCCTGTGGTTTACGGCGTGATCGACGCCACCTCTGATGCATCCATCGCAGCGCTGGAGGAGCAGCGTCCGCAGGATGGACGCCTTGTGCGCCTTCCCGGCGTCAGCCGCGCCGATGCATGCCTGAACGCAGCTCCCGCCGCCACGCAGTCCGCCGCCGGTATAAGGCTGATTCCCGCCATGTCCTGCGCAGAAGCGACGCATGATCCCCGTCTGCCGCTGCTGATCACCGAGATTGACAGCCAGGTGCTTGCCGGAGACGTTAAGCTGTGGCTGGGCGATCTATATGACGACGAGATGCCCGTCACCTTCTTCCCCGCAGGCAAGACTCCCCTGCAGATCCCGCTGATGGAGCTTGACCGGCAGAAGACTTATGACCACACCGTCAGCGTGTACATTCCCGCCGTCCCCATGGCCTCCCGCCAGCGTTACTGCTTTGCCGACCTGGTGGAGATTCTGGAAATCCTTCGCGGCGACCACGGCTGCCCCTGGGACAAGGAGCAAACCCATCAGACGCTGCGCAAGTACCTCATTGAGGAAGCGTACGAAACCGCCGCAGCCATTGACGAGGATGATCCTGATCATATCGCCGACGAACTGGGCGACGTGCTGCTGCAGGTAGTCTTCCACGCCAGCGTAGGCCGCAGCCACGGCACCTTCACCATCAGCGACGTGACCACCGCCATCTGCAGGAAAATGATCTACCGCCACGCGCACATTTTCGGTACGGATCACTGTGAAACCGCCGAGGACGTGTCTGTCAACTGGGAAAAGCTGAAGAAGGCCGAGAAGCATCTGACCTCCCAGGCCTCTGTGCTGGCTGACGTATCGAAGGGACTCCCTGCGCTGATGCGCGCCGCCAAGGTGCAGAAGAAGGCTGCGCAGGTAGGCTTCGACTGGGATAACGCCGTGGAAGCGCTGCCCAAGGTCAACGAGGAGGCTGCCGAGGTGCTGGCTGAAATCGAAGCGAAGCGTGATCCCGGGCTGGAGCTGGGCGATCTGCTCTTCTCCTGCGTCAACGTCTCCCGCCTGTGCGGAAAGGACCCGGAAGAAATGCTCACCTATGCTACGGAGAAGTTTATCCGACGCTTTTCCGCCATGGAAAATATGATTATTTCAGACGGAAAGTCGCTTGAGGGCTTGACTTTGGCCGAAATGGATGTATACTGGAATCGTGTCAAATCGGCGCAGAACTGCTGCGAAACGAATTGATATCAGCATTCGCTGCAAGGATGCCCATTACCGCATCGGCGAATGTAAGATTAAACCCAAATTATTTCTGCTGCAAGCTTACCGCGCAGCGCAATGAACAAGGAGGAAATTTTACCATGAACAAGACTGAACTGACTGCTGCTCTGGTTGCCAAGACCGGCTTCGCCAAGAAGGATGCCGAGAAGGCTCTGAACGCCTTTGTTGAGGTTGTGACCGAGGCTCTGACCGCCGGCGAAAAGGTCCAGGTTGTGGGCTTTGGCTCCTTCGAAGTGAAGGATCGTCCCGCCCGTACCGCCCGTAACCCCCGCACCGGCGAGGAGATCGAGATCGAGGCTTCCAAGGCTCCTGTGTTCAAGGCTGGCAAGGCCCTGAAGGACGCCGTGAACGCGTAAGTTCGTCCATCGTTTTTTGCCCGCAGGGTTTCCTGCGGGTTTTTTTGTAGGAGGAATCAGTATGCGTCTTGACAAATATCTTAAGGTTTCCCGGATCATCAAGCGCCGAACCGTCGCCAACGAGGCCTGCTCCGGCGGTCGCGTCAGCCTCAACGGCAAGGTTGCAAAGCCCGGCGCAGAGGTCAAGGTAGGCGATATCATGACCATCCGTTTCGGCGACCGCTATGGCAAGTATGAGATTCTCGCCGTAGCCGAGACCGTCCGCAAGGAAGGCGCCGCCGATCTGTATCGCATTCTTTCCGAGGACGACGGCGTGGCTGCCGAACGCAGCTGAGGAGGCTACCATGTGGTACACAATTCTGCTGGCCGGCGGCAGCGGCGCCCGGATGGGCGCAGACCGCAACAAGATTCTGCTTACGCTTCAGGGCGAGCCTGTGATCGCCCGCTCCGCACGGGCTTTTGCCGGTCTGACCGACGGTATGGTTGTCGTCGTGCGCCCAGAGGATGAATCCGCCGTACGCGTCGCTCTGGAAGCCGCAGAATTGCCCTTCCCCTGGCATATGACCTGCGGCGGCGACACTCGTCAGGCATCTGTGTGGAACGGTCTGGAAAGCCTGCCCGACGGCGTAGAGCATGTGCTGATCCATGACGGCGCGCGCTGCCTCGTGGATTCGGACACCATCCGCCGCGTGAAGGAATCCGTCCTTTCCTGCGGCAGCGGCGTAGCGTCCATTGCTGCGGTGGATACTATCAAGGTGGCTGATTCGCAGCTTCGCGCGGTCAGCACTCCCGACCGCGCCACGCTCCGCGCCGTACAGACCCCGCAGGGCTTCACGCTGGAGCTGATCCGCCGCGCTCATCTCAAGGCCTGCGAGGACGGCTATCTGGGTACCGACGACGCTTCGCTGGCGGAATATCTGGGCTTCCCCGTCCAGCTGACCGAAGGAAGCCGACATAACCTGAAACTGACTACGCCGGAGGATATGACCATGGCCCAAGCTTTCCTGAGGGATTCCCCCGCCCTACCCTGCCTGCGGATCGGTCAGGGCTACGACGTGCACCGTCTGGTGGAGGGCCGCGACCTGATCCTGTGCGGCGTGACCGTCCCCCATACGCTGGGTCTGCTTGGACACAGCGACGCCGACGTTGCGCTGCATGCCCTGATGGACGCTATGCTGGGCGCAGCCGCGCTGGGAGATATCGGCAAGCATTTCCCGGATACCGATCCCCGCTACAAGGGCATCTCCTCCATGAAGCTGCTGAAGCATGTGGTGAACCTACTCCGGGAGCATCGCCTCCGCGCCGCCAATGTGGACGTGACCATCATTGCCCAGAAGCCCAAGCTGCTGCCCTTCATCCCCCTGATGCGGGATAACGTCGCCTCCATGCTTGATCTGCCTTTGGACAGGGTGAACGTCAAGGCCACCACCACCGAACGACTGTCCTTCGAGGGCGAAGAGAAGGGTATCAGCTCTCAGGCCGTCTGCCTGCTGCAGGAGATCTGAAGTTCCACCCGAAAAAGGAGTTTACGCCATGATGCGCATGACCTCCCAG
Source organism: Clostridia bacterium (assembly GCA_017471885.1). Lineage (GTDB taxonomy): Bacteria > Bacillota > Clostridia > Christensenellales > Aristaeellaceae > UBA11524. The sequence goes on along the minus strand of JAFURI010000010.1, from coordinate 15,722 downwards.
GTTTCCGAACTGTTTGTTTTGCTCTGCACGCCCGAGTTTTCGCCTGACAGGCTGCAGACGACCCTTGCCTCGGGGAAATATTCAGCCGACGATATCAGCGAGGCGGCCTGTCGCTATGTACATGAGTGCCGCGACGAAGAGCTTCCCGCCGACAGGTCTCCCGGCGAAACCGTAGAAGGCGTTTGCTCTGCTCATATGCCGCAGTCTCTGGAGATTCTGCTTGCATATGGCCTTGATCCCAACAGAATATGGCGTGAAGACACAGCGGAAATCAACATTCTTGAGGAGCTGATGCACATTCCAAACGGGTATGTCGCCGCAGATTCGCTGGCGCTGCTGCTGCGGCACGGTGGCAATCCTGATCTGATTGTGGACGGCGAGTCCCTGCTGCACAATTGCAGTTTCGACCTTCTATTCGATCTTGTCAATCAGGAGGACCGCATCCGTTACGATGCGCTTGTTCATTACTGGATGGTGCTTGCAGGGCATGGAGCCCGCGATGAAAAAGGTCTGGCGCATATCGATATGCGGCCCGGACATGATGAATCCGAGCTGCGGAACCATCGTGACGTCTATTACGGTGCCATAGAATCCGACTGTTCGGAGGATCGAACGGAGATTTGCTTTTTCAGCAGAAACACCAATTGGGAAATCGGACGCTTCTGAAAGTCATTTTTTACACGCAAAAAACCAGAGTGCAAATGCACTCTGGTTTTTTGATGCATCAGCAGCGATACATGCTTTACTGCCCAAGAAATACCATCAGATCCGCCGGCAGCAGCCGGAACAGCCTGATCAGCAGATCGCTTGCCGCGTCCGTCACAGCGCTCTCCAGCAGCGCGGAATCCTCGTCGGTCATGCGCTGGGCGTCAATCGCGGTCAGTCCCGCAGTTTCCACAGAAAGCATTTCGGCGTCAGCTGTGGCGACATGCATCAGCACAGCAGCGTCATCCGTATCGCCAATATAGAACGCAGCGGTTGCCTCGGGACTGCCATCCAGTTCCTGACCGCTGAAGATCAGCGTCCATTCAACGTCATCCGTATGGAAGGTGGACTGTAGTCCGCCTTCAAACGCGTTACCTCTGTCACCACGCTTGAGGCTGACAGTGAACACATGGGTTTCAAGTGTCGTATCATCCAGATTGACGGCAAGGCTGTAGCCGACTCCGTTTGTATCGACCACCACGTCAATCAGCGCGCTGATATTCCAGCTTCCATCCGCACCGGTTTCATTGATCAGCGCCAGCCGATAATAGAAGTTTACGCCGCCGTAGCCGTAGCCCCAGATGATCTCCGTGTACTCGTCATGCATTCCCACAGACAGTGTGGCAATCTGCTTGCCATCCTCTATCGCGGTGCCGGACAGGCCAATCAAATCGCCCTGTTGATCAAACACTACGCACACCTGATACTCATACCGGTTCTCCAGCGCGGCTTTCTGCAGCGTCTGGCGGATAAGCGAAGCCGCGTCGACAGCATCCACCCCGAAACACTCCGTCAGGGCCTGCACGGCGGGCTCCTGCACCACGGCTGTCAGAATGCAATCCAGCACCAGCGACAGATCCCTGTCGTCCAGGCGCAGCACAAAACGCCTGGCGCCGCCTTCGTAGGCTTCACCTGCATAGACGCCCTCTTCCAGCATATAATCTGCGCTCTGCAGATAATCCGACAGCACGACAGAAATCTTATTGCCAAGGGCTTCCCAGTCCACAGCAGCAGCTTTCGCCGCCACTTCGGCGGGATCCGCAGCGTCGGCAGCATCGTCTGTCAGCACAAAACCGGGAAACAGATTGCTGATCATTCCCACCCGGTTTCCATTCATAGCCACGGCAAAGGAGAGCAGCTCCTCCCCTTTCATACTGATGACCGCACGCTCTGCACCGTCCACATATTCATAGGTGACAGCTGTATTTTCCAGCAGCTGGGCAATTCCCTTTGCAGCCCGGTCTGTCTCAAGCCCGGTAAGCTGCCGGATCAGCGGGTCCAGAAGGGTCTCGTCAGCTTCAAAGGTGATTGTGGTCTTCCGCGCATCACCGGCCATGGCAACTGACGGCAGCAGCAGAAGCACAGCCAGCAGCGCACAGAGGATTCTCTTCATTGGCACAGCCTCCCCCGGATTCAGGGCGTTGCGTCCGTCACAGTCGCAACGGACATATCGGTCGCAGTCGCTTCATCAACCGCGTCAGGAAGCTCTTCCACCGCAGCGTCCGGCAGCTGGGCCATCAGGTTGCTCCACATGGAGCCCAGAATCTCCAGCAGATAGCTGTCGGTCATGGCAGTTACGTCTTCTGCACCTTCTGTGGTCAGCTGATCCATCACCCACGGGCTGGCAGTCTTGACGCTGCCCGCAAGCACAAACTGCTCCTTGCCCTGATTCAGGGACGCCTGAACCTCCAGCGTGGTAGCATTGCGCTTGGCGCTCTTGGAATGGATGTGCGTCATGAGCGTAGCGCTGACAGGCTCAAAGCTCATGTAATCCTCGTCTTCGGAAACGGAAGCATCCGTAGCCACGTTCAGCGTCCACGTAGTCACGTCATGCTCGCGGGTATCCGCATCCACGCTGTGATTGAACACCCGGCTCAGGATAAACGCAGCAGCCAGATTCTTTCCTTCGCCGTCCTCACGGATGACGCGGATCACGCCGCTGTAGCTGGAGCTGGTCTGGGAGGAGCTTGCCGTTTCCATCTCAAGGGCAATGCTCATAGCGCTGCCGGTCAGAGACAGGGTCGTCAAATCCTCATCCTGATTCATGGTTAGGGTCTCCCAGCCGGAAGAGGCAGGCAGCGGCAACTGAATGGCCGTACCGATGGTCTTACCCATGGTGGACAGATCCCGCTCCAGTACGATCTCGCCCTCAAGATCAGCAGCATCAATGGCTGCCTCATAGTAATACATAAGGCCGGGCGTCAGATAGGTGAACTGCTGATCATCCGTTGCCTGCGCCCGCACGAGGGTCATCAGCGCTTCGTCGTTCAGCGCCTTGCCCAACAGCTTTTTGACCTGCGCCTTCACTGCATCCGCAGGAATCTCATAGCGGACGCTCATGACCGTTTCGCCCCCGGCGGTATGATTTACCTGCGGCTCAGAGGCATAATCCGCCAGCCAGACCTCAACGTCGGCATAGTAGCCCTCAAGCAGAGGTTCCCAGCTTTCCGCCCACACCGTCTCCGGCACGGACATCAGCCGCCAGGCCGCCGTCAGCCAGTTGGGATTCTCATCCTCGCCGCGCTGGCTCAGCGCATCCATCAGATCACCGCCGGTATGGTAGGTCAGTACCAGTGCAGGCAGCAGCTCGCTGCTCATGTACAGATTCTCGTCATCGCCGTAAAAACGGGTCAGGCCGACCTGCTCCTCCCCGTCCAGCGTGTACAGATACAGCTGGAACGCATCGCCGCCGCTTTCCTTGATGGAACGGATCTCAATGGTCGTGCCGTTCAGGCAGGACAGCAGCTGCGCAGCCGCGCTGTCGCCAGCAGCGGCAATCTGCATAGCGCCCTTGACGCCGTTGCCGAAGTCAATCTGCCGCTGCAGCTTCTCGGTGAGGGAGTAATCTTCCTCAGCCACAGCTGCGGTGCATGCAAACACCATGGACAGGCAAAGCACCAGACACAGGAATCGCTTCATCATGAAAATACCTCCTATTGCAGCGCGCTCCGGGCGGCTTCAACAATTTGGTTCCATACGACGGGATCCAGTCCGTCGGAGATAAACAGTGTATCCTCCTGCGGCAGAAGTACCATGCGCCTGACTACGTCCACCGTCAGATGACCGGTGATCGTCTGCGCAAGGGCCGGCAAATTATCCTCCGTGACCTGCGTCACGTCAGGTCGAAGCTCCCACAGAAGCCATCCCGAAGGCCTGACGCTGATATCCAGCTCCGCCTGTTCCACAGGGTTCTTCCCGCTGTAAACGGTTACGCCGGTTTTTCCCGACAGCGCCGGAGCCTCCGCCGAACCCGTCAGCATGATTTCCGGCCGCAGCACAAGCTTCTGCTCCATGTCGGAATCAGGCACGGTATACTCAATCGACGCCTCGCCCTCAATCAGCGCGCCGCCGTCAGTCATCCGCCGCTTCAGATCTGCCGAAAGCGTCTGCGACGACTTTTCTCCGCCGGACAGCACGCCCGTTTTCACCGTCAGCAGCAGATATTCGCCAGGGATCAGCCTTCGCTCCAGCTGCAGATTATTCCTGCCGCTTCCCTTGACCTTCGGCGTTTTCAGCGTGATTTCATCCACCAGTTCCCTGTCCGTATGCCTGAGCCGCCAGACAAGGGATACCTTGCGAAGATCATCCGCAGACGCACCGGCCTGCCCGGTCCATTCCACCCGATAGACAGATCCGTCTGCGCCGCGCCATAGCATCAGCGTCTGTTTTCCCGCGTATACGGTGCTTTCCAGAAGGCTCCTGAGCCGTCCTTTCGGACAAAGGGAGGCAAGCCGCACCCCAAGTCCGTCAGCCTGTGCAGAAGGGATGGTCAGCGTCTGCTTGCGCACGGCTTTGCCCATTCCGCTGATATTGGCCTCATGGGCCTTGTCCGTCAGATACTCCGGCATGGACTGAACCATGCTTTCGAAAAGCGCCAGCGCATCCGCCGGCAGATCAGGATCAATTTCCGGTACGGTGTAAGCCGTCTTATCCCCACCCAGAAGCTCCGGCAGGCTGACGCCGCTCTCCTTTGTCCAGCGGAAGGAGCTGTCCCTCATGACAGAAAACTGCGCTTCCGTTTCATTCCCCGTTTGCCTGAGTCGAATCTCCGCGGCCTGCGCGCCGTCAGTCAGCAGCTCCACGCTGCTCCAGGCTTCATCACCGCTTTGCTGGATATACAGCCGAAGGGATATGTGCTTCAGCAGGTTATTCAGCTGGGCCGTACGGTTTTCATCAAAGGGCATATGCGTCTGTACGTCGGCAGACAAAGTGATTTCCAGCGGAACGGCGTCCCATTGCCATTCCGTTTCCGGGATGAACAGCGCCTCTGCCGACGCGCTGCCGAAAAGCATCAGCGCGGCAAGCAGAAGCGAAATAAGCTTGCGCACAGGCATTCGCTTCCTTTCATGCCTATCCAACGCATAAGCGGCGGGAAACCCTGCAATCATTCGCGCTGTTCGGAGATCTCCACAAACTCCTCCAGCACGCTGCGCACCTGCACAGGATCGTCGATCTGATTCACCCGATCCCGCAGCTGCGCGGCCCCCCGTGCGCCGTATACATACCAGCCGATATGCTTGCGCATTTCCTTCACGGCAATCTCCTGCGGCTTCCAGTTCAGCAGCAGATCATAATGCCGGAAGCAGGTTTCAATCTTCTCGCGCAGAGTCGGCAGTACAGCCTCCCTGCCATTGAGCCGCTCGCGGATCTGATGAAACAGCCACGGATTGCCCATCGCACCGCGGGCGATCATCAGCCCGTCCACACCGGACATTTCCAGCTTCTTCATGGCGTCGTCGGCAGTATAGATATCGCCGTTACCGATCACAGGAATCTTCACGGCCTGCTTCACCCTGCCGATCCACTCCCAGTCCGCTTTGCCGGCATACTGCTGCATTCTTGTGCGGCCGTGTACGGTAATCTCGCTCACGCCGCAGTCCTCCGCAGCCCGGGCAAGCTCCACCACATTGATGGACCGCTCGTCCCAGCCCAGCCGCATCTTAACGCTCACAGGCAGCGGCGAAGCCTTGACCACCTGCCGCATAACCTCCACAGCCACGTCAGGCGTACGCATCAGCCCGCTGCCTTCGCCGGAGGCGGCTACTTTATGCACGGGACATCCCATGTTGATGTCAATGCCGTCGTATCTGCCGGTCTCTCCAAGGGCTTTTGCAGCGCGGGCCATGACCTCCGGCTCCTTGCCGAAAATCTGCAGAATCAGCTTCTTCTCACCCGGAGCGCGGGTCAGCAGGCTGACTGTGGCATGATGCTCCCTGGGCATGAAGAAATAGCCCATGGCGCTGACCATCTCCGTATAGGCGCAGTCGCAGCCCTGCTCGAAGCACAGCTGGCGGAAGGGCCAGTCGGTCACCCCCGCCAGCGGAGCCAGTCGGATACTGATCATGCCTGACGCTCCTGCGGCATCAGCGCAATCCTGCAGGTGGTCTTCGCATAGGGAGTGAGCTCCACATGAAGCGTCTCGCCCTCAGTTTCGGGGCGTACGGGCAGATCAGCGGGTACGCCGCCGCGCTTACGCCAGTCGGGCACGCGCTTCACAGGCGCGATCACCTTGCCGTCCTCCAGTACAGGATCGCCGCACAGCGCCACAGCCCACTCGCTGCCGGGCACAAACGCCATCACGTCTGCGCCGTAGCGGATCAGCGCGGACTGATGATAACCGTCCTCCACCGTCAGGCTGCGGGCAAAGGAGACGCGGATCACGTCGCCGTCGTGCCATTCGCGCTCAAGCGTCAGATACTGGTTCGCATGACCTTCCTGGCCGCCCTCATTGCCGACGGTGATGCATGCGTCCTTCGTCCATGCGGGAGTACGCAGGGACAGGGCAGCCTTCACAGGCTGTTTCATGGAAAGCGTCAGCGTATACTCGCCGTCTGCACCGGCCACATTCAGCACCATCATGCCGTTCTTCATGGGCAGGGCATAGCGGCCGGACAGATACAGATTGATATTCGCACCGGAGTCACGCAGGGTCACCGCGCCGGAAATCAGCGCAGCATAGCCGCGCATCAGCCGGTTCAGCGCGCGCAGAGGCTGCTCCTCCTCGCTGTGTACATGATAGCAGTCCTTCGTGCCGCAGTTGACGGCAAGGCTGTTCACACGCTGGAAGGGAATCAGCTTGCCCTCGCTGACGGCGGCAGGCAATCCATTGGCCAGCAGGGTTTCCGCAGCATCCCACGCCCAGGCAGATTCGTCCGCAGCGCCGCAAACGGTAAATGCTTCCGCCCATGCACCCAGCGCGGAGGCGTCCACCGCTGCAGAAGGAGAGCGTCCGCACAGAGTTTCGTCAGCGGTCACGCCGCCGCATACAGCGCCGTGATAACGGCTGATCTTCTCCCAGCCGGTCTTGCCGGCAGACAGCTCGCTGCCGTTTCCGCTGTACAGGCCCGTAATGACGGACGCACGAACGCCGTCTGCCAGCGCAGCGCCATGACAGGTCAGATACTGGCGGGTGTAGAAACCGGCCTCGTTGCCGCCTTCAGCCTCCATACCGGCCTCCACGTCCTTCCACGCAGTCACGCGGTTCATGGGACGCTGCACGGCAAAGGTGTGCAGCACGCCGCTCCAGTCCATAGCCTGATGGCGCAGCTTCTCCAGCAGCGTCAGAATCGCCTTCTTGCCGGTAACACGGTATACGTTCTCCAGAAGCTCCGCCAGATCGCCCGCTGCAGTGCGCACAGAAGCACAGCCAAGCACCTCGTCCCAGCTGGCATGGAGCCAGCCGCACCAGCGAAGCAGCTTCTCCAGCAGAGCACGGGAAGCGTCGTTCTCGTAGACAGCCCATGCGGCGCGCATCACAGTCACGGCAGTCCCGTGCTCATACGCAAGCGCACCGTCCTCCTTCTGATTATCCATGGCTTCGCTGATCCATGCATACACGCTCTCCTGAGCGGGCTTGCTCCGCAGCGCACAGGCAAGACGGAAAGCGCCTTCCCACAGTCGAGGCTGATCCTTAGCATCGGCGGACAGGGCATACAGTTCCTCAGCCTTTTCCAGCTGAACGCGGGCAAGACCAGGACGCAGAGGAAGCGCATAATGGGAGATCAGGGGAGCTTTTTCAAAAATCGGCTTCAGCGGCACGTTCTATTCCTCCAAAAACTCAAATCAACAGATAAAACCATTTTTTATTATAGCGCATTTTCTGCCGGATAGCAAGCAAAAGGAGGATCGCCGCTGCGGCGATCCCCACATATTTTTACACGCGATTCATTTTTTCCAGAGCCCACGCCGCATGCTCCCGAACCGTCTGCGAAGGATGCTCCCCCAGCGCAGTCAGTTCATCCGTCAGATCGGTGCGGCCCGCGTTTCCCGCCATAATGCAGGCCTGCGAAAGCAGTCTGTTGGGTATGGTCAGATTCGCACCAATCAGCGGCCGCAGTCTTTCGCAGACCCCCTTCGGATCTGTCAGCAGCTCTCGCAGCGGAACCCCTGCGGATGTCTGTCCCTCCGGCCTGCGGTTATGCGGACAACAGCGCTGGCATTCGTCGCAGCCGATCAGCCTTGACCCCATGGCTTTTCGGACGTCCTCCGGTACGGGCTTGCCGGAAAGCATCCAGTTGCGGATGCATTTTTCCCGGTGGAAGCCCTCCTCATCAATGGCATGATTGGGGCATGCCGCCATGCATGCGCGGCAGGTGCCGCAATGCAGAGGATGAGGCTTATCCTCCAGCGCGGTAAGCTCCGGGAGCTTTTCATCCAGAAGGAAGGTTTTCACATGAAAACGACTGCCCATTCCCTCCGCATAGGAAAGCGTATTGCGGCCCTGTGACAGGCCGGGTATCCGCGCCATGACGGGCTTCAGACGGATCTCGTCCCGCATGGTGATTCCACTCCCCTGCGTCTGAAGCTCCGAAGTCGCCTCCACTGCCGTCATATATGCTTTCTGGGACGCCGGATAATACGGATGAATCCAGCCCTCGCTCATATCAGGCTCATTCTCCGCCTCATAGGGCCAAAGCGCCAGCAGCAGACTGCCTGATTCCGCGCCGTCCGTGCACTCCTGTGCATCCAGCGCAATCACCCTTGCAAACCCTTTGTCCAGAAGGTACCGGCTCACGTCCATCCCCTTCACCTCTGATAAAAGCAGGGCCTCCCCACCGGAAAGCCCTGCTGCATTTTACTTGGTACCGAACAGACGGTCGCCCGCATCGCCCAGACCGGGTACGATATAGGCATGCTCGTTCAGCCTTTCGTCCAGTCCTGCCACATAGATATCCACGTCCGGATGATCCTTCTGCACGCGCGCAATGCCTTCCGGCGCAGCAATCAGGTTCACCAGACGGATATGGGTACAGCCGCGCTTTTTGATCAGCTTGATGGCGTCGCTTGCGCTTCCTCCGGTGGCCAGCATGGGATCAAGCACCAGCAGTTCACGGTTCTCGCTGTCGGCAGGCAGCTTACAGTAGTACTCCACAGGCTCATGGGTTTCAGGATCGCGATACAATCCAATATGACCCACACGGGCTGCGGGAATCAGGTTGGTTACTGCCTCCACCATGCCCAGGCCTGCGCGCAGGATGGGCACGATGCCCAGCTTCTTGCCTGCAAGCTTGCGGGCTGTGCACTTGCAGATCGGCGTTTCAATCTCCACTTCCTTTGTGGGAAGGTCGCGGGTCACCTCATAGACCATCAGCATGGCAATTTCGCTGAGCAACTCGCGGAACTCCTTGGTGCCGGTATCCTTGCTGCGCATAATGGACAGCTTGTGCTGAATCAGCGGATGATCAAAAACAACTACCTTGCCCATAGGGCGTACCTCCTTTGACACACTACGCTGCATCCGTCCGAAGATGCATACTCTCTGCCACAATTATATAGTATCTTCACCTTGCGCGCAAGTCTTTTTGACCCTTCGCGCATGCTTGACACCTGCGCGGGAACACTCTATAATGAAACCAATTCCAGGAGGTGTACCCCAAATGCTTGCCGTACCCTACAGCCGTTATGTGTTCGGCACCCTGCCATGGTACAGCGTGCTGATTGTCAGCGGTATATGCGCCGCACTGATTCTTGCTTTCCGCGAAGAAAAGCGTCTGGGCCTTCCCAAGGATACAACGGTGGATCTTGCACTGTGGGTCATTCCTTTCGGTATTATCGGTGCAAGGCTGTATTACGTCGTCTTTCAATGGGATCTGTTCCGGAATAATCCTATCGAGATCTTCAAGATCTGGCAGGGCGGGCTGGCCATCTACGGCGGCGTAATCGGCGGCCTTATCGGCGCGGCCGTTTACAGCCGCATGCGCCGCATCCCCTTTTCACGCCTGACCGATCTCGCTGCTCCCGGCCTTCCCCTTGCACAGGCTATCGGGCGCTGGGGAAATTATTTCAATATGGAGGCCTACGGCGCGCCCATCATCAACCCGGCATGGCAGTTTTTCCCCGCAGGGGTGCTGATCAAGGGCAGCTGGTACATGGCGACGTTCTTTTACGAATCCATGTGGAACCTGACCGTATTCATCCTGCTGATGCTCACCCGCAGGCGTATGCGCCGCCCCGGCGATGCGTTTTTGTGGTATGCCATGCTTTACGGAGCCGGTCGTTTTGTCATTGAGGGATTCCGCACCGACAGCCTGATGCTTGGTCGGCTGCGCGTCAGCCAACTGCTCAGTCTGGGGCTGTGCGTCGCCGTTTTCCTGATTTTCTCCCTTCGGGCAATCCACTCCGGGCAGGGCCATACGCCCATTGCAGCCATTGTCATTGCAGCCGTGTTGACGCTGGGGCCCGTGGCAGCGCTGATGCTGTCCGGTACCGGCAGCGCTGTGCTGACGCTGCTCCCCTCCCTCGTTCTCCCGCTGTGCGCACTATACACCTACCGGATGACCTCATCCGCCGCCACGGAGGTATAATATGCCTGCCACACCAATGAAAAACCTGATTTACGGCGCGGCGCTGCCATTCCTTGCGCCTTCTCCCCGGGGACAGATGACTCATGCCGTACAGGGCGAAATCCGCACGCTGGCGGAATATGAGCGTATCCTCTGTCGACATCATGTATTCGGCGCATCGCTGCTGCTGAAGGATGATCACCGTCAGAGTATGGTGCATACGTCCACCCGCCGTCCTGCCCATCACGCGGATGACCGGACGCTGTACCGTGTGGCGTCCATCACCAAAACCGCCACTGCGCTGGTAACGCTGATGCTTGCCGATCAGGGACTGCTCACGCTGGATACCCCTGTCGGCAGCATACTTCCGGAAGCCGGCAACGAACCCGCTCTGCAGGGCGTGACCGTACGGCATCTGCTCTGCCACCGTTCCGGCCTCCGGGATACAGCCGCTTATCAGGCTGCGCTGGACAAGGGCGAGAGCTGGCAGCGGGTTCTTCGTGCAGAGGACGTTCAGGGCAGCAAACCCGGCGAAAGCTTTTCCTACTGCAATTTCGGTTTCGGGCTTCTGGGGTGTGCGATCGAAAGCGTCACAAACAAGTCCGTCGCCGCCGTCTTTGACGAACTGCTCTTCCGTCCCGCCGGTATGCGTGCGTCGCTGGACGCCTCCACGCTGGACGAAAGCCTGATCATGCCGATCACCCGCGTACTGCCTTACCGTGCCGGTACGGACGTAACCGTCACTCGCTTGGGACGCAAGCCTCTTGCCGCTCCTCAGCCCCTGCTGCACTTCGGCCATACGGCCGGCGCCATGTACACCGATGCGCCTTCCCTCTCCCGCATGCTGACGCTGATTGCCTGTCACGGCGCGCTGGACGGCCGTCAGCTCGTCTCGGAAGCCGCAATCCATGAGATGACGACGCTCCACGGCTATTCCGGCCCAAAGGACAAGCCCATCCGCCGCTACGGACTCGGCCTTGTGCTGCTGGAAAATCCCTCTGTGTCCTCCCGTCGGCTGCTGGGGCATCAGGGCTTTGCCTATGGCTGCGTGGACGGCGCTTTTGTGGAAGAAGGAACAGGCAGACAGGTGATCCTGCTCAACGGCGGCAGCAGCGAACGCCGCGAGGGCAAGCTGGGGCTGATCAACCGCGACACGCTGCGCTGGGCGCTGAACAGGGAGATGCCGTTGTGGACGTGATCACATCCATTGTCAGGGAACGAAGCAAATACCGCGTAACGGTCAGCGAGGATACCGTCATTGTCGTATCAGGCGCGCTCTTCCGCGAGCGTCCGCTGCAGGAAGGCCAGCCCATTGATCTGGATGAGTACGACAACTGGCTCATGGTTCGCCAGTACCGTCAGGCGCTGGATCGCGCCGTAGCCGCGCTTGCCTCCCGCGCACACAGCCGCCATGAGCTGGAAAACAAGCTGCTCCGCGCCGGATATCGTCCCAGCACGGTGGAGATGACGCTGTACAAGCTGGAAACGGAGGGTTTTCTGGATGATGCGGATTTCGCCCGCCAATGGGTGGAAGCCCGCACCAGCCGCAGAATGGGAACCCGCCGCATCGCGCAGGAGCTGCGGCACAAGGGCGTATCAGCCGAGGAAGCCGAGGCCGCGCTTTCACAGGTGAATGAAGAAGAGCAGCTTTCCGGAGCCATTGCGCTGGTGGAAAAGGCCGCTGCACGGATCAAACCCGATGAAGACCCCCGCAAGGCCGCGCAGCGCATCACCGGCATGCTGGCCCGCCGTGGCTATGACTGGGACGTTGTCCGCGAGGCTCTTGCACACGTCATGAAGAATCTTGACTGATCCCCAGATACAAAGGAGGTTTTTCGTATGGAGTACAATGACATTTATGACGAGCCGCAGGGCAGCGTCCTGCGCGGAGCCATCGGAGCCGTCATCGGTGCGCTTCTGGGCGCAGTCGTCTGGGCGCTGGTAGGCATGCTGGGCTACATTGCCAGCGTCGTCGGCTTTGTGATTGCTTTTCTTGCGTCCAAGGGCTATGATCTGCTGAAGGGCCGTCCCGGCGCGCCAAAGCTTGTGATCCTGATCATCTGCGTCATTCTCGCTGTGATTGTTGGTAATCTGGGCGTCGCGGCCTATCAGGTACATCAGGTCTATGTGGAGGAAGGCTACGCAGCCTATGTGACGGAAAGCAAGTTTTTTGAACTGATGTTCCCCGTCCTGTTCGAGGACGGCGACTTCATCGGTGCGCTGGCAAAGGATTCCGCCATGGGTCTGCTCTTTGCCGTGCTGGGCTGCTTCGGTCTGCTGAAGCAGACGGTATCCAAGAAGAAGCCCGAGCCCGCTCCCGCCCAGCCTGAACAGCAGGATTCCTTTGAATCCGCCGTCCGGCCCGACAATCATCTGGAATAAATACCGCAAGGAGTCAGCATGGATCGCATCACCTGCGTACAGAATTACGTCAACCGTCTGCTGGATACCATCTCCGATCCCGGTGAGCATCGCACCGCCGCTGTACACCTCTATGGTGTAGCGGGCTATGCCTGCCTCCTCTGCCTGCGCCGCGGACTTGATCCGGAGCTGGGCACAGTATGCGGGCTGCTGCACGATATTTCCACCTACGCCACCGGCGACTCACGTCAGCACGCCGGGCGCAGCGCAGGCATGGCCCGCAGCTGCCTCAAGGGCTCCGGTATGTTTACCCAGGAGGAAATATCCGCCGTGTGCAACGCAGTTGCTCATCACAGCGACAAGGATGCGCAGCATGAGCCGCTGGACGAAGTCCTCAAGGATGCAGACGTGATACACCATTGCCTGCACAATCCTTCACATCAGCCCTCGGAAAAGGACGCGGCGCGCTGGCAGCGTCTTCTTGACGAACTGCGCTGAACATGAACAAAACCTCCGTCGGACAACATATCCGACGGAGGTTTCTTTTGCTTACAGATCACTGTACGCCTGATCCTCCGCATTGCGCAGACTCTCCATGGTCTGTGCATCAAAGTAGGCGTAATTGATCAGGTTGTACTCCCTGAGGGAGGATCGCTGAAAAACATGCTCAATCAGGATGACACTTCCGTCGCTGCCGTTGAGCACCCACTGGGAATAATCAGGCAGGAGGGACAGATCTCGGTAAGCGGCGAGGTTCGATATCGGTCTGTACTGGTTGGCCGCCACTTCTGCCTTGCTGTACTCCCACAGCGTCAGCGTCTCACGGGTGCATACCGGCTCCCCGTAAATGCTGCGAAGCTTTGCTTCCAGATCAGCATACATCTGCTTCTGACGGCTCTCGGCACAGCGGATGTAGTACTGTGTGCGGAACAGCTTGCGGGTATCCTTTGTGAAGGAATAGTTGATGTGGCTGTCATTGTCGCCGCCCGCCACCGTACCATGCATGTACAGCATGTTGAAGGGCAGCTCAATGGTCATGGCGTTGTCCACCGTGGCAAACTGCTTGCTGTCGGTGTTGGAATTCTGCAGCTTGCAGCCTGCCGTTGTTTCCAGATCCACCACGGTACGGATCCCGTAATTCAGCTTCACGCCGGAATGCAGCTTAACCTTTACCTGCTTGCCGCCGGAGGTATATACCACGGGCATCAGATTCTGAACGCCGGGAACGTCGGCGCCTGCTTCGGTTGAAATCCCATTCACTGCCGGTTCATCGGCGGCTGTTTCCGCCTCAACCGAAACCATCTCCGGCGTTTCAGGCTCAGACCTGGGTTCGTCCTTCAGCTTCGTCACCGTCAGATGATGATCCATGGTGGACAAACAGATCTGATACACAAAGGCCAGGCTCGCAAGATTGGTATTCTCCAGCATCATGTTATAGGTTTCATAGAATACGGTGAAGATCTCCTTCTGCGCCGCATTCATCCTGAAGGTCTTTCCCTTGGCGCCGGCCGAGGATTTCAGAGTCACCGTCACCTCGTCGGAGATGGAAATATGACGCATCATATCCGCATACTTCATGTCAAAGAAGCTGAAGGTCTGGATCGCGCCCTTCTTCAGATTATTAACCGCCTGAAAGTCATAAACTGCGTAATCCGTTCTGATCGTCACATAGTTGGCCACATTACCGGAACCCGCATTGATGATCAGCATCAGGAAAGGGGCACTCTCGTCGGTAGAGAGAGCCGGCGCCATTGCGCACTTGTCCACGTACAGGGAGCCGACGGTCTTCTTCTGCATGTTCAGCGGCTGGAGCACATCGTCCTCAATGACAAAGGCAGGATACCTGATCATGATCTCCGTGGGAGTGAGAGCCTCCGCCTGTGCGCCGATACACACAGACAAAAGCACAGCAGCAGCGACCAGAATCAGAATCAACAGCTTTCTCATCCGTACCATTTCCTTTCAGACAGATGATGATAACATTCTACCCGAAAGCTATCGCACTGTCAATAAATGCAAAAGCGGCTCCCGACCTTACGGTCAGGAGCCGCCGTTGTATTATGTTGCCTTACAGCCTGTTACAGCTGCATTCGCTTGAGCTTACTTGCCCTGCTTCTCCAGGATAGCAGCATGGGCAGCAGCCAGACGGGCGATCGGCACACGGAAGGGAGAGCAGCTCACGTAGTTCAGGCCAACCTTGTGGCAGAACATCACGGAGCTGGGATCGCCGCCGTGCTCGCCGCAGATGCCCAGCTTCAGCTCGGGACGGGTCTTGCGGCCCAGTTCAGCAGCAATCTTGACCAGCTTGCCCACGCCTTCGGTGTCCAGACGGGCGAAGGGATCGCTCTCGAAGACCTTGTTGGCATAGTAGGCGTCCAGGAACTTGCCGGCGTCGTCACGGGAGAAGCCGAAAGTCATCTGGGTCAGGTCGTTGGTGCCGAAGGAGAAGAACTCGGCTTCCTCAGCGATTTCATCAGCAGTGATGGCAGCGCGGGGGATCTCAATCATGGTGCCGATCTGATACTTCAGCTCCACGCCCTGCTCAGCGAACACCTTGTTGATGGTATCCACCACGACGGACTTGACGAAGGCAAGCTCCTTCTTGGTGCCGATCAGGGGGATCATGATCTCGGGCACGATGTCAAAGCCGCACTCCTTCTTCACGTTGATGGCAGCCTGCATCACGGCGCGGGTCTGCATCGCAGCGATTTCAGGATAGGTCACGGCCAGACGGCAGCCACGATGGCCCATCATGGGGTTGGACTCATGCAGAGCGTTGATCTTGTAGATGACCTCATCCTTGGTCATGCCCAAGTTCTTGGCCAGCTCCTCGATCTCCTCAACCATATACACGTGGGGCACGAACTCGTGCAG
>JAFURI010000078.1 GCA_017471885.1 Clostridia bacterium | reverse complement strand
CAGTAGTCGATCAGGGCGTTCTTCAGCTGCATGCCCTTGGGCAGGAAGAAGGGGAAGCCGGGGCCTTCCTCGCAGAGCATAAACAGGCCCATTTCCTTGCCGATCTTGCGGTGGTCGCGCTTCTCGGCCTCTTCCAGCATCTTCAGGTATTCCTGCAGCTCCTCGCCGTTGCGGAAAGCGATGCCGTTGATGCGGGTGAGCATCTTGTTGTTCTTATCGTTTTTCCAGTAGGCGCCGGACAGAGCAGTCAGCTTGAAGGCCTTGAGCGCCTTGGTATAGCACAGATGCGGGCCCACGCACATATCGATGTAATCGCCCTGCTGGTAGAAGGTCAGCACCGCGTCCTCGGGCAGATCGCCGATATGCTCCACCTTGTACTTTTCGCCGCGCTCCTCCATCAGCCTGACAGCCTCTTCACGGCTGAGGGTAAAGGGCTTGATGGGCAGGTTCTTCTTGACGATCGCCTGCATTTCCTTCTCGATGGCGGGCAGATCCTCGTCGGACAGCTTCACGTCGCCCAGATCCACGTCATAGTAAAAGCCCTTCTCGGTGGCGGGGCCGTAAGCAAAGTGGGCGCCGGGGTACAGGTTCTTCACAGCCTGAGCCAGAATATGGGCCGCGCTGTGGCGGATGACGTGCAGCTCGTCCTCGGCAGGACATTCGCCCACAACGCCGTTGTTGTAGATGATCTTCATTTCCGTTGCCTCCCTGTCTGGTCGAAAGTATGGAAACGGCAGGGCCTTGGATGAAAAAAAGGCACCCGTCCCGACGTAATTGCCGGGACGAATGCCTGTATATGCATCCGCGGTTCCACCCTGCTTGTTTCAAAAACCACTTTTTCACGCGCTATCGGTCGTGAACCGCCCTGCGTCGGGGGATGGTATCCCGCAAGCTCCTGCGATCCGCGCTTGCAGCCTGTGGCGCGGACTCTCTGTACGTGGATTTCCTGCGGACGTGTTCTCCGTCATTCGCTGGGAATTAGTATGAGTATAGCGCGGAAACGCAGGCTTGTCAATCATTTTCTGCGGTATTCGCCTCCTCCGGCAGCCCGCCGGTCTCCCCTGCGCCGAAGTGATCCGTCAGCGCCGCGGAGATCTCCGCCAGCAGCGTCCCCTCCGGATCCTGATGTGCCGCCCACACCGCCGCGCCCTGCAGTCCGTTGTCGCGCAGCCAGTCGCACTTGGCCTTCACCGAGAGGCTGTCCTCGCCGCTTACGAAGTTTTCACCGTCGTACCACCAGGCGGCCTGAGCCTTCTCATCATAAAACCGACGATAGTCCTGTAATTCAAGTTTTTGCAGCTCATCGTAGCGTAAAATGCGGTTTCCAGCGGTGCCCGCGTGGACATTCAAGCCGTTGCCGCCTCCCAAAACCTGCCTCCACATCCGCCCATAAGCAGGTATGCCCAGTAATACCTTTTCCGAGGACAGACCGGAGTCGGTTATTCTGCGGACTGCGTATGCGCCGCTGTTCTTTATGTTTTTATCAGGATACAGTCCCGCATGATGACCTGTCAGCCGGTCGAAGCCGGTCAGGTCATAGGCCATGACCACAGCCTGATCCACCAGCTTGTCCAGACGGGAGCCGTCCACAGCGTTCAGCTGCGCCTCCCCTGCCCCCAGTGCAACAGAGAGAATGTACTCGCGACCTGTTTCCGTCTCTCGCTGATCCAGCCCCTGCCGCAGCAGCGTCAGCAGCTCATACCAGTTTTCCACGTCCTCTTCACGGCTCTTGATGCCCGCAGCCGAGGAGCCCGGGTATTCCCAGTCGATATCCACGCCGGTGAAGCCGTACCGATCCATCAGTCGGAGGATGGAGTCCGCCAGCGTCTTCCGGCCTTCCTCCGTGGCGCAGGCGTCGGAGAATCCCTCCGCGCCCCAGCCGCCCACCGCCATCACGCCCGTGATGTGCGGATGCCTGTTCAGGTAGCGCCTGACCTCCTCCGCGCTCCGCCAGTGACTGCCGGTTGCTTTTCCACCTTCCAGCAGTGCAAAAGCGTAGTTGAGCTGATCCATATGCTGCGCTGCGTCGTCTGACAGGTCAAGCCCCGGCTGATCCATCACATACAGCGCGACGCGACCGTCCCGCTGCGGAAGGGGCAGGGTCTCCTCCGCCTGCACGCTCATGCTGCCCATCACAGACAACGCCGAAACAGCCGTCATCGCCGCCACGGTCATGGCCATCATCCAGCGCGTCAACCGGGACTGCGCTTTATCCTTTGTGCGCGGCTTCATGCATTTCACCGCGCTTCACCTCCGGATTTTTGTTCGTGCCGATGATACCATACGCCGTGTACGATGTCCATGGCAGGTTCCTCCAGCATCCTTCCCCAAAGGAATATCCGGGAAATCTTTGCGCCTGATTATGCCTGTTTTCCTTGACAGACGGCCCTGTATGCTGTATCTTTTACCATAGTGAATACAGTTTCCGGAGGTGCGTTATCATGCTGTTTATCGGCATTTGCGGAGCCAGCGGCAGCGGCAAATCCACGCTGGCAGATTCTCTTGCACGCAAGCTGGGCGACCGCTGCTACGTGCTGCAGCAGGACGCCTATTACCGCGATCATTCCCACCTGTCCTTTGAGGAGCGCACGGTGCTCAATTACGACGAGCCTGCGATTTTTGATCACGACCTGCTGCTTGCAGACGTGCAGACCCTTCTCGCCGGCCAGCCCATCACCCGCAAGGCCTACGACTACGGCCAGCACCGCCGCGCCGACACGAATGAAGTGATCAACCCGCCGGACGTGCTGATTCTGGAGGGCATCCACAGCTTCCATGACGAGCGTCTGCGCCGGCTGATGTACCTGAAGCTGTACATGAACGTGGAGCCGGACATCTGTCTGCTGCGTCGTATCCAGCGCGATATCAAGGAGCGTGCCCGCGAGATCGACGGCATCTCCGCCCAGTATCTGAACACCGTCAAGCCCATGTATGACAAGTACATCCGCAATTACATCAACGAAGCGGACGTGATCGTGGCCCGCGGCGGCAAGAACGCCCGCATCGTGGATATTCTGGCGGGCTATGTGCAGGATGAGCTGAGCAAGCGCGGAGTTTGATCCAACATATAGTAAAGCGGCTGTACTTTGCGTACAGCCGTTTTTTCAATCCGCAGCATGTTCGTCGATCATACCCGCATATGTGCCGTCCGGTTTCCATCTCGTCAGCGGTGCATGCGTTCCCGGCTGGATCACGGTTTCTGCAAGCTCCTCCGGAACACACCGGGGCAGAGGGCTCATCATAATCACCCGCGGACTCTGCCGCCTGCCCGTCAGCTTTACGTCGGTAATCACCAGCGAAACGCCCTGCCGATACAGTTTACGCAGCTGCTCCGCGGTCACGTTTGACTGAATCACGCAGCTTCCCGGCCGAATCTCGTCGCCCTGCAAATCAAGCTCCGATTCATACAGACCCTTCAGCAGGCCTACGCCTGTTTCCTGTACCGCGCCATGCATCAGCCGCAGCTCCATCCCCCGGCGGAGCTGCCCGTCCAGCCGCAGCGAGGCATTCCGAATCAGCATTATACTTACACCACCTTGTGGGCCTCCGGCAGCCATGATATACTGTTGCAGGAGGTGATATGGGCATGAACATTTCCATCCGAACCGCGCAAGAAGCGGATCTTCCCGCTGTGCTCGCCATGAGCGACGCTCTGATTGCCGAAAGCTGCTGCAACGGCCTTGTGCCGGATGATCTTGAGTACCTGCGCCGCTACCGCATTCAGCTGGCGGAAGCGGACGGGCAGATCATCGGCTATGCCTACGGCGAGAAGACTGTATCCAGCCGGAATATCGGCGATTGCCGCAAGGGCGACTCCTTCTACGATCTTGAAATGATCTACGTGAAGCCGGAATTCCGCAATGCCGGCGCAGGACGGCTGCTTTTCGCCGCACAGCAGGACTACGCCCGCGAGCTCGGCCTCGCCACGATGTCCCTCACCGCCGTCAGCAAGGACTGGAAACGGCTCCTGCACTTCTACATTGACGAACTGGGCATGGACTTTTTCTGGGCTACCCTGTCCATGAACCTGTAATCAGCATAGCAGAAATCCCCGCACAGCGCAAGCCGTGCAGGGATTCTTCCATTCTAACAGTCACAGACGCCCCTCCCTTCCACTCGCAGGGAACCGGGTCGAAGGCGCGCAACTCAATCGCGGAACGGGAGTCGAGAGGGATGATCCCCCTCTCACGGGGTGCAGGGTCAGGGCCCCTGCTTACTTGTCGTAGTTGACGACCAGAGAGAAGTCGGGAGCCTTCAGGGAAGCGCCGCCGATCAGGCCGCCGTCGATCTCGGGCTGAGCCATCAGACCCTTGACGTTCTTGGGATTCATGGAGCCGCCGTACTGGATGCGAACCTTGTCGGCCACTTCCTGACCATACTTGCGGGCCACAGCCTTGCGGATGACGCCGATGGTCTCGTTGGCCTGCTCGTCGGTAGCAGTCAGACCGGTGCCGATGGCCCACACGGGCTCATAAGCGATGATGACCTCGGACACTTCCTCGGCGGTCAGGCCGTTCAGCGCCATGATGGTCTGGTAGTCCACCAGGCCGTCGGTAGCGCCGGCTTCGCGGACGTCCTTCATCTCGCCCACGCACAGGATGACCTTCAGGCCAGCCTTCACGGCAGCCAGCACACGCTGGTTCACAGTCTGATCGGTCTCGCCGAAGTACTGACGGCGCTCGCTGTGGCCGATGATGACGTACTCAACGCCGGCAGCCACCAGCATATCAGCGGACAGCTCGCCGGTGTAAGCGCCGGAAGCAGCCCAGTGCACGTTTTCAGCGCCCAGCTTGATGTTGGAGCCGGCGATGGCTTCCTTCACAGCATAGAAGTTCACGGCAGGCACGCACACGACCACGTCGCAGATGGCGTCCTTCACCAGGGGCTTCAGCTCGTTGACCAGCGCAACAGCCTCGGCAGGGGTCTTGTTCATCTTCCAGTTACCGGCAATAATCGCCTTACGCATTGGAATCACCTCATGTCTTTGTTGTGGGAACGGCAGGAGACGCTGCCTCCTGCACCTCCGGTCAGGGCTCTGCCCTGACAACCCGCGAAGGGCTGTCAGCCCTCTCGATACCCTTTTCGGAGGCTGCGCCTCCGGAGGACGTTCCTTGCTGCGGGTTTGCAAACGGCCCTGCGGGAGCACCGCAGGGCCGCTTGTTTACAGTGCTCTTTCGTTACAGTAACTTGCCGTCGGCAGACAGTAATCGTATCCGCCGGGTTTCCCGGCGGGGCGGGGAGTTTTTCGCTCTGTGAAAAACATTCCTTACAGTTTCGGACGGCCGGGAGCCGCTATGCGGCGACCAGTCCGAAACTGCAAACTCGTTGAAAAAGGCTTGCTTTTCAACGACGCGCGCAGCGCATCAGGCCTCGTCCAGGCAGGCAACGCCGGGCAGCACCTTGCCCTCCAGATACTCCAGAGAAGCGCCGCCGCCGGTGGAGATGTGGGTCATCTTCTCGCCCAGACCCATCTGCTCAACAGCCGCAGCAGAGTCGCCGCCGCCGATGATGGTCACAGCCTCGCTGTCGGCCATAGCCTGAGCCACAGCCAGAGTGCCCTGAGCCAGAGTGGGATTCTCGAACACGCCCATGGGGCCGTTCCAGATCACGGTCTTGGCAGCCTTCACAGCCTCGGCAAACAGAGCCT
>JAFURI010000077.1 GCA_017471885.1 Clostridia bacterium | reverse complement strand
TGGGCCACCTGCGCCTCGGCGATGGGCAGGCTGCGCAGCAGGAGCGTCACGCCTTCACCCTTCATGCGGAAGCGCAGCTCCACGCCGGAATTGAAGCCGCAGGCGTTGTCCCGGAGGCCGGGATTCACCTCTTCAAGCAGGGGACGGGGAAAGCGGCGGAGCATCCAGCCGTCCTCGTAGGGGATGATATCATCCACGTTGTGGAAATCAATGTGCTGAAAAATCATGGCAGAGACTCCTTTCGGTACGTCATGACAGCATTATAGCATACCTTCAGGGCTGCTGAAAAGCGATCGGTGAGCTGTTCTGCGTGATTAATGGTCGAAAAAGCATAGTTTTCAGTCGTGAGCGCATAGATGAGAAAGCCTGGATTTGGTATGATCAGGGTGGAATAGTACCAGAATGCCCAAATACAGGGCGTTCTGGACAATGAGATAAACGGAGGGGATCAACATGGCTGGCATCACTTACGACAAGGCGAGGGTTCTGGCGGCGATCGACGCCATTGCGGCGCAGACCATGGATATGGACATGGCCTGGGACTGGCCCTGCGGCGTGGCCTATTTCGGTATGTGTGAAGCTTCCCGCGTGACCGGCGACGACAAGTACATCGCGATGGTCAAGGAGCGCGTGGACGAGTACATTGAGCTGGGCCTGCCCCACTGGACGGTGAACACCTGTGCCATGGGTCATTGCCTGCTGTCCCTGCATGAGAAGTACGGCGACGAAAAGTACAAGAAGATCGCCGAGAGCAAGATCGACTATCTGCGCAACCATGCGCTGCGCTTCGGCGAGAGCGTGCTGCAGCACACCGTGTCCGCCAAGAACGACTTCCCTGAGCAGTGCTGGGCGGATACGCTGATGATGGGCGCTTACTTCATGCTGCGCGCGGGCGTGGCGTGGAAGGATGAGGATCTCATCAACGACGCGCTGAACCAGTACTACTGGCACATTGAGTTCCTGCAGGACAAGAAGACCGGCCTGTGGTATCACGGCTACAGCCATGTGACCAAGGATCATCTGTCCGGCTTCTACTGGGGCCGCGCCAACTCCTGGGCCGCGCTGACCATGGCCAAGGTAGGCTGCACCCTGCCGGAGTGCTACCTGTATCCCAAGTACATGGACGTGGCGGGCTCCCTGGCCGAGCAGCTGTCCGCGCTGAAGAAGGTGCAGACCGAGAACGGCCTGTGGCGCACCCTGCTGGACGACGAGGAGTCCTATGAGGAGGTTTCCGCCTCTGCGGCCATCGCCGCCGCTATGGTGATCAAGGGCAATCCCCTGCACCGCAAGTATGTGGCGAAGGCCATCGAGGGCGTTCTGGACAACGTGAGCCCCGAAGGCCGCGTGCTGAACGTATCCGGCGGCACCGCCGTGATGAAGGATCGCGAAGGCTACCGCAATATTCCCCGCCGCTGGACGCAGGGCTGGGGTCAGGGTCTGGCTCTCGCCTTCTTCGCCGCCGTGCTTGAGGCTGACAAGCTGGCCGTCGACGGCGCGCTGTAAGGGGACTTCGTCCCCGATTTCGGGCAGGATGTAACGCGCTAACGAGCGCCGGTTCGTGACAGACGAACCGGCTTGCAGGGGTCACGGGGCGCGGAGGGCGTCCCGTGACGCGCAGCATGCTGCAAAGGAAAAAACAACAGACAGTCTCCACCCGGAGGCGAAGCCTCCGGAAAGGGGAGTCCGGAGGGATGAAATCCCTCTGGCGGGGTCAAGGGGCGGAGCCCCTTGCATTCCCGTGACACATAAGGAGTTGAATCAATATGTCTGAAATGAAGTACCGCAAGGGAGGATTTACCCTTCCCGGCGAGGCCGGTTACGAGCAGCTGACCCTTGATCTGGCCCGTAAGTGGGGCGCGGACGTGATCCGCGACAGCGACGGCACCAAGCTCTCCAGCGAGATCACCGATGCAGGCTACCGTATCTACTCCACCATCTGCATCATCCGCCAGCATAACGAGTTCGCCGAGAAGCATCCCGACGCCCAGCAGCAGACCTTCCTGATCACCGAGCCTCAGGTGGCGGCGGAGGAGGAACTCACCATCAGCCTGATGGACGCCTACTTCTCCGAGCAGCTGGAGCTGAACGACACTCCCGACGCGCTGGAGTACTATCAGGTATACGATCGGACCTCCGGCGTGGAGGTGCCCCGTGACCAGTGGACCTATGCTGAGGGCAAGGTCACCGTTCACGGCGCGAAGAAGTGGCACCAGTACACCGTGTCCTTCCTGGCGTGGCGCATCTGGGAAGAAATCAACATGTACAACCACACCACCAACTCCTGGACCAGCGCGCATCTGCGTCAGCTGGATCCCCGCCATCCCGCTGCATGGGAGTATCTGCAGAACTGGATGGAGAACTGGTGCGTGGAAAATCCGCAGACCAACGTCATCCGCCTGACCAGCCTGTTCTATAACTTTGTGTGGATCTGGGGCGATGATCTGCGCAACCGTCACCGCTTTACCGACTGGGCCAGCTATGACTTTACCGTCAGCCCGGCTGCCCTCAAGGCCTTCGAGCAGAAGCACGGCTATGCCCTGACTGCCGAGGACTTTGTCAACGGCGGCAAGTTCCAGGTCACCCACATGCCCCCCACCGCCCACAAGAAGGACTATATGGAGTTCATTCAGGATTTCGTGGCGGAGAAGGCCAAGGTGCTGGTGGATATCATCCACAAGCATGGCAAGGAAGCCTACGTCTTCTACGACGACAGCTGGGTGGGCATGGAGCCCAACGGCCCCCGCTTCTCCAAGGTGGGCTTTGACGGTCTGATCAAGTGCGTGTTCTCCGGCTTTGAGTGCCGTCTGTGCGCCAATGCCAAGGTGCCCGTGCACGAGCTGCGCTTCCATCCCTACCTGTTCCCCGTGGGTCTGGGCGGCGCGCCTACCTTCATGCCCGGCGGCAATCCTACCCGCGACGCGCTGCAGTACTGGAAGAACGTGCGCCGCGCGCTGCTGCGCCAGCCCGTGGACCGCATCGGTCTGGGCGGTTATCTGCACCTGACGCTGGACTTCCCCGACTTCAACGATTGTATCGAGGATATGGCCATCGAGTTCCGCCGCATTGTGGAGATGCATCAGCACGGCGCGCCTTATGCCATGCCCTGCAAGGTGGCTGTGATGCACACCTGGGGCGAGCTGCGCGCGTGGACGCTGTCCGGCCACTTCCATGAGACGGACAAACATAACCTGATCCACATCAACGAGGCCCTGTCCGGCCTGCCGGTGGACGTGAAGTTCGTGTCCTTTGAGGACGTGGAGAACGGCGCGCTGGAAGGCGTGGACGTGGTGATCAACGCTGGCCGCGCCGGCGACGCATGGTCTGGTGGCGACGCATGGAAGTCTGACAAGCTGGTGGAAGCCGTCACGAAGTTCGTGTACGAGGGCGGCAGCTTCATCGGCGTGGGCGAACCCTCCGCATTGGCGGGCGGCCATACCTACTTCCGTCTGGCGAACGTGCTGGGTATCGACGAGGATACCGGCGCTCGCGTGTGCCACGGCCGCTGGCAGGCTGAGGTGGAGACCGTGCCTGTCAAGGTGGACGAAAGCGTGCTGCAGGCCAATCCCCACCTGTACCTGACCGACGGCAAGGCGAAGGTGCTGGCCCAGAAGGACGGCGTGCCCGTCATGACCGTCAACGAGTTCGGCAAGGGTAAGGCCGTTTACATGAGCTCCTTCCGCGTGGGCGCTGACAGCACCCGCATGCTGCTGGAGCTGCTGGCATGGCTGTCCGGCGCGGAGAAGACCTATCTTTCCGACAATGCGCTGGTGGAGTCCGCCTACTATCCGGCTGACAATACCCTGGTAGCCCTGAACAACAGCGAGGAGACCGTGAAGGCCTCCATCCAGCTGCCTGAGGGCAGGATCGACGTGGAGCTCCAGCCCATGGAGACCAGAATGATCAAGCTGTAACATACAGACAGGAAACCCGCAAAAGCAAAGACGCCTGCTGAAAAGCAGGCGTCTTTTGCGTATCTGACTCCATCCCTGTGCGGGAGATCAATCTTTTGGCGGCACGAGCCAGCCGGCGTACTTGTGGACGGTGACGGGGAGCATGGCGTTCATGCTGCGCCGCCATTCGGTGGGTGAGGAGCCGGTGGTGGCGACAAAATGCCGGTTGAAGCTGGAGAGGGAGGTGAAGCCTACCGCGCCGCAGATGGCCATGACGGAGGCGTCGCTCATGCGCAGAAGGGAGCAGGCCTTCATGATCCGCGTGCGGTTGAGGTGCTCCAGCGGCCCTACGCCCATGATCTCCCGGAAAATCCGCCGGAAATGGCTGGGAGACAGATGACACAGCGCGGCAAGCTCGCCGA
Source organism: Clostridia bacterium (assembly GCA_017471885.1). GTDB lineage: Bacteria > Bacillota > Clostridia > Christensenellales > Aristaeellaceae > UBA11524. Next base: position 14,416 of record JAFURI010000077.1, on the reverse strand, counting down.
TGGAGAAGTCATCCATATAGTGCTCGTTGATATGCTTGATGGCAGGGGCGATGGGCATGGCGTCAGGCTGTCCGTCGGCTTCGGCCACGTTTTCGCGGGTCAGAAGCACCAGCACCGCCAGCACCAGTCCGCGGATGCTGCTCTCATAGCCGGGCCGCTTGTGGATTGCTTCCTCCAGAATGCTTTCCAGCAGATTGCGCAGCATGGGATACTCTCCGGCATGGAAGATCAGGTGCGTGTTGTACAGCAGCTTCTGCAGCTTATCGTAATAGGGTATGGCCTCCAGCGGCAGCAGGGGACGCATCAGCTCGTCCACGTCCATGTAGATGTAGCTCCAGCGGCTTGCGGTGCCGGGGGCGGAATAGGTGGTGTGGGGCATATCGCCGGAAATAATGGCAACGTCCCCGGCGTGGAACTCAGTTTCGCCGTCCTGAAAGCCCAGTATGCCGGAATCGCTGTAACACAGGCCGATTTCCAGACAATTGTGGAAGTGCAGTACGCCGGACGGCACGTCAGAAATGCGCCACTCCTCGCCGGTTAGAATCATCAGAGGGAAGTGAGGCGGCAGGTCGTAGGCCCGGAATTCCATAATCACGCGGGGCTGTCGGGGCAAATAAATCAGCTTCTTTCGTGTTAAATGATCGAAAGTGCATTGTGCAAAAACGCGTGCTTTAAGGATTCGCTGCCGAGGCTGCGTTCTCCTGCATAGAAGGTGAAAAACCTTGACATAATACCTGGTGGGGGTATATAATGAACGTACCCCCGGAGGGGTATATGAAGGAGGAGGACCACGATGGACGAGCAGAACTGCACATCCTGCCAACGGATGAAGCTGCGCGACGATGCGGAGGTAAAGCGGCTGCTGAACCGGCTGAGCCGGATTGAGGGGCAGATCCGCGGTATTCGCGGCATGGTGGAGAAAAATGCTTATTGTCCCGATATACTGATCCAGTCTGCGGCTGCGTCGGCGGCGCTGAATTCCTTCAGCCGGGAGCTGCTGGACAGCCATGTGCGCACCTGTGTGGCGGAGGATCTGCGGCAGGGCAGGGATGAGACGGTGGACGAGCTGCTGGATACTCTCCGGCGGCTGATGCGGTAAGGAGGCGCGGCAATGAAGCAATATCAGGTAACGGGCATGTCCTGCGCGGCGTGCTCGGCCCGTGTGGAAAAGGCGGTCGGTCAGGTGCCGGGCGTGACGGCGGTATCCGTGAGTCTGCTGACCAACGCCATGGGCGTGGAGGGCACGGCATCGGATGCGGATATCATCCGTGCGGTGACGGAGGCCGGGTACGGCGCGTCGGTCAAGGGGGCGGAAGGCGCGAAGTCTGGGGCTCCTGCGGAGGATGCGCTGGCGGATCATGAGACCCCCGCGCTGAAGCGGAGACTGTTTGCATCGCTGGGCTTCCTGCTGGCGCTGATGTACGTATCCATGGGCCATGTGATGTGGCATTGGCCCGCTCCGGCATGGCTGGCGGGCAATCCTGTGGGCATCGGCATTGTGCAGCTGGTGCTGACGGGCATTGTGATGGTGATCAATCAGAAGTTCTTCATCAGCGGCTTCAAAAGTCTGTGGCACAGATCGCCTTATATGGATACGCTGGTGGCGCTGGGCTCGGCGGCGTCCTTCCTGTACAGCCTGTGGTCGCTGTATGCCATGACGCTGCATCCATCGCAGGCGGAGCATTATCTGCACGAGTTCTACTTTGAATCGGCGGCGATGATCCTGACGCTGATCACCGTGGGCAAGATGCTGGAGGCCCGCAGCAAGGGCAGAACCACCGATGCGCTCAAGTCCCTGATGAAGCTGGCGCCCAAGACGGCCACCCTTCTTCGCGGCGGCGCGGAGGTGACCGTGCCCATCGGCGAGGTTCGCAAGGGCGATATTTTCGTGGTGCGCCCCGGCGAGAATATCCCGGTGGACGGCGTGGTGCTGGAAGGTCATACTGCAGTGAATGAATCCGCCCTTACCGGCGAAAGTATTCCTGTGGACAAGGCGGCGGGGGATCAGGTATCCGCCGCGACGGTGAACCAGTCGGGCTTTATCCGCTGCGAGGCCACCCGCGTGGGCGAGGATACCACCCTGAGCCAGATCATCCGCATGGTCAGCGACGCGGCGGCTACCAAGGCCCCCATCGCCAAGGTAGCGGATAAGGTCAGCGGCGTGTTCGTGCCGGTGGTTATCGGCATTGCGGTAATCGCCACGCTTGTCTGGCTTGCCGTAGGGGAGAGCTTCGGCAATGCGCTGGCGCGGGGTATCTCCGTGCTGGTGATCTCCTGCCCCTGTGCGCTGGGTCTGGCCACGCCGGTGGCCATCATGGTGGGCAACGGTCTGGGCGCGAAGAACGGCATCCTGTTCAAGACAGCCGTCTCGCTGGAGGAAACCGGTAAATGTCAGATTGTGGTGCTGGACAAGACCGGTACCATTACCTCCGGTCAGCCGGTGGTGACGGACGTGATCAGCGCGCAGGGCGCTTCTGACGGGGAGCTGCTGCGCGCAGCCTACGCCATCGAGAAGAAGTCCGAGCATCCGCTGGCGAAGGCCATCGTCAGCCACGGCGATCAGCTGGCGCTTCCGGCAGAGGAGGTGCGGGATTTCCGCGCCCTGCCCGGCAACGGACTGGAGGCGTATCTGGGGTATGAAAAGCTGCTGGGCGGCAGCGTGAAGTTCATCGGCAGCCAGACGGCGGTGCCCGATGATATCCTTCAGGCCGCGGAGAAACTGGCCGGCGAAGGCAAGACGCCCCTGCTATTCACCCGGAGCGGAAGGCTGCTGGGCGTGATTGCCGTGGCAGACGCTATCAAGGAGGACAGCCCCCGCGCCGTGCAGGAGCTGAAGCAGATGGGTCTGCGCGTGGTGATGCTCACCGGCGACAACGAGCGCACGGCTCAGGCTATCGGCCGTCAGGCTGGGGTGGATCAGGTGATTGCAGGCGTGATGCCCGACGGCAAGGAGGCCGTCGTCCGCCAGCTGAAGGAGCAGGGTAAGGTGGTGATGGTGGGCGACGGCATCAACGACGCGCCCGCCCTGACCCGTGCGGATATCGGCATGGCCATCGGCGCGGGCACGGACATCGCCATCGATGCGGCGGACGTGGTGCTGATGAACAGCCGCCTGTCCGACGTGCCTGCGGCTATCCGCCTGTCCCGGGCCACGCTGCGCAACATCCATCAGAATTTGTTCTGGGCCTTCTGCTACAATACGCTGGGCATTCCGCTGGCGGCGGGTGTGTTCATCAGCCTGCTGGGCTGGCGGCTGAACCCCATGTTCGGCGCGGCAGCCATGAGTCTGTCCAGCTTCTGCGTGGTGTCCAACGCCCTGCGGCTGAACCTGTTCCGCCTGCATGAAGCAGGGCGCGACCGGCGGATTCGCCCGGTGGAGCTGAAGGATGTGGAATTGCCCCAGCCTGCGGCCATCACCCGCACGCTGCATATCGGCGGCATGATGTGCTCCCACTGCGAGGGCACGGTGAAGGCCGTGCTGGAGGAAATCGACGGCGTTGTCTCCGCCGTCCCCAGCCATGAGCAGGATCTGGTGATCGTCACCATGTCAAAGCCTGTGGACGAGGCGCTGATGCGCGGTGTGATCGAGGCCGAGGACTACGAGTGGATCGGAATTGAATAAAACAAACCGGCGGGCTGCAGAAATAAGCAGTCCGCCGGTTTTGTTATTTGCCGCTGTCGATTTTCTCCATCGTGTCCTTCAGGATCTCTTCCCGCAGCTCCGTCAGGTATCTGGAAAAGGCGACCTTGTCGTTGCCGTAGGTTTTGTTCAGATCAAACTCAAGCGGGACCCAGGTGGACAGATCCGCCCGGTTGTGCTGGATCACCGCCTCCAGATTGTCCAGCGCTTTGTAGATCCGCGCCTCCAGCGTCTGCCGCGCCGCCATCTCCCGGTACAGATCGGTCATCTCATCCCGGTAGGGCTGGGGAAGGGTATCCACCCAGCGCTGCAGAAGCGCCTCCTCGGTCTGCTCATGGGCGGCGGTCTTGTCAAAGGTGGGGATGTCCCCGGTGAAGCATTCGCCCAGGTCGTGGATAATTCCCATGCGAATCACCTTATCCATGTCCGCCTCAGGGAACTCGTCCCGCAGGAAAAAGGCCATCAGCGTCAGCATCCAGCTGTGCTCCGCCACGCTTTCGTGCCGCCCGCCGCTGGTGTAGCTGTGACGGGTGGCGTCCTTCAGCCGCTCGGCGACGATCAGCGCGTCCAGAAGCTTTCGCGCATCCATGCGGATTCCTCCTTAAATGCCCAGCACCTCGCTGTTAGTGCCGTAGAATACGTCGGAATGGCCGGAGATTTTCTTCAGGAAGGCCTCAAAGCGATCCCACTCGTTGCGGATATCGAATTCATAGGCGTGGCCCCAGATGTAGAACAGCTGCGGCTTATCCGGGGTCATGGCGAGGAATTCATCCGCCAGACGCTCCATCTCATTCCATTCCACATGATGGTATACCGTGGGCTTGAAGACGTACAGATCCTCCTGCATGTCAAAGTTCAGGCTGGAGACGGTGGTACGGGCATATTTGACGCCGGTGTTCTCGCGGATCACCTTCGCCACATGCTCGTTGAAGTTGACGCCGCCGCCGGGATAGGCGAAGCCCTTGACCTCGTAGCTTACGATATCCGACAGGGCCAGACGATCCTCCTCCACCTGGCGGATGATCTCCTCGTCCGTGGCGTCGGGCAGGAAGGGATGAGTCACCGTATGGGCGGCTACCTCATGGCCCTCGTAGATGCTGCGCACCTCGCAGGGCCGGGGCTTGACGTGGGCTACGGTCACGTTTTCCCGCAGCAGGGAGCCAGGCTTGCTCAACAGGCCGGAGTTCAGGTTGAAGGTGCCCTTCAGGCCGTATTTGTTAAAGAGGGAAATCAGCCGCTGATCCTGCGTCACGCCGTCGTCATAGCTGAAGGTGACTGCTTTCATCTTGTTGTTCGGGAACATGGAAAAACGCCTCCTGTTCGCTTTGTCTGCTTCAATGATACCCCTTTGCCTGGGATAATGCAAGAGGAAAGCGGGGCAAAAGGTCAAACTTCGCAGCCGGGTTCGACGGCGCGGACAAAGGCTGATGCGATATGCTTGTCCAAAGGAAGGAGTGACAGGCGTGGAAGAGATGGTTCAGGCGGTGGAGCGGAAGCGGCACAGGCCGCGGCGGTGGGCGCCCGGGGAGCGTGAGGCGAAAATCCGCAGCGCAGCGGCGCAGATGCTGGGCATGGCGGGCAGGATGGCTCCGGCGTTCCTGCTCAGCTTTGCAGAGATCGTTGGGATTCCCTCCGGCCTGCATGCAGCGTGGATGGGAGCCATGGCGGCTGCGGGTCAGAGCCTGCTCTGGCCGCTGTGCGGCAGCCTCATGGCCGGGCTGATGCGCCTTGTATGGGGATTGCCCCTGCGTCCGGAACTGCTGCTGGCGGCCCTTGTGATGCTCATGTCCCCGGGAATCATCTTCGGCCGCGGCGCGCTGCGGCTGATGGGCTTCACCGCGCTGTCGCTGGCGCCCTGCCTGCTATGGAGCCTGATCGCCGGTACGGCAGCGGATGCGGTGGGCGCTGCGGGCTGCATGGCCATAGCTGCGCTGTCGGCTCCGGTGATGCTGCGCGCCCTGCGCACCCTGTCCTCGGACAGGCCCATATCCGCCATGGAGGAGCGGGTGGCGGCAGGGTATGTGGCGGCGATGCTGATCGGCGGCGGGAGCAGGATGCTGCTTTTCGGGATCAACGTAGGAGCCGCAGGCGCGGCTGCGCTGACGCTGGGCATGGGTCTGGTGCTGGGCGCGGGAGCGGGTACGATGATTGGCCTCGTTACCGGTCTGATGCTGGCCATGCAGGGCCTGCCTCTGGCTGCAGCGGTGTCGCTGGCGCTGGGCGGTTTTCTGGCTGGGATAAGCCAGTGCCTGGGGCGGCGATGGATCGCCTGCATCGGGTTTGCGCTGGGCAGCGGTACGGCGCTGCTGGTGGCGTCGGGCGCAGGGGCAGGTTGCCTCGGGGCGGTCATGCTGGCATCGGCGGTGACGGCCTTGCTGCCAAGGGGCGGCTGGGAGACGCTTCAGCGTCAGCTGAGGCGCCTGCTGCCCGCCGTCGTCTCCACGGCGGATCATTATGCGGCTGCGGCGCTGATGCGGTGGGAGAAGACCATGGCTGCCATGGCGCGGGAGGTGCCTGTGCCCGGCGCGGAGGACGGAACGCGCACGTCCTCCTGGTGGAAATGTCATCTGTGCTGCGGCTGTCCCGACGATGCGGACTGCACCTGCATGCTGACGGAGTTGGCCCGGGATCATGCAGAAGCGGCATGGCAGGCGAGGGAACAGGAGGATGAGGGGTGGCGGCTTTCGCTGGAGAATCTGCGGGGACTGGGCTGCGGGCGGCTGTACTATCTCAGGGAGAGCATGACAGCCCTGCGGCGGGAGGATGCGCTGCGGCAGCGCGAGTGCGTGAGGCTCCGCCGGGAACGGGAGATGCTGGTCACCCACCTGAACGCCATGGCGGGTGCGGCAAAACGGTTTGCCATGATGTCCGCCGGGGAGAGCTGGTGGGACGAGATGAGCGCCCGTCAGCTGCGCCGCGCAGCCGCGGAGGGAGCGTATCCTGCGGGGCTGGTGTACGCGCGCAGGGTGCAGGGCCACGCACAGGTGTGCTGGGAGCTGTATCAAACCACGGGCGGGGCTGCGCAGGCGGAGGAGCTTTGCGCGCTGACGGCCCGCACGCTGGAGATCCCCATGCGGGTGGATCAGACGGAGAACGGGCGGATCACCCTGACGGAGCAGCCGCTGTGGCAGACGGAGTGCGCTGCGGTGAGCATGCCTGCGGAGGAGGGCGGCGTGTGCGGCGATACGGCGGTACATGCACTCCTGGGGGACGGGCGGCATATGTTGACGCTGTCCGACGGCATGGGTCATGGTGAAACGGCGCGGCAGGAGAGCGAAAAGACGGTGCGGCTGCTGACCCTGTGCCTGGAGGCCGGGTACAGCCGTGAGCAGGCGCTGGAGGCCGTCAACGGCATGATGCTTCTGACCGGGCGCAGCGACCGCTTCGCCACGGTGGATCTGACCCTGACGGATCTGTGGTCGGGCGTGGTGACGGTGGACAAGCTGGGAGCGGCGGCGGGCTGGCTGGTGCGGGGCAGGGAGCTGACGGAGATCACCGGCGAAGGCCTTCCGCTGGGCATCCTGGAGGACGTGGACAGCCGGTGCGTATGCTTCCGCGTGAAGGAGGGGGATCAGCTGCTGCTGATGACCGACGGCGTGGAGGAAGCCTTTGTGGAGCGGGATGCGCTCAAGGACGCGCTGCTCCGGGCGGCGGACGCGCCGGACGCCTCCGCTGCGGCGTGGAGCCTGATGCACAGCGCGGAGGAAGGCGGTGCCCCGGGCGGTGAGGATGACCGAACGGCGGCGGTGATCCGCTTTAGTCGGTTCAATACTGTACAAAAGGCCCAAAATAGCATATAATAGTCAGGTCAATACCATGCAATGCTGCGGAGAGGAGACGGCATATGGCGAAAAACGGCGATCTGCTGCAGCGTCCCATCCGGCCGGAGCGCTTTCTGGCGCTGGGCTTTCTGGGGTTGATTCTTGCGGGCGCCGTGTTGCTGGCGCTGCCGGTTTCCTCGGTTGCAGGCGTGAGCATCGGGCTGTTTGAAAGCCTGTTTACCGCAACCTCCGCTGTGTGCGTCACGGGGCTTGTGGCGGTGGATACCGGCACTGTGCTCTCCGGTTTCGGGCAGGCAGTGCTGCTTCTGCTGATCCAGACGGGCGGTCTGGGCTTTATGATTTTTGCAACCCTGATCATGATGGCGCTGGGACGGCGCATCACGCTGAAGAACCGGATGCTGATCCGGGAATCCATGAGCGTATCCACGCTGTCCGGGCTGATGCACCTGACGGCGTGGTACGGCGCGCTGGCGCTGGGGATTGAACTGACCGGCGCGCTGCTGCTGGCGATCCGCTTTATCCCCGCCTATGGCTGGGGGAAGGGCCTGTGGTTTTCCCTTTTCCATGCAGTCAGTGCGTTCTGCAATGCAGGCTTCGACCTGATGGGCAATTATTCCAGCCTGACGGCGTATCAGGGGGATCCGCTGGTGCTGAGCGTGATTGCTGTGCTGATCATCCTCGGTGGTCTGGGCTTTTCGGTGATGATGGAGGCTCTTAGGCTGCGAAGCTGGAAGCAATTGTCGCTGCATGCCAAGGTAGCGCTGACGGCGAGCGCATGGCTGCTGGCAGCCGGTACGGTGTTCTTCCTGCTGACGGAACGCTGGGAGCATCCGCTGATGAGCGCCGTCTTCCAGTCGGTCACCATGCGTACGGCGGGCTTCAACTCGGTGGATCTGGCCGGTATGACGGATGCATCTAAGCTGCTGAGCGTGATACTGATGTTCATCGGTGCATCGCCGGCGTCCACGGGCGGCGGCGTCAAAACCACTACCATGAGCGTGCTGCTGCTGATCGTCCTGAGCGTGATCAGAGGCGAGGAGCATGTGAATGTGTACGGCAGAAGGCTTCCCTCCGGCATGATGCGCCGGGCGCTGTCCATCCTGTTTATCTACCTGGCGATTTTGCTGGGCGGCGTGATGATTCTCACCATGGCGGAGGGCGGAAGGTATGCCTTGATTGACCTGCTCTTCGAAGCTGTCAGCGCACTGGCTACGGTAGGGGTGAGCAGCATCGGTACGCCGCAGCTGAGCATGATCAGCCGCATCACGCTGATGCTGATGATGTACTTCGGTCGCGTGGGTCCGTTGACGCTGGCTTTTGCGCTGGCCAGCAGACAGGACGCTGCCCGCAGCCGTCTGCGCCTTCCCGAGGAGGACATGATGATTGGTTAAGGAGGATCTGCCATGAAACGCAGAAACAATAATAAGCAGTTTCTGGTGCTGGGTTTGGGCCGCTTCGGCGACAGTCTGGCCCGGAGTCTTTGCCGCATGGGCCATGAAGTGCTGGCGGTGGATAACGATGCGGAAATGGTGGAATCCATCGCTCCTTTTGTGACGCAGGCTGTGCAGGCTGACGCCACCGACGAGGAAGCTCTGCGCCAGCTGGGTGCGGAAAACTTCGATGCGGCGGTAGTGGCCATTGGCAATATCCGCGATTCCATCCTTGTGACAGTTCTGTGCAAGGAAGCGGGCATTCCGCACGTAACAGCCAAGGCGGTGGACGAGCTTCATGCCAAGGTGCTGCGGAAGGTGGGCGCAGATCGGGTGGTTTTCCCGGAACAGGATATGGGCGTCAGGGTAGCCAAGTCGCTGGTCACGCCCAGCATTCTGGACATGATGTCCCTGACGGAGGAATATCAGATTGCAGAGCTGATTGCTCCTGCACAGTGGTATGGCCGGACGCTGATGGAGATCAACGTGCGGCGCAACTATGGTCTGAGTGTGCTGGCGATCCAGCGCGGCGGAGAGTTTATCGCCTCTCCCGGCGCGGACGCCATGCTGCAGGAAAACGACGTGCTGCTGGTGCTGGGCAGGCAGGAGAACATCGCAGCCATGGAACAGCAAAACGGAGGCACAGTATGAACAAAAGGCCCGAAGTGGACTTTATGCAGGAAATATATCAGCCCTTCCACATGGAGGGCGGGGATCACGCGGTGCTGATGATCCACGGCTTTACCGGATCCTCGGCGCATATGCGGCTGCTGGGCGAAAGGCTGCATCAGCAGGGCTTCACCGTGCATGGCATCAATCTGCCCGGTCACGCCACGAAGATGGAGGACATGAACCGGGTGACTTGGCAGGACTGGCTGCAGGCAGCCAAGGCGGCCTTTGTGGAACTGAAGGACAGGTATCCGAAGGTCAGCGTGGCGGGGCTGAGCATGGGCGGCGTGCTGACGCTGCTGCTGGCCCAGCAGATGGACGTGACTGCGGCGGTGCCCATCTCTGCGCCCATGGCGGTGCAGAACAGGCTGATGCCCTATGCGCGCGTCGCATCCCTGTTTGTGCCTGTGGTGATGTGGCCGGAGGATCCGGTGCGCCGCGCGAAGATTGATTCCCGCTACGACGGCGGGTATATGGGCTTCCCCACGAAGAGCGCGGTCCACCTGAACCGGTTGATCCACATGGCACGGCGGAATCTGCACGCGGTAACCTGTCCGCTGCTGGCTGTGCAGTCCCGCACGGATGAAACTGTATCCCCCGACAGCGCAGACGTGATCCTTGAAGGAATCAACAGCAATCGGAAGGGCGTATTGTGGCTGGAGGATGCGCCTCACGTGTGCACCATCTCCCAGGACGTGGATCGGATCGCCCTTGAGACGGGCAGGTTCCTGAAGAGCGTATAAAAAACGAGGCGTGACCACGGTCATGCCTCGTTTTCTGTCTTATTTGCCGATTTTCTTCATGTCGGCGGGAACCAGCAGGAAAAGCACCATGCCGATGATGAACATCAGCAGCACAGGAACGATGCCCAGATACACCTGCTGGGTAGCGCCCCATACCAGGGAGAACAGGGCGGGGCCCACCACCGCGGAGAACTTGCCGAAAATATCGAAGAAGCCGAAGTACTCGTTGGCATGCTCGGCGGGGATCAGCTTGCCGTAGTAGCTGCGGCTCAGCGCCTGAATGCCGCCCTGCGCCGTGCCCACCAGGAAGCCCAGCAGCAGGAAGCCCAGCAGCAGGGGTGTGGAGCCCATTTCGCTCAGGGGCTTGAGACCCAGCGCCACAAAGCACACCAGCATGTAGGTGGCAATACCTACGCAGATCATGTTCCTCACGCCGATCTTTTTGCTGATTTTGCCGTAGAGGATCGCGCAGGGAAAGGCCACCAGCTGCACCACCATCAGCACCACGATCAGGCTGTTGCTGTCAAGACCCATGTTGCGGCCGAACACCGTAGCCATGTGGATGATGGTGCCCACGCCGTCGATGTAGAAGAAGTAAGCCAGCAGGAACAGCAGAAGACCCTTGCTGCGGGTGATCTTCTTCACCATCACGCCAAGGCGGCGCAGGGTCTGGGCGGCGACGTTGCCCTCCGGCTCCACATTGTGCACCTGATGTACATTCTTCCACATGGGGATGGTGAACACCAGCCACCACACCGCAGTGATGATGAAGGAGAGCTGGCAGGCCAGCACGGAACCGATGCCGATCTTTGAGCCGAACATGATCAGCGCCATGGCGATGAGCAGCGGGATCGTGCTGCCGCCGATGTAGCCCAGACCGTAACCGTAGGTGGATACGGTGTCCATTCGCTCGTCGGAGGTTACGTCGGGCAGGAAGCCGTCGTAGAACACGCAGGAGCCGTTAAAGCCCAGCGTACCCAGAATGTACAGCACCAGAATCACCTGCCACCGGGCGGTGAAGCCCAGCGCTGCGGTGGCGGTTACGCCGAGAATAACAAACACGGTGAAAAGCTTCTTCTTGTAGCCGCGCAGATCGCCCAGCGTACCGAGGAAGGGGGCCAGCACCGCGCAGATGAAGGTGGCGATGGAGGTGGCATAGCCCCACCAGGTACCGGCGGTCAGGTTGCCTTCGGTCAGGGTGGAATAGAAATTGGGCAGGATAATGGCGGAGATGATGGCGGCAAAGGCGGAATTGGCCCAGTCGTACATGATCCAGCCGCGTTCGGCACGGGTGAATTTCCTGAGCATAGGCAATGCTCCTTTCTGCAGGGGCGCATGAGAGGCATGCGTCAATTCATTTATTATACCAGTCAGACGGACTTTTGACAAGAATCGGGACGCATCCTTAGCGACAGGCACGGCAGGGCGCTTGCACACAAGAAAATGTGTTTGTTGAAAAAGAATCAAGTAAAATCGGATTCAGGGCTCCTTCGCCTTATTGCAACAGAATTCGATTGGATTTATAATTATTGACGAAAAAAGTATGAGCGACGGAGGGAAAAGGTATGGCGAAGAAATGGACGGCAGATAAGGCCCTTGTGGACAGCGTCGCCGCAAGCCTGATGGAATTGCTGCCGCTGTTCCCCAAAAGAATGGTGCGGGTGGACGAGCTGGTTCGCGAGCACGGCATGCCTTTCTCTCACGTGCAGATTATGGTGATGCTGCTGGACGGAGATCTTTCCGTGGGCGAGCTGTCCGGCAGGCTGAGCATTGCCAAGCCCAATATCACCCCGCTGGTGGACAACCTGCGCAATCATGGCTGGGTAGAGCGCATCCGGGATGAACGGGATCGCCGCATTGTGAATATCCATCTGACGGAGGCGGGCAGGAGCAAGGCTGCGGAGATGCAGGCGGATATCGCCCGGCAGACCATGCAGTGGAACGGTGAATTCAGCCGCAGCGAAATCAAGGAGCTGAATCAGGCGCTGGCTACGGTGATCCGCATTGCCAGGGGAATCCGAAGCGAGGACGAATAAGAGAAACATGCAAAAGGACGACAGCATTTGAGCCGTCGTCCTTTTTTGCGTTACAGTCCCAGCAGTCTTGCTGCATTGTCGTGGAAGATCATCCGGGTGGCTTCGTCGCCCAGCCTTTCGCCCAGCACCGCATGGACGTACATCTCCGGGTTACAGATGGGATAATCCGTGCCGAAGAGGATTCTGTCCGCGCCTACCTGATCCACAAGATGGCGGATGACGCCGAAGCGGAAGATGCCCGTGCCGGACAGATCCAGATACACGTTGGGGAACTTCTTCATCCGTTCCACATGCATGGGGATCACGCCCCGGTCGCCGGGATGGGCCGCGACAAAAACCATGTCCGGATGGGCGGCGATCACAGGCTCCAGCGGCCAGTCCGTGATGGTGTGATAGCTGAACACCATGCCGTGTTTCTGCGCCGCGTCAAGGATCACGTTTAGTTCGTCAATGCAGTCCCACGCGCTGAAGCGGTTCCAGCCGTGGAAGTAGGGTACCACTTCGCCGATGAGCTTCACGCCCTGCTCATGCATGCGTTCGATCTCCTCCAGCGATTCCTCCACATGCCCGGGGTGGATATGGAAGCCGGGGGTGTAGAAATCAGCGCCCAGAATATCCCGCAGCTCAAGGGCCATGTCGTTGAGACGGCGCATGGATACGCTCTTGTCATGGCTGATGACGCTGCCGCACGCATGCGTGACGCCGTTATCCAGCAGGTGCTTTTTCATCCCCAGCGGGGAGTCCGGCACGGTGTTGGGATAGAAGACCAGATTCTGGCTTTGATCCAGCCAGGGGTGCATGTGAAAATCAGTAATCTGCATGGTCATCCTCCTTCTTCATCAGGACGGCAGAAAAACGTCTGATCAGTCAAGATAGGGGATCATGTCGGAAAGACGGTTGAAAATCAGGTGAGGCTTCACCTCGGAGACCGCCACGTCCTCCATGGTTGCCTCGCCGGAGAGCACCAGAATGCCCTTCATGCCGTGATTCACGCCGGTGGCCACGTCTGTGTACAGGCGGTCGCCCACCATGGCCATTTCCTCCAGACCAAAGCCGGTTCGAGCAAGAGCTTCGTCCACAATGCCCCGGTGGGGCTTGCCCAGAATGATATCGGCCTTCCGGCCCGTGCTGGCCTCAATGAAGGCCATGATCGCACCCATATCCGGGATGAAGCCCGTCTCGGTGGGACAGTTGAAATCAGGATGGGTGGCGATATAGGGCCTGCCCTCGCGGATAAAATCGCAGACCTTGCACATTTTAGCATAGTCCAGCGTGGTATCGAAGGCTACAAGCACGTAGTCGGGATTCTCATCTGTGAAGCACAGGCCCATGCCCTCCAGCTCCTCCCGAAGCATAGGATTGCCCAGCAGATAGCCCCGTCCGCCGGGGAAGCGGGAGAGAATATATCCGGCGGCGGCATGGCCGGAGGTGATTACGTCGCGGTACTTTTCCTTCACGCCCATGCGCTCCAGCTTCCGGGCATAGACGGAGGCGGATTTACTGGAATTGTTGGTCAAAAAACGGGCGGTGCGGCCGGTTTTCTCCAGCGCGTCAAGAAACTCCAGCGAGCCGTCGATCAGTCGGTCGCCCAGGTAGAAGGTGCCGTCCATATCCAGCAGAAAGCAGCGGACGGGACGCAGCGCAGCGCGGATCTGTGCATCAGTCATCTGTATCACTCCATGAAAGCAGAATGTATCTGTACTTATTATGGACTGAGGGAAGATGGAAGTCAACCCGGAAAAAGCAAAGAAAAAAGCTGATCTTTTTCAAGATCAGCTTTTTGGAGTGGCTCAGATAGGATTCGAACCTATGACACTCCGGGTATGAACCGAATGCTCTGGCCAACTGAGCTACTGAGCCACATGATTGCGGGGGCAGGACTTGAACCTGCGACCTCCGGGTTATGAGCCCGACGAGCTACCAAACTGCTCTACCCCGCGACATCCATCAACTTGCGGCGACAATAGATATAATACACTATATCCCCCTGAATGTCAAGCACTTTTTTGAAAAAAAGTTTTCATTTTTTTCTCCGGAGCGCAGGGCCGGGCTCCTGAGAAGCACCAGTATGTTCCATACAAGCCCTGCAAGCTGACCGATCGTCATGGCCGCAGCC
>JAFURI010000009.1 GCA_017471885.1 Clostridia bacterium | reverse complement strand
TGAAATAGCTCACCATTTCCGGTGGCAATGACGAAGGGGTTCCACCTGTTCCCATCCCGAACACAGAAGTTAAGCCCTTCAGTGCCGAAAGTACTTGGCTGGAGACGGCCCGGGAGGATAGGTCGCTGCCGGATTCCATATAAGAAGAAGTCGTAAGACTTCTTCTTTTTTGTGATGCTGGAGAATACGGCGGGGAAAAGTGTAGAATGCTGTATGAATCATATGGAGAGAAGGTAATTTTGTATGGTACAAATGCGGATGGAGGAGCATCCTTCCTTTACGGTATGTGGAAAGAGTAGCTGGATCTGCGGGCAGGACAACAGTCTATTCGGCGACTTTTGGAGGGAATGTCATGCCGATGGTACCGTGGCCGCCCTGAAGGCATCAGCAAATCCGAAGGTGACGAAGGCTGACGTCCTAGGTGTGTCCCGCGTAGAAAAAGATCCAAAGAAGCGAGCATTTTTTTTCATGATTGCGGGAGAAGGTGCGCAGCTGGAAGGTGGCGAAACATACGCTGTACCTGCAGCAACATGGGCGATCTTCCGCAATCGTGGTCAGCTGCCTATGGCGCTGGTGGACGCTGAGATGGAGGCCTTCATGAAGTGGCTTCCCACGTCCGGATATGAGCATGATTTTGCGCCGGAGCTGGAAGTCTACCTGCCCGACGGATCGGTGGAATTCTGGCTGCCGGTCAGAACGCCGGCGGTAAGGGATCGGCGATAACCTCTCCGGAGGGAACAAAGCCGCAGAAAAACGTGGAAGAATGTCAAAACCTGCTGGACAGAGATGGCAGATTATGTTATATTGATTACAAAGGAAAACTGCATACAGGAGGTTTTTTCATGAAAAAAGGACCGGCTATTGCTTTGATTGCTCTGTTTGCTGTCGTTGCGATTGTTTTTGGCGCGCTCTTTGTGATGGAGAAGCAAAATGTGGCGGATAAGACGGCAGGAATTGAAGCCCTGACGGCTGACCTGTCTGCAAAGACTGCCGAGATTGAGACCCTGACTGCAGATGCGGCAGCGAAGGATGCTGAAATCGAGACCCTGACTGCAGATGCGGCAGCGAAGGATGCTGAAATCGAGACCCTGACTGCAGATGCGGCAGCGAAGGATGCCGAAATCGAGACCCTGACTGCGGACGCGGCGGCGAAGACCGCCGAAATCGAGACCCTGACTGCGGACGCGGCGGCAAAGACTGCAGAGATCGAAACCCTGACTGCGGATGCAGCGGCGAAGACTGCCGAAATCGAGACCCTGACTGCGGACGCAGCGGCGAAGACTGCCGAAATCGAGACCCTGACTGCGGATGCGGCAGCGAAGACTGCAGAAATCGAAACCCTGACGGCGAACGCGGCGGCGAAGGATGCCGAAATCGAGACGCTGACTGCGGACGCAGCGGCGAAGACTGCCGAAATCGAGACGCTGACGGCAGACGTGGCTGCAAAGACTGCTGAGATTGAGACCCTGACAGCAGACGTGGCTGCAAAGACGGCCGAGATTGAATCCCTGAAGGCGCAGGCTCCCGAGGAAGAGGATCTGTCTGGCGTGACGGAGGGCGTCTATACGTCCACCAAGAGGCTGATCAAGAAACTGGGCGAGAAGGACTTCAAGTCCTACACGCTGCACGAAATCGACAGCGACAAGGAGGAGCGGGTCAAGCTGGGCGTCAACAGCACCTCCGATGGCGACCAGTCCTTCTCCTATGATGCGAACCTGTTCTTCAACGAGTATAACGACCGCATGAAGATGTACGTATGGGACTTTGTGGTCTTTAATGAGGCTGACCGCGCTACGGTCATCAGCATGTGCAACAGCCTGAACAGCCAGTGGCAGTGGGCGAAGTTCTACGTGGAGGACGGCGACAAGGCTGTCAGCGTCAGCTTTACGCTGCCGATGGTGGATGATTCCAGCATGGGCGACCTGATGTGGGAGGCTCTGCTGCACATCGACACGGTGCTGGGTTATGCCTATGACGATCTGCTGCCCTACGCGGCCAAGTAATCTGAACCAATCAAGAGAAGACTCTTCGGAGTCTTCTTTTTTTATCTTGCCCATGCTATAATGGGAAAAATGAGAGGGGAGAAAAACGATGCGAAAGCTGATATGCATGCTGCTGGTTCTTGTAATGCTGCCCGGCTCTGCTGCGTTGGCGGACAGCGCGACGGATGCGCTGAAGGAGATGTACGCACAGGCGGAGCTTCTGATGGCGCAGGGTGATTACATGAGCGCGGCAGGCAAGTTTGAGGCCATGGGGGCCTACGGCGATGCATCCCAGATGGCTATGTACTGCAAGGCCGTGGCCGCAGCGGAAAGCATGGGGCTGTACTCGGTAGCGGTGGACGCATTCACCTCGCTGGGGGATTTCAAGGACAGCAGGCAGATGGCGGCCTATTATGAGGCCCGCTCATACGAGGCGGCGGGCGTGGCGGATCTGTCCTCTGCGACGGACAGCGAGCTGGATATGGCCTACTGGGCCTGCGGAGAGGCCGAGACCCGCTATGCGGGGATGCTGCTCTTCAAGGACAGCATGACCCGTATGGCAGCGGTGCAGAAGCGGCAGACGGATATCCGCCTGGAGCAGAATGCCCGCGTCAAAGCACGGAAGGAGGCCGTCTATCAATCCGCGCTGGCGCTGGAGCAGAATGGCTCGTATCAGGAAGCAATCCAGAGGTACAAAAGCATCGACGGCTATGAAAGCTATCGAGACGTGCCTGCCCGCATTGCAGCCTGTGAGGACGGCTTGTATGGCGGAACGTATCAGGAGGCAATGACGCTGTACGCGGCGGAGGATTACGACGGCGCAGCCGCGCTGTTCCTGTCCGTTTCCGGGTACAGGGACGCGAAGACGCAGTATCAGCAGTGCCTTGAGGCGAAGAAGCAGGCGGAGCTGGCGGCGCAGTATCAGGCGGCTGATGCGCTGTATGCGGCGGAGGATTATCAGGGCGCGTACGAAGCCTTCAGCACACTGGGCGACTATTTGGACAGCTGTGACCGGGCTGCGGCGGCGTATGCTGCAAAGCAGGAGCAGGATTATCAGTCTGCCGAAACGCTGGAGCGCGAGGGTCGGCTGACGGAGGCTGCGGCGGCATTTGAGGCACTGGGCGGGTACCGGGATGCTTCCCGGCGCGCGTTGGACTGCAGGTATGCACAGACCTATGGCGCAGCCGATGACGCCATGGCGCGGGGCGAATTCCGGGAGGCGTACAGGCTGCTTGTCCAGCTGCCGGAGGATTATCGGAAGACGGGAGAGAACAAGGCGTTGTGCTATTTCCGCATGGGCGGCAATCCAGAGGAGAAGCATATCTACAGCGGCCTGCTGGATTTCACCTTCCGCGGCGGCTATGTAAGCACGGGCTACGACGTGTTTGATCAGACCGGCAGGGCAGTATTCACCCACACAGCCATGGTGCGCGAGGTGAAGGACGGGCTGATGGTTGTACGCCGGGAAGAGGATACGAAGCTGGCCGTGATGGATTTCACCGGCAGGACGATCATTGATTATACAGACCGTAAAATTCTCCTGTGCGGCGAGGAGCGGATTATCACCAGCCAGAACGGTACCAACGTCATTCTGTACCACAGGACGGGCAGGGAGCTTGTCTCCTTCGGCGGGAATTACAGGGTCAACGGGACTGATTACAGCTGCGGGCTGTTCTCCATCCGGGATATGAGCGGCGGCGACATGGGCAAGTGCGGCTTCATGGACGTGAACGGCGGCATCGTCATCAATTGCCAGTACGACAACGTCAGCAAGTTCAGTGACGACGGTCTTTCCGTGGTGAAGAAGGGCAAGAAGTACCTGATCATCGATACCAGCGGCAAGACCGTGAAGGATCTGGGCAGCAAGTACACCTCGGTCAGCGCATTTTCCAATGGCGCGGCTGTGGCAAGCAACAAGAGCGGCAGCTGGATGATCAACGCCAGCGGCAAGCAGCTGTTCAAGCACAGCTATTTCCTGGTCTGGTTTTATCAGGAGCGCATGGCCTGTCCCGATGACAGCGGACTCTACGGCTACCGCGACAAGACAGGCAAGTTTGTCATTGAGCCTCAGTGGCAAAACGCAGGCAACTTCATGGCAAACGGCAGGGCGGTGGTCACGAAGGTGGTGGACGGAAAGACGGAGCAGTACCTGATCGACACGTCAGGCAGCATCACCGCAGGCCCGTACCAGATGATCGGCGAATCCGACGGCGACGTGCTGCTGGCTCGCAGGGACGGCGCATATTACCTCATCGACGGGAACGGAAATATCCTCTATTGATAAAGGACGAAAAAATCCCCGGTCTCCGCAGCGGAGACCGGGGAAATTTATGCAATCGGATTACAGCAGCGCCAGCAGGATGAAGTTCAGCACGAACAGGGCGGTGCACACCCACAGGATGGGGTGGATTTCCTTGGCCTTGCCGCGGCAGACCTTGACGATGCAGTAGAAGATGAAGCCGGCGGCGATGCCGTAGGAGATGGAATAGCACAGCGCCATGAAGATGCCGGCGAAGAAGGCGGGCACAGCCTCGTCCAGATCGCTCCAGTCGATGGACTTGAAGGAGGAGGCCATCATGATGCCGACCATGACCAGCGCGGGAGCGGTGGCAGCATAGGGCACAGCGCTGACGAAGGTGGCCAGGAAGGCGGACAGGGCGAAGCAGATGGCGGTGACCACGGAGGTCAGGCCGGTGCGGCCGCCAGCGCCGATGCCAGCAGCGCTCTCCACGAAGGTGGTGGTGTTGGAGGTGCCGAACAGAGCGCCGATGGAGGTGGCGGTAGCGTCAGCGAAGAGGGCCTTGTCCAGACGGGACTTGAAGCCGGAGCTGGATTCCATGTTCTTCTCATCTTCCTCGGAGAAGATGCCGGTGCGGCGGCCGGTACCGATGAAGGTGCCGATGGTGTCAAAGGTATCGGAGATGGAGAAGGAGAAGATGGTGATCAGCACCAGGGGCAGCTTGGACATATCGGTGAAGAGGCTCACAATGCCGCCCTCGCGGAAGATCGCCAGGAAGGTGGTGGGCAGAGCCTTGCAAGCCTCGCCGAAGCTGGTGGTCAGGGAGGGGTCGGGCTTGGTCACGCCGAAGGGGATGCCGATCACGGTGGTGATGATGATGGCCAGCAGCATCGCGCCCTTCACGTTGAGCAGATGCAGCACAACCACCAGCAGCATGCCGATCAGGAATACCCAGAAAGCGGGCTGATTCAGGGTGGACAGGGCGGGCACACCGGCGCCGAAGTTGATGATGCCCACGTTCAGCAGGCCGATGTAGGCCACGAACAGACCGATGCCGCCGCCGATGGCGTGCTGCAGGCTGGTGGGAATGGCCTTGATGATGTACTTACGCACCCTGGTCACGGTGATCAGGATGTTCAGCACACCGCAGATGAACACCATGGACAGAGCCTGCTGCCAGGTGAACTTCAGCGCGAAGCACACGGTATACACGAAGAAGGCGTTCAGACCCATGCCGGGGGCCTGGGCGTAGGGCACATTGGCCACCAGACCCATCACCAGGGTACCGATGATGGCGGAGATGATGGTAGCCAGGAACACAGCGCCCCACTCCATGCCGGACTGGGACAGGATGCTGGGATTGACGATCAGGATGTAAGCCATGGCGAAGAAGGTGGTGAGACCAGCCATGACCTCGGTGCGCAGGCTGCTGCCGGCGGCAGTGAAGCCAAAGCGCTTGTCCAGCTTCTGGATGAGATTGGACATGATTCTTTCCTCCATATCATTTGTGGTTGCGGAAAACGGAATACAAGAGTCATTGTAACATATATCGACTAAAAAATCCATACACTTTTAAAATATTTTTGAAAGACGTTCGGGAATATGGATGTTTTTTATGACTGAACAGAAAATACGGACTGGAAAAATCGAAAAAAGGCGAACAAAAAAGAGCCGGAACGGCTCTTTTTTGTCATATACGGTTACTTATTGTCCACATCGACCTCATAGACGCCGACCTGCTCGGAGAAGCCCACGCCCATCACCTCGCTGGTAGAGCGGGCATAGGTCTTGCCGCCGTCGTAGGAGCCGATCTTGTTCAGCTGGGTACCCATGAAGACCATCACCGCTGTCTGGCCGCCGTCCAGGTTGAAGGCTACCTGACAGTTCTTGGCGCGCATCAGCTGCGCCAGATGCTTGATGGTCACGCCTTCGCTGCGCTTGAGGCGGCCCTCCGCCATGATGGCGACGTAATGGCCGGGCTCCACCATGCCGAAGGCGGCGCGGGGATTCTTCGCATCGTTGGAGGTGAACACCCGCTCGGAGAACTCGCCGTCCTTGATCAGGTACGGGCCGAAGGACAGCACGGTATACGCACCCTTGTCCACCAGCTCCTGCGCGGTGATCTCATAGCTGTGGTAGGTCTCCAGGCTGCCGTCGGGGAAGAAGGCCAGCATGTCCAGATTGGGGAACAGGCCGGAGGTGACCTTCTTTTCCGGCACGGGATCATCATAGAGGATCTTGCCGTCGCGGATAACCACGCCGGTGTGGCGGCCGTTGGTGCTGCGCACGCGGTAGGTGTAGTAGTCGGCGTTCATGGCGAAGGCCAGCTGATTGAGGGCAGCGGTCTTCTGCGCGTTGGCGCGGACAGCGCCCATCTTCTCCCTGTCGTAGGGATAGTTGTTGATGAGGGTGCCGGCTTCCACGTCGGTCCAGATCTCCGCCTCGAACCAGGTCAGGGGCTGGGCGGAATCATACCGGCGGTTGATGATGACCTTGGTGGTTTCATCCACAAAGATCCACAGGCCCTGCTCCTCGCTGGAGTAGACGAACTCGCCCTCGTCCAGGAAGCCCTTGGCGTTGAGCTGGGGCATCACGGCTACATAGGCAGGCACGGGGGTGGGAGCGGGGGTAGGCGCAGGGGTGGGGGTGACGGGCACGTAGGAGGCGGGAGATTCGTAGACATTCTCCAGGAAGTCGTCGCCGCGCACGTCAGGGCCCACAGCGGTGTAGGCCAGACCGAACACGCGGTTGTCGTACTCCGTGCCGGTTTCGGTGACGGACATGCCGGAGCCCTTCTGGGTCACATGCAGGTCATAAGCGGCGACGGCCAGCTCCAGACCGGTCTTGCCGCCCATGGACTGCAGCGGTACGTTCCAGTCGAAGGTAATCTGGTTTTCCGGATACAGATGATGGTACAGCTTCTTTACGCTCCAGGCGCCGTACTCCATGTAGGAATCCAGATATTCGCCCTCGCTGGCGGCAAGCTCGATGGCGGCGGCGGCGGTATCGGCCACCACCTGATGCTGTCCGTGGCCGTACTCGCCGTTCAGGTCATGGGTGACCACTACCTCGGGCTTGTACTTACGGTACAGCTCCACCACAAAATTACGCACCTTGGCCTTGCCGCCCAGCTTGTCATAGGCGGTGGCGAGCTTCTTGGAGTAAGCGTCGCGGAACTCGCCGATCACGGGATAATTGCGGATGCCCATGGCCCACAGACCGTTGAGCAGCTCGGAGCGGCGGGTGGTATTGGAGTAGGACAGGTAGGCGATGACCACGTCGCGCTGCTGCTCCACGGCATAGGTGGGCAGCGCGCCGGCCATGAAGATCAGCTCATCGTCGGGATGAGCCACCAGGAACATGATATCAGCCTTTTCCTTGGTGGGCTCCCAGCACTGCACCCAGTCGGGCAGATCACCCTCGGAGAGCACGAAAATTTCGTTGAAGCTCCACTCATACTTGGTTTCCTGCGTGCAGTAGATGCGCACGTTCTTCACGCCGTTGAGCGGCACGTACACGTGATAGAAGCGGGTGTCGCCGTCCACATACTTTTCCCAGCCGTTGCCCTCGCCGTAATCCACCTGGATTTCATAGCTTTCAGGCATGGAGGCAAAGCACATGTAGATGCCGTGGATGTCCAGACCTGCGGGGGAGGACACGCTGACCCACGGATTCTTCACCTTGCGCAGCTTGGCCTTGGTGGTGTACTTTCCGTCGTTGATATTCTTGGAGGGGTTGCCGGTGTAGGAGCAGCGGAAGGTGCATTCAGCAGTGATGTCCATCGCTTCGGCAGCCATGGCGCCGGACAGGGTCAGGATCATCAGCAGCGAAGCAATCAGCCCGAAAAGAAGCTTGCGCATGCCGTTCATTCAGCAATACCTCCCACCGTATAGGGATTTTCCATGGTGCCTTCGCCGCCGGTGATGGTCAGGCGGGTCAGATCCAGATAGCAGGCGGGACGGCAGCCCTCGTCGGCCACCACCACGCGGATATAGCCCAGATTGCCCTCAGCCTTGGTGCACACGCCGCCGTACTTGGCGGTGGTGGACTGGGAACGGGTCCAGTAGGGGCTGTGCTTGCCGTGGCGGTGAGAATACTTGAACAGGCCGTTGGCCAGCGCGTACTCGGTGCCCCATGCCTTACGGCTCTTGTTGGTGCCGAAGCCCAGCTCCTTGTTCTTCAGATCCTCGCGGGAGAGCAGGAACATCTTTCCCAGCTCCTCCGTATCCACCACAAGGCCCTGCTCCTCCTCGGTGAAGCAGTTGGGCAGGAAGTCGTTGTTCATGTAATCCCAGATCTCGGTGGTCTTCAGATCCGCATTGTTGGCGATCCACTCGTTGTCATCGGGGTGGATGCGATGCGCCAGCAGAATATATTCGCTGACGATATAGGCGCGGTCGTTTTCCACGGAGAGCACGCGCCACAGGATGGGCTTGATCTCGCCCTCCTTGGTCTGGGGATACTCGCCCATGGTCAGATAGACGTAGCCTGCCTTCTTGTCGTAGCCGCGCAGCTGCGGTTCATCGCCAAGGGCCGCGCCGGAAAGGCACAGCAGCATCACGGCAAGCAGAGCGGCAATCAGTCGCTTCAGCATATTCGGGGCCTCCTTAAGGTCGGTCGTATGGACAGTAAACCAATATAAATCATACCATATCACTGTACGAAAGTCAAAGAAAAAGGAGGCGGCAGCGCCTCCGGCAGGGTATCAGGACAGAGATGTGACCTTGTTATTCGCATTCCACCAGCGCGCGCATGGCCATGATATAGCCGTAGAAGCCGAAGCCCACTACCTGTCCCCGGCAGGCGGAGGCGGTCATGGAGACGTGGCGGAAACTTTCGCGGGCATGTACGTTGGACATATGGCATTCGATCACAGGCATGGGGACGGACGCGATCGCGTCATGCAGGGCGACGGAGGTATGGGTGTAGCCGCCGGGATTGAACACCGCGCCGTCGAAGCCGTCGAACCAGGCCTGCTGGAGCGCGTCGATCAGCGCGCCCTCGTGATTGGACTGCACACAGCGGAGCTCCACACCCAGCCGGTCAGCCTCCTCGCGGCACAGCTGCAGAAGATCGTCAAAGGTTTTCGTACCGTAGACGTTTTTCTCCCGCAGACCGGTCAGGTTGATATTGGGGCCGTTGAGGATAAGGATTTTCTTCACAGCAGATTCAGCTCCTTCACGAGAGTGGGGGTCAGGTCTTCGGGCATGGGGAAGCCCTGCCAGATGGATTCAGCTTCCACAGCCTGAGCAATCAGCATGGACATGCCGGTACAGGCGGGCACGTCATACTTTTTCGCGGCGGCGGTGAGGACGGTTTCCGGCGGATTATAAATCACGTCCGCCACGCCCTCTGCCCGGCGCAGGATGGAGGGCAGCGCATCCGCGCTGACGGGACAGCCGTCCACCCGGGGCCACATGCCGGCAGGGGTGGTATTGACCAGAATGCCGGAGAATTCTTCGGTCAGCTGATCATAGCCGATCTGCCCTTCGGCAGGCTGCCGGGATACCACAGTGACCCGGCTTGCGCCCATCTGCCGCAGCGCGGTACAGGCGGTCCTGGAGGTGCCGCCGCCGCCCAGCACATAGCAGGGACGGCCTTCCGGGCTGATGCCGTGCATTCGCAGCATGGTGGTGAAGCCGGACACGTCCGTGTTGAAGCCCCGGCAGCTGTCGCCGGTGAGCACAGTATTCACCGCGCCGATGGCACGGGCGGCAGGATCGATTGAGTGCAGCAGCGGAATCACGTCCTGCTTGTAGGGGATGGTTACGTTGAAGCCGTCCATGGACTGCATCAGCTCTGCTACGCCCTGCCGGAAGCCCTCGCGGGAGAGCTCCACCAGGCGGTAGTCTGCTTCAATGCCCATATGCCGGAAGATCGCTTCGTGGATCGGCACAGACATGCTGTGTCCCAGTTTTTCACCAATCAATGCGTAGTGCTTCATATATCCTCTCGCCAGAGGGCTCCGCCCTCTGGACTCCCGGCAGAGGCGCTGTCTCTGCACTCTGGTCGGGGACTCTGTCCCCGACACCCCTGCTTAAGGGTCTTCGACCCTTAAGAATCCCGTTTCCGGCGGCGAAGCCGTCGGGCTGTGCCGGTACAGGCCGCTCCCCTGCAGGGGTCACGGCGGAGTCTTCGACACTTTTCTTTACGGCTGCTCCACGACGCGGGCGTGCGGCAGGTATCGTGGCAGCGTCGAAAAGGGGCGAAGCCCCCGCCGCGACGCGGAGCCTGCGGCTTTTCTGCTTTGTGTACCCAACCATTTATGCGTCGGTCAGGGTGGGGCGCGTAGTGCCCCTCAACCGTCAAGCAAGATGGGACGCGGCGTGCCCCTCAAACGTCGATCAAGACGGGCGGAAAAAAGGGGCGAAGCCCCC
>JAFURI010000076.1 GCA_017471885.1 Clostridia bacterium | reverse complement strand
GGGCCGCTTCATGCTGGACGGCATCGCGCCCGCGCCCCGCGGCGTGCCCCAGATCGAAGTCACCTTCTCCATCGACGCCAACGGCATCGTGAACGTCTCCGCCAAGGACAAGGCCACCGGCAACGAGCAGAAGATCACCATCACTGCTTCCACCAACCTGACCGAGGAAGAGATCAACCAGCGCGTGAAGGAAGCCGAGCAGTTCGCCGAGCAGGACAAGAAGCGCAAGGAAGAGGTTGAAACTCTCAACCACGCCGACGCCATGATCTACGAGCTGGAGAAGCAGCTGCGTGAGAACGGCGACAAGCTGACCGAGGAAGACAAGACCACCGTGCAGAGCGAGATCGACGCCTTCAAGAAGGTGCGCGAGGGCAACAATGCCGAGGAGATCAAGGCTGCCATGGAGACCATGACCCAGAAGGTCTATGCCATCTTCGGCAAGCTGTATCAGCAGCAGGGCGGCGCTGACGTGCCTCCCACCGGCCCCGAAGCCGGCTCCACCAATGCCGACGGCTCTGTGAACGCTGAGGGCGACGTGCAGTGACGCTGACGCTTTCGATGAAATGCAAGCATTTCATCGAGAGCTGCAGCCCCGGACTGGTCGGCGCATAGCGCCTTCCGGCCGTCCGGGGCTGTAAGGAATGTTTCGCTGACGCGAAACGACCCGCCCCGGCGGCAAAGCCGCCGGATACGATTGCAGTCTGCCGACGGCAAGTTACAACTGCTGTTATTTGTAATATTTCTTGGCAAGCCCGCTGGCAATCAACAGGCCAACGGGCTTGCCGTGAGTCAAGACAAACGATGAGGTGAACCCACATTGGCTAACAAGCGCGATTATTACGAGGTGCTGGGCGTCGAGAAGACCGCCACCGAGGACGAAATCAAGCGCGCCTTCCGCAAGAAGGCCAAGGAGTGCCACCCCGACCTGCATCCCGACGACAAAACCGCAGAGGATCGCTTCAAGGAGATCAACGAAGCCAACGAAGTGCTGACCGATCCCGAGAAGCGCGCCCGCTACGATCAGTTCGGCTTCAACGATCCCGGCATGGGCGGCAATCCCTTCGGCGGCGCAGGCGGCTTTGATTTCGGCGGCATGGGCTTCGACAGCATCTTTGATATGTTCACCGGCGGTACGGGCGGCATGGGCGCACGCCGTCAGGGCCCCCAGCAGGGCAATGATCTGCGCTATGATCTGCGCATCACCTTTGAGGAGGCCGCCAAGGGCTGCCAGAAGTCCTTTGACTTCTACCGCAACGAAAACTGTGAAACCTGCAAGGGCACCGGCGCCAAGCCCGGCACCAGCCCCGTCACCTGCCAGATGTGCCACGGCACCGGCCAGATCCGCCAGAGCGGCGGCTGGATGACCACCGTGCGCACCTGCCCCACCTGCGGCGGCACGGGCAAGGTGATTCAGGACAAGTGCACCTCCTGCGGCGGCTCCGGCCGCACCCGCAACCGCCGTACCTGCACCGTGAAGGTTCCTGCCGGCATTGACAACGGTCAGACCATCATCATGAACGGTCAGGGCGAGCCCGGACTGCGCGGCGGCCCCAGCGGCGACCTGTACATCAACGTGATCGTCAAGCCTCACAAGCTGTTCAAGCGCGACGGCTACGATCTGCGGCTGGACTTCCCCATCAGCTTCACGCAGGCTGCGCTGGGCGCTGAGGTGGACATCCCCACGCTGGACGGCACGGTGAAGTACAAGATTCCCGAAGGCACCCAGCCTGATACCGAGTTCCGCATCAAAGGCTCCGGTATCCAGCAGCTGCGCGGCTCCCAGAAGGGTGATCTGATCGTCCGCGTGCGCGTGGAGATCCCCAAGAAGCTGAACGACAAGCAGCGCGAGCTGCTCCGCCAGTTTGATGAGAGCTCTACCGGCAAGGAGTACGAGCAGCGCAAGGGCTTCTTCGACAAGGTGAAGGATCTGTTCAATTAAGTGCTCTCCGCCCGGAGGCATCATAAAACCGCCTGATTCATTTCAGGCGGTTTTTCTCTGCGACCATTGACGAACAGGCGTTCCTGTGATATCCTGTTATCAGCATATGGAGGCGATTGTACATGAAGAAAGAATTTTCTCTGACCTGTCGGCCCGAGCGCTTCAGTGATTACTTCCTGTCCGTCTGCGGAAATATGAGCTGGTATGATTTCGTAGCGGGCTTCCCGTCGCTGGTTTTCCTCGTCACTACATGGAAATCCAACGGCAGGGAAAACGCCTGCCTGCAATCCTGGTCGTCCTTCGTCGGCAGCGGGCCCGACCATTTTCTCTGCATCATGAGCAAGGTGCACAAGGACGGACATCTGTATCAGTCGCTGAAGGAAACCGGCGCGTGCGTGCTTAACTTCCCGTCCGTCGATATCTACGATCGCTGCATCAGAACCATCGGACACAATCAATTTGAGACTGACGAGATTACCGCCGCTGGCCTGACCGCTGAAAAGGCCTCGAAGGTCAACGCGCCCCGGATCGCAGAGTGCTTCCTGAACATTGAATGCGAGTACCTTTGGGAGCATGAGCATTATGAAGGCAGCCCGGAGGTCACCGTTGCGCTGAATGCCGTGAACCTGTGCATGGATGAATCCCGGTTTGATCAGCGGCAGCTGGGCCGCTATGGGCAGACAGGTTATCTCTTCCAGATTGATCAGGCGACGAACCCCGAAAGCGGTGAAACCTCGCCCCTGAACGTTGGCTTCCTGTCCCCCGGCGAGCCCCTGCCCTGGCATACGAAATAACAAAAAACTCCGTCTGACACAACGTCAGACGGAGTTTTTCATCTGCTTACGCTTCGGGATGCTTGGCCTTATAATCCGCAATGGCGGCGTGGATAGCCTCCTCCGCCAGCAGGGAGCAGTGCATCTTCACGGGCGGCAGGCCGTCCAGAGCCTCGGCAACAGCCTTATTGGTCAGCTGCAGGGCCTCGTCAATGGTCTTGCCCTTCACCATTTCGGTAGCCATGGAGCTGGTGGCAATGGCAGCGCCGCAGCCGAAGGTCTTGAACTTCACGTCCACGATCACGCCGTTCTCCACTTTGATGTCCATCTTCATGATATCGCCGCACTTGGCGTTGCCCACGGTGCCGGTACCGCTGGCGTTCTCAATTTCACCCACGTTGCGGGGATTGGAAAAGTGATCCATCACCTTATCGCTATACATAATCGGTTCCTCCTGCTATGCAAATCAATGCTCGTGATTGAAGGGGCAGCTGCTGTTCAGCGTGGGGGTAAAGGCATTCAGGGGAGACATGGCCCGCAGGGTCTCGACGATCTGGGGCAGCTTCTCCAGCACCTCGTCCACTTCCGCCTCGGTGGTATCAGTGCCAAGGGACAGACGCAGAGAGCCGTGGGCAATCTCATGGGGCAGGCCGATAGCCAGCAGCACATGACTGGGATCCAGACTGCCGCTGGTGCAGGCAGAGCCGCTGGAACCCGCGATGCCCGCCAGATCCAGACGGAGCAGCAGCGCCTCGCCCTCGATGTACTTGAAGGAGACGTTCACGTTGTTGGGCAGACGGTTGGTGGGATGGCCGTTCAGCTTCACGTCCGGAATCTTATCCAGAATGCCGCTGATCAGCTTGTCCCGCAGGGCGGAAACGCGGCTCATGTAGCCCTCCAGCTCCTGCACCGCCAGCTCGATGGCCTTGCCCAGGCCCACGATGCCGGCCAGATTCTCCGTACCCGCGCGCTGACCGCGCTCCTGTGCGCCGCCGGCCATGTGCACATCAATGCGCACGCCCTTGCGGATATACAGCGCGCCCACGCCCTTGGGGCCGTGGAACTTGTGGCCGGACAGGGACAGCATGTCCACATTCATGGCCTTCACGTCCACAGGAACGGCGCCGATGGCCTGCACCGCGTCGGTGTGGAAGAGGATACCCTTCTCCCGGGCCAGCTTGCCAATCTCCGCAATGGGCTCGATGGTGCCGATCTCGTTGTTGGCCGCCATCACGGTAATCAGGATGGTTTTGTCGGTAATGGCCTTTTCCACGTCGCTGACGGACACCAGACCGTTTTCATCCACCGGCAGATAGGTGACCTCGAAGCCCTGCTTCTCCAGCCACTCGCAGGTGTGCAGCACGGCATGATGCTCAATAGCGGTGGTGATGATGTGGTTGCCCCTGTTCTTCCGGGCGAAAGCTGCGCCCTTAATGGCCCAGTTGTCGCTCTCTGAGCCACCCGCGGTGAAGTAGATTTCAGAAGGCTCGGCATTGAGGGCCGCCGCTACCTGACGGCGGGCTGCATCCACCGCACGACGGGCGTCACGGCCCGTGGAATGGATGGAGGAAGGATTGCCGAAGCACTGGGTGAAATAGGGCAGCATAGCCTCCAGCACAGCCGGGGACACGGCGGTGGTGGCTGCGTTATCCATGTAAATACGATCCATAGCGTTACTCCTTTTATGGCAGGCCCGCTCAGGTCGGGTCGTCGGCAGTCAGTGTACGTTCCATATCGTCGAAGGAAGTCTCGTTCAGCATATCCTGAAGGCTGATGGACTGCAGAAGGCCGTTAATGGAGCGGGACAGGTACTCCCACACCCGGCGCGACGGACATTGTCCCGCCTTGTGGCAGCGGCTTTCATCCCCCACGCAGTCGGAGATGGACAGAGGACCCTCCAGTGCATCAATGATATCCCCCACCGTGATCTCCTGCGGCGCCTTCGCCAGCGCATAGCCTCCCTGTGCTCCGCGCACAGTGGTTACTAGCCCCGCTCTGCGCAGCGTACCCAGCAACTGCTCCAGATAATCCTCCGGCACGCCGATCTCCGCCACATTCCGCAGGGACTGGCAGCCCTCTCCGGCATGCTGGGCCAGATAATACATGGCGTAAAGCCCGTACTTTCCCTTGGTGGACAGCTTCATGACCAGACTCCCTTCAGCAGATATTTCCGACAAAATTTATCGGGATTCTCACCGGTTGAATTCTATCATACCCGACTAATCTTGTCAACATTCACATGGTATATCAAGGAAATTTTCCTCTTTGGCTCCTATAACGGACTCATCGAGCCGGCACCGGCAGGAAATGGTTTCCATTTGTCGAATTTGAGATATAAAAGGAGGCGTTCCATTCATGACTGAACTGATGAAAAACGCCGCCGCCGCTCTGGCTGACCGTGGCTTTGAGGTCTACACCGTGGCCACCGCTCCCGTTGCGGCTGAAAAGATCCTTTCCCTGATTCCCGAAGGCGCGTCCGTCGGCGTAGGCGGCTCCGTTACCATTGACGAGCTGAGCGTGGTACCCAAGCTTCTGAGCAGCGGTCACGCCGTACACTGGCACTGGCTGACCGATGAAGACCGCCATGCCGTAGCCCGCCGTGCCGCCGCGGCAGACGTTTATCTGGCCTCCAGCAACGCCGTCACCGCCGACGGTCAGATGGTGAATATTGACGCCACCTGCAACCGCGTCGCCGCCATGATTCAGGGCCCGCAGACCGTGATCCTCGCCATCGGCGTGAACAAGCTGGTGGACGGCGGAATCAGCGCCGCCATCGGCCGCATCAAGACGCAGGCCTGCCCGCCCAATGCCCGCAGGCTTGGCCTCAAGACGCCCTGCGCCCTGACCGGCAAGTGCAACGAGCGCGAGTGCAACGGCAAGGGCATGTGCAGCGCCACTACCATCATGCATCATCCGCCCAAAGCCAAGCGCGTGGTGATCGTACTGATCGGCCAGAGCATCGGTTATTAACGCTGGGTACAACAAAGCCGGACTGTGATTACAGTCCGGCTTTGTTCGTACTCTATGCATATGCGGTTATGCTTCGCCGCAAAGGCCGTTGTCAGCCTTCCGACGGTCTGTCAATCCTCCTGCAGCGTTTCCAGCAGCGTAAGGCTCTTGATACGCCACTGACCGTTCTCCTTGGACAGCACCGCTCTGTATCGGGCGGACTGCCATTCAGGCGGGTAGATCACGTCGTCGCCGTAAGCAGCAATGGCTGCCTCCGCCTTGCTGCCGCGGATACGGCCGTCGATGGCGGGAATCCGTTCCACAATGTCCACGCGGCAGGTGGAATCCCACGGCCACACCCACATGAAGGACATCTCCAGACGGTGGTCGATGCCGCGGATATTGTAATCCTGATAAGGCGATTGGCCCTGCTCCACCGTCTGCAGCACCGCATCCCTCTCCAGAAAGCTGGTCTGGAAGTATTTGGTCAGCTCGGAGGCGTCCTCCTCCATCATGACCACCTGCGCACGCCGCGCCATGCCGTCCTTGAGCACCACATACACATTGGTCAGGTTCATGGCGTAGTAGAACACCGTGACCAGCAGTCCCAGCACAACGCAGACCAGCATCAGGCGGGAAGCCACATACCATATCATTCGCCTAAGATACTTCAATGCCCTGCGCTCCTTCCTGTGTGATAACCATTCAACGTTTCACAGCGCCGGATTCCTGCATCCGCTTACAAGGAAGCCTGAATCTGCTCCAGCTCCGCATTGACCGGGGCTTCACTCTGCGCCATAGCGCGAATAGTCTTTTCCATCAGCGTCTCCAGCTCCCAGCCCAGATTTTCCGCGCCCTGACGAATTACGTCGCGGCTGCAGCCTGCAGCAAACTTCTTGTCCTTGAACTTCTTCTTCAGGCTGGAGACCTCCATATCCGTGCAGGATCTGGAGGGACGCATCTTCGCCGCGGCACCGATCAGCCCGGTCAGCTCGTCCGCCGCAAAGAGCACCTTCTCCATGGGATGCACAGGCTCCACGTCGCTGCACTGGCCATAGGCATGGCTGCATACGGCATGGATGAATTCATCCGACGCATTCACATCCTTCAGCAGCTCCACGCACCTGACGCAGTGCTCCTCCGGCCAGCATTCGAAGTCAATATCGTGCATCAGGCCCACCAGCGCCCAGAAATCAGCGTCGTCGCCATAGCCCTGATCCTCCGCGTACCAGCGCATGACGCTCTCCACCGTCAGGGCATGGAGCAGATGAAAGGGCTCCCTGTTGTACTTTGTCAGGGCGGCGAGGCCCTGTGCACGGTCAAAACCAGCGTTCATATCTCTGCCTTCTTTCGTATTAGTTACAGCAACTGGATCAGCATAGTCCCCTGCTCGTCCATCTCCACCACCACAAGGCCGTCCTTCTCCAGCTGCTTCATCACGTCGGAGAAGCGCTTGAAGCCAATACTCCGTTCGCTGAAGTCCGGGTAGGCGGT
Source organism: Clostridia bacterium (assembly GCA_017471885.1). Lineage (GTDB taxonomy): Bacteria > Bacillota > Clostridia > Christensenellales > Aristaeellaceae > UBA11524. The sequence goes on along the minus strand of JAFURI010000076.1, from coordinate 20,347 downwards.
GATGATGTCCGCCTTGAGGATGGAGGGATTCACACGGTCAAAGCCGCCTTCCTTGTAGGCGCGGATCTGCGCCGCGAAGGCCTCGCGCCAGTTGTCCCGGGTCAGCTGAGGCACAGCCTCGTTGTTCTCCGCGCTGTTCAGGCTGACCTTGACGTTGAAGTTGTCGTTGGTGACGTGCAGATCGCCGAAGCGGGCGGACAGCCTCGTCAGCAGCTTATAGAAGGTGGCGCAGCCGTATGCCTTCTCGTTGAAATCAGGCCGCAGACGCAGAAGGATTCCCTTCAGCTCGCTGGCATAAATTTCATCCCGGTTGCTGGATTCCTCAAACACTGAGCAAAGGAGCTTGTTCAGTTCGCTCTCGTCCATCATTTCCTCGGAGGCGGAGCTGCCGCTCTTCTGCTTCTTGGGGGAGGCGGCCGCAGCCCTGCCGCCCACGCTCTCCAGGAACTGGAACTCATTGCAGGCGTTGATAAAGATATTGCTGGCGGCTTCGCTTCGGCTGATGCCCAGCACAAACTTGCCCATGGCCTTGAGCTTGCCCACCAGCGGGGTATAATCGCTGTCGCCGGACACGATGCAGAAGGAATCGATCAGCTCGTTGGTGTAAGCTACCTCCAGCGCATCGATCACCAGCATGATATCGGCGTTGTTCTTCTGGGCGATACCGTAGCGCAGGGAGGGCGTTACGGTGAAGGTGTTGCTCAGCAGCACCTCCTTCAGATCAGAAAAGCGGTCGGTGTAGCCGTACACCTTGCCCAGCAGAATATCGCCGCGGATTTTGACCTTCTCCAGAATGCTGTTGAGGGTCGCCACCTTGGCACCGCAGTTTTCCAGATCCACAAACAGTGCAAACTTACTCAATGATAACCTCTTTCCGCCGTTTCCGGCACATTGACAGATCAGATGCGGAAGGTAAACCGGTCGCCCCGGATCAGCTGACGGGAGACGTGCAGCGGGTGATGATGCTGATCATAAATAATCTCCCGCAGGAGCAGCAGCGCGTCACCTGCGCTGACCTCCAGCTGTTTGGCCTGCGCGGGCGTTGCGTAGCAAAGCGAAATCTCGTGGATGGCATGCGCCGTTTCCACGCCCCTGCTTTCCAGCAGCGCGTACAGGGAGCCGGTCAGGTTTTCCTCCAGCAGATACGCATAGCCTGCCGGGAAACGGTTGGTCTCCAGCATGACGGGAACGCCGTCCGCCGTGCGAAGACGCACCAGCTCCACCACCATGCTGCCTTCCTCCAGCATCAGATCGCGGCAGTCGTCGGCCTCCGCATGCACCATCTGGGCATGGATCACCCTTGTGCCGGGCTCGCTGCCCATCAGCCTGCAGGCGTCGCTGAAGCTGTTCACGTCCTTCAGATCCCTGCAGATGCGGGGCGTGCCCACAAAGGTACCCTTGCCCTGATGCCGCTTGAGCAGGCCCTCCTGCGTCAGCTCCGCCAGCGCCTTGCGCACGGTGACGCGGCTGACCTGATATGTATCGCACAGCTCCTGCTCGGAGGGAATCCTGCTGTGGACAGGATACAGACCGCTGGCAATATCGCTGCGGAGCTTCTGCATCAGCTGCTTGTACAGGGGACTGTAGCTCTCGGTGTTCAGAATCTGCTTCTTCATTCCCAGACCTCCTCGCATATAAGCCAAGTATACCATTGATCAGCGGAAAAATCCAGCATTATCTGGACAAATGCCTCTGCGTCATGTAAAATACATGTGACAAATTTCCTTGTCTGGAGGGACCGTCTTCATGGCTTCGACCGTATCCGCCTGCATCGTGCTTTATCATGCCGATGACGACGTTTTCCGCGCTGTGCAGAGCGTGCTTGATTCCACCCTGCCGGTGGATCTGTTCATTGCGGATAATTCGCCTCAGTGCGACACCGCAGAGAGAATCCGCGCTATGACTCCCCCTGCCGTGATCCTTCCTCAGGAGGGTAATCTCGGCTTCGGAAAGGCAAACAACGCGGTGCTCCCCCACCTGGGCAGCCGCTATCACCTGCTGGTCAACCCGGACGTATCCTTTGACGCCGATCTCATCGGGCGCATGGCGGACTGGATGGACCGACATCCCGAATGCGCCGTGCTGACTCCCCGCGTGTTCTTCCCTGACGGAACGGAGCAGTTCCTGCCCAAGAAGCAGCCCACCATCCGTTATCTGCTGGGCGGCCGGCTGGAAAAGCTGGGCGAGCCCTTCCGCAGCTATCGCCGGGAGTACACCCTGTACGGGCAGGAGATCACCTCCCCCACGCCCGTGGAGTTTGCCACCGGCTGCTTCCTGATGATCCGTACGGAGCTTTTCCGGGAGCTGGGAGGCTTCGACGACCGGTTCTTCCTCTATCAGGAGGACAGCGACCTGAGCCGCCGCGCGCTGCAGAAGGGGCAGATCATCTATCACCCGGATATGCGCATCACCCATGCATGGCATCGTGAAAACACGAAGACGCTGAAGGGCAACCTGCGCCAGATTCACTCGATGATCAAATTCTTCATGAAATGGGGCTGGAAATGGTGAAGAGCATCACCGTACTGCTGGCTGCCTATAACGGCGAGCGCTATCTCCCCCTGCAGCTGGAAACGCTGCAGCAGCAGGATGATCCCGCCTTTACCGTGCTGATGCAGGACGACGGCTCCACCGACTCCACGCCCGCCATCCTTGCACAGACCGTCAGCCGGGACAGCCGTTTCCGTCTGGCAAAGGAGTCCGGACGGCACTTCGGCGCAAAGGGGAACTTCATGAGTCTGATCCGCCAGAGCGAGGGGGATTACACCGCCTTGTGTGATCAGGACGATGAATGGCTCCCCTGTAAGCTTTCCCGCTGCCGCGCCGCGCTGGAGGCGGCGGAGGCCCGCTGGGGTGAATCCACGCCCCTGCTGGTACACAGCGACGCACAGCTGGTGGACGGCGACGGTCAGCCCCTGCAGGATAGCTTTTTCCGGCATCAGGGCTGGGATCCTGCCGCCGTGACCCTGCCGCGCCTGATCGTGCAGAACAACGTAACCGGCGGTACCCTGATGATGAACGCCGCCCTGCGCAATCTGGTGGCAAAGCACGGCAATGCCGATACCATGCACATGCACGACTGGTTTATCGCCCTGACCGCCGCTGCCTTCGGGCACGTGGTTTTTGTGGACGAGCCGCTGGAAAAGTACCGTCAGCACGGCGTGAACGTGATGGGCGCCAGCCGTGCCACGCTGTGGCAGCGCGGCCTGAAGGCCCTCTCCGCATGGAAGAAGGGAAAGGCCCGCATCGCCCTGACTTATACCCACACCCGCGCTTTCCGCGACGCGTACGGCGATGCGCTGCCGCAGAAAGCCCGGTTGGTCATTGATCGCTACCTGTCCACAGAAAGCAGGTGGAAGCCTCTGCGCGTGGCTGCTGTTTTCCGCGGCGGATATACCATGCAGAGCAGGATCACCCGAATCGGACAGATTATTTTCGGTTAACGGCAAAACTGCCCGGCTGCCTCCTGAAGGCAGCCGGGCAGTTTTGCTTTACTGATTCGGCAGGAGCGAAAGAATCTCCTTGATGGACATGCACAGCTTGTCCGCTTCCCTGCTGCGTCCATTCTCCAGAATGGTGCGGGCCGTGGCCTGCATCGCCGGGAAGGCGCTGCGGATGAGGTGATTGGCATGGATCACCACATTCACGCCGTGAGCGGCAAACTCTTCCTCCGTCACGTCGTTGTAGGTGGTGGGCACCACGATGATGGGCGTCTTGGGATCCGCGCTGCGGAAGGCCTTGCAGAAGGCAAACACCTCGTCCGGAGTCTTCTGGCGGGAGTGGATCATCACGCCGTCCGCACCGGCCTTCACATAGGCGTGGCAGCGCGTCAGCGCATCCTCCATCCCCTGCTCCAGAATCAGACTCTCGCAGCGGGCGATGATCATGAAGTCCCGGGTCTTCTGGGCATTCTTGCCGGCGGTGATCTTCTGGCAGAAGTCCTCAATGCTGTCCTGCGTCTGCCCCACGCCCGCGCCGAAGAGGCTGTTCTTTTTCAGGCCCTTCTTGTCCTCAATGATGATGGCGCTGATGCCCATGCGTTCCAGCGTCTGCACATTATAGACAAAATGCTCTACCTGTCCGCCGGTATCGCCGTCCAGAATGATGGGCTTGGTGGTGACCTCCATGATCTCCTCCAGCGTATTCAGGCGGCTGGTCATATCCACCAGCTCGATGTCCGGCTTGCCCTTGGCGGTAGAGTCGCACAGGCTGGACACCCACATTGCGTCGAACTGTCGGCGACCCTTTTCCGACTCCACCACGGTCTTTTCCACAATCAGACCGGTCAGGCCGTTGTGAGCCTCCATCACACTCAGGCAGGGCTTGTAGGCCAGCAGCTTGCGCAGGCGGCTGCGGCGGCTCTCCGGCAGCGACAGAAGCTGATCCAGATTGGACAGCGTCTCCTCGGTAGGCGTATGGGTGTAGGGATACTCCACCAGCTCGCCGCCCCATTCCCGAAGCACCTCAACAACCTTCTGGCGGATGTTGGCCTGATAGCCTACCTGCCAGTCGTCGCCATGGACGACGATATCCGGCTTCAGCCTGCGCAGGATGGTGGTATAGTCCAACTCCTCCTGCACCACCACGCTGCTTACGCCCTTGAGACTCTCAAACATCTGGATCCGCTCCTCCAGCGGGATCAGCGGATAATGCTTGAAGGAGGCCACCGCCTCGTCCGTCAGCAGACCTACGGTTACCTCGCCCAGCGCAGCAGCCTTCTTCAGGATGGCCAGATGGCCGTTGTGCAGGATATCAGTGGAAAAACAGATGTATACTTGCTTCATGCCTTATTCCTCACAGTCTCACGGAACTGGGCGGTCACTCTGGCGTGATCCTCCATGTTGTCGATTTCAGCGCAGAGCAGTCCCTTCACGTCCAGCGGGTAGAGTTCAATCTCCTCCCACGCGGCATTGAAGGCGTTCTCCGCATAGCACTTGCGCTCGCCTGCCTCCACGAAGCGGCGGATCTCCTCCATCCAGCGGCGGAAGTCCTTCTTCAGGAACTTGTACGCAGGCTGGAAGCTGACGCAGTCCTCGCCGAAGATATCCACACCCACGGCGCTGATGCGCCCGTCCTTGAGCCTCGCCTTGAAATCCTTTTCCGGCAGGGGCAGGGACGGATCCACCGCGCCGCAGCTGACAGGCGATGCGGCCAGCGCTTCCATCACATCGGGGTGCATCACCAGATCGCCGTGCAGGGAAATCACGTCGTCGTCCATCAGCAGATGGCGGGCGCAGTTCATGCTGACGATGTAGTTCGTATTCTCATAATCCTGATTGGGCACATAATGGAAGGTAATACCGGAGCCGAGGGACTCCAGATGCTCCCGGAGCATGTCGGCAAAGGGACCGGTGGTCACCACCGCCTCCTTCACGCCCGCACGCCGCAGCAGCTCCACCTGCCAGGAAATGATGGTGTCCTTTTCGTCAATGCGGGTCATGCATTTGGGGTGCTCCTTCGTTTCCGCTCCCATACGGGTACCGCGGCCGGAATTGAGCAGCAGCGCAATCATCGTCATTCCTCCCTGATATACGCCATCAGTGCGTCCCTGTTTTCCCGGGGCGTGGTGGTGGGGCGGCCCAGATCAGCCCTTGCGCCGTTGGCGCACATGACCTCCACCAGCGCAAGCTCCTGCCTGCCCTGCGCCTGGCGCAGCGCCTCCGTCAGCGTCTCAGGCGAATCAGCCCGGTAAGTCGCCGGATATCCCATAGCTGCAGCAGCGGCTGATACGTCCAGTCCGCCCTCGCACACGGGCATGCCTCCCACGGTTTCATGGGCTGCGTTGTTGATCACCACATGCAGGTAGTTGGCCGGCCTGCGCCGGGCGATGACGGGCATTGCGCCCAGATGCATCAGCGCCGCGCCGTCGCCGTCCAGACACCAGACCCGTCGGTCCGGCTTCTCCAGCGCAATGGCCAGCGCGATCATGCTGGCGTGGCCCATGCTGCCCACGGTGAGGAAGTCCTTCTCGTGGCCCTGACCCATTTTCTCGCGGATCTCGAACAGTTCGCGGCTCAATTTGCCCGTGGTGGATACGAAAATATCCTTCTCCCCGGCCTCGCGGACGATCACCTCCGCCGCAGCCTCGCGGGTCAAGGAGCGGTCGTTGCGGTAATCCGGCTTCATGGAGCAGCTCAGCGCGCCCTTGCGAACCACAATGGCCGCCGTACGGCCCTGCGCCATCAGATCTGTCAGTCTGCGGAATTCTGCGCGGAAGGCGTCCTCCTCCATGGTCTTGTCCAGCACCATGCAGGGAATATCCATCAGCTCCAGCTGCCCCAGGGTAATCTCTCCCTGCTTCACATGCTGAGGCTCGTCGTGCACGCCGGGCTCGCCGCGCCAGCCGATCACCAGCAGGCAGGGCAGGCCGTACACCTTGCCGTCCATCAGAGAAGCCAGCGGATTCACCGCGTTGCCCAGACCGCTGTTCTGCATATAGCACAGCGCAGGCCGGCCCGTAGCCAGATAATGCCCCGCGCACAGGCCGATGGCATTGCCTTCGTTGGCGGCCACAATATGCTCGCGGCCCTGCGTACCGTACAGCGCATAGAGCGTGTCGCACAGCCCCTTCAGCTGGGAATCCGGCACGCCTGTATAGAAATCAATCCCCGCCTCACGGCAGAGCGTGAGCAGCACATTCGCGTCCATCAGGGATCCTCCTTGCGTTTTCTCATAGAATACCATTTTGATTATAGCACGCTTCTGCAGAATCCACAACAAGAAAACGCCCCGCCGAGGCAGGACGTTTTCCGGATGCATCAATAATCGCGTTCCACAGGCCACTCCAGCGGATATTCATCCACCGCGTAGTCCAGCTTGCGGCCATTCTCCTTCAGGGTGCTCATCACGCTGTCGATGGCGGTATCCTTGGTAAGGATGGTGGGCGCGAAGTCGTTGTAATCCGTACGGGAGGAAATCCGGATGGGAATGATACGGAAGCCCTCGTTGCTGACCACGCCGTCCTTTACCCTGAAGCGGGTCTGGAACACGAAGCTGGTCATATCGCTGGGTTTGCTGTTGCCCGCAAAGCAGAAGTTGCCCAGCGAATAGCAGATGTACACGCCCTTGTACTGCTCGATGGGGTTCATCCGGTGACTGTGATGCCCCAGCACCAGGTCAGCGCCGGAGTCCACCGCAAGACGGCCCATCCTGATCTGATTCTTGGTGGGCGAATAATCCTTCTCGTTGCCCCAGTGGAAATTACAGATAACGATGGGATATTTCGCCTTGGCGGCGGCGATATCCGCAGGCACCTTGTCCCACAGGGAGTCGTAGCGGTCGATACACAGGTAGCTGAGCATGGCAATCTGCACGCCCTTGACCTCATATACGCCCACGGTGGTGGAATTGGAGTAGACGATGCCCGCCTCCTCCAGCGTGCTCATGGTATCCTGATACGCGTCCTCGCCGTGATCCATGATATGGTTGTTTTCCAGCGCCACAGCCTCCACGCCGTTGTCCGCGAGCATGCTCACATAGGACGGCGGCGCGCTGAAGAGGAACTGGTTTTCCCGCTTCTCGGCGGGCACGTGGGTGCTTTCAGTCAGCGTGCCCTCAAAGTTGACAATGGTCAGATCATCGGCGAGCAGCACGTCCCGGATGTTGCGCATGGTAAAGTTGATATCGCCGCCCTGATTCTGCAGCTCGTCATCAAAGATATCCGTGCGCTTGCGGCTGTCGCCGCCGATGGTGAAGTCGCCGGTACCGGTGATGGTGATCAGCACCGAGCCGTCGGCCTCATAGACGGTTTCCTCCACCTCCAGCATCACGCCGGACTCAGTCTCCACCGTTTCGGCGGAGCTCCCGGTCACGGTACGGCTGACCACGTCCGGATCAGCGCCGCTGAGGATATCCGTCAGGGATACTTCTTCCTCCTCCGCCATCACCGGCAGCGTCAGCGCCAGCAGCAGCGTCAGGAGCAGGAGTGCGATTCTACGCATGATTAACCTCCGTGGTGTTCTGCTGTTCATCCAGACGAATGTCAGCAGACTATCCTTGCGTTGTTACAGATTCTTTACAAAGTCGGCCATCTTGTCCAGCGCAACGTTCAGCTTGTCAATGCTGGTGGCGTAGGAGCAGCGGATATGTCCCTCGCCGCAGGCGCCGAAGGCCGTACCGGGCACGCAGGCCACCTTCTTCTCCTGCAGGAGACGGCTGCAGAATTCTTCGCTGGTGAGGCCCGTGGTCTTGATGGACGGGAACACATAGAACGCGCCCAGCGGTTCAAAGCAGTCCAGACCCATGCTGCGGAAGCCCTCCACCATCAGACGGCGGCGGCGGTCGTAGCTCTCCCGCATCCGGATCACGTCCTCATAGCCGTTATCGCGGCCGATACGCAGTGCCTCCATGGCAGCCACCTGACCGGCTCTGGGCGCGCAAAGGATGGAATACTGGTGGATCTTCAGCATCACGTCCAGCATGGGCGCAGGGCCGCAGATGTAGCCCACACGCCAGCCCGTCATGGCAAAGGCCTTGGAGAAGCCGTTGATGGTCAGCGTATAGTCCCACATACCGGGCAGAGAGGCAAAGGAGGTGTGCTTCACGCCGCCGTAGGTCAGCTCAGAATAGATCTCGTCGCTGATAACGATGATCTCCTTCTCCCGGATCACCTCCGCCAGCTTTTCCAGATCCTCACGGGGCATGATACCGCCGGTGGGGTTGTTGGGGTAAGGCAGAATCAGCGCCTTGGTGCGGGGAGTAATAGCCTTGCGCACGGCCTCGGGAGTAAGGCGGAATTCATCCTCCGCAGTGGTTTCCACGCCTACAGGCTTGCCGCCCGCAAAGATGACGCTGGGGCTGTAGCTGACGTAGCTAGGTTCAGGCACCAGCACCTCGTCGCCGGCGGACACCAGCGCGCGCAGAGCGATGTCAATCGCCTCGGAGGCACCCACCGTCACCATGATCTCATGGGCAGGATCATACTTTGTTCCATAGCGACTCTCCAGATAGAAGGAAATCTCCTTCAGCAGGCCCGGCAGACCGCGGTTGCCGGTATACTGGGTTTCGCCGTCCAGAATGGAGTTAATGGCGGCATTGCGGATGTGATAGGGCGTCACAAAGTCAGGCTCGCCTACGCCCAGAGAGATGGCGTCCTTCATGGTGGCGGCAATATCAAAGAAACGGCGGATGCCGCTGGGCGGCACAGCCACAATATCGGGATTCAGAAACTTCTCGTACGTCACGGAGAAATCACCAGCCTGTTGTCAGTCTTTTCGCTCTCGAAGATGACACCCTCCTCCTTGTACCGCTTGAGGACGAAGCTGGTGGACGTGCCGGTCACCGTCTCCAGCGTGGACAGCTTGGAGGATACGAACAGAGCCAGCTCCTTGAGCGTACGCGCCTCCACCAGCACCAGCAGGTCGTAGCTGCCGCTCATCAGATACACGCTCTTGACCTCTTCAAAGCGATAGATGCGCTTGGCCACAGCGTCAAAGCCGGTATCGCGCTGGGGGGAGGTATTCACCTGAATCATAGCCTCCACGCGCTCACGGTCGGTCAGATCCCAATTGATGGTGGGCGCGTAGCGAAGGATCACGCGGCTTTCCTCCAGCCGGTCGATGGTCTCCGCCACCTCCTGAATATCAGCGCCGGTCATGATCGCCAGCTTTTCCAGCGGCAGGCGGCAGTCCTCCCGCAGCAGATCCAGCAGATCCATTTCAAGCTTGGTCATTGTTATCAGCTCCTTTAAAGGTTTGATTCAAAACGCGCCACAGCCTGCTTCAGACCGTGGCGCGGCAGGTCGATCCTTACTGACGGTTCCGACCCATGCAGAACACAGCCACCACGCCGGGGCCGGTATGCGCGCCGATCACGGGGCCCACATAGCTGATCTCCACGTCCACCATGGGCAGCTCCGCCTTGATCTGCTCGCCCACCCAGCGCGCGTCTTCCTCGCAGTCGCCGTGGGAGATGGTCACCAGCTGTCCCTCGGGGTTCACAATCTTTTCCTTGATCTTGTCCACCAGCGCCCGGAGGCTCTTGCGGCGACCCATTACCTTCTCGCGGGGGATCAGCTTGCCCTCCTCATTCACATGCATGACGGGCTTGATCTTCACCAGCGTGCCCACATAGGCGCTCACAGCGCTCACGCGGCCGCCGCGCATCAGGTGCATCAGATCGTTCACGGTGAACCAGTGTACCAGATTCTGCACGTTGCTGCGGATCCACGCGACGTTATCATCAAAGGACATGCCCTTGTCGCGGTTGCGCAGCGCATAATGCACCAGCAGGCCCTCGCCCGCGCTGGCAGCAAGGCTGTCGATAACCTCAATCCTGCGCTGGGGATACTTCTCCCTCAGCTCCGCAGCGGCAACAGCTGCCGCCTGACAGGTACCGGACAGTCCGCTGGAGAAGGCGATGCACAGCACGTCGTGCCCATCCTCCAGCACGGGCTCGAAGCTCTCCTTCCAGGTTTCGCTGTTCACCTGGGAGGTGGTAATCATCTTGCCCTCGCGCAGCTTGTCATACACGCCGCGGGTGTGCTCGTCGGTACCGTCGGGAATATAGTTCTGACCGTCAATGATATAAGACAGGCTTACAACCTTGAAATTTTTCTGCGCATCCACAAAAGACTTGTTCATATCGATCGTGGAGTCCGTAATGATCCAATACATGCCTTGACCTCCTTAAAATACCTTTTTAGGATACCACAAGCGCTGATTATCGTCAAGCGACAGCAGGGCCGGAAATGTATCCCAAATTGCCCTGCGGCGGATGGAAACGCTTTTCTTTTTCCCATCAATATGATAAAATGGACTATACAACGGTAAATCCGCATATACAGGAAAGGGGCTGACGCCATGAAGGATGAACAGACGCCGCTGCCGCGATGGTTCCGCGCACTATTCGTCGCAGCAATGCTCGCATTGTCCCTTGAACTGATCTGGTTCGTACCGCAGCAGTACGAGCTGCATTTCAGGATTGATGATATTGCGCTGAGCCTTGATACCAGCCGGCAGCGCGAAGCCAAGCAGCTGTATGAATATGATCAGGTATCCGCAGAGCTGCCGCTGACGCTGGCGGAGCTGGCTGCCGTCCAGCCTCTGGCTGACGAAGCTGAAGCCCGCGAGCAGGAACTGCGCACTCAGCGCAAGGCTCTTCGCGCCCAGAGCACTGAACTGGCTGCATCGCTGGAGGAGACGCAATCCGCCGTCAGCACGTTGCAAACAGAGGCCGATACCCTCAAGAGCGAGGTGGATGCGCTCCGCCTGCAGGAGGAAGCGCTCCGCCAGCAGGTCAGCGATCTGCTGACGCAGCTTGGCCGCACCGAATAAGGCTTTGTGCATGCGGGCCCGCATGCATCGGTATATCCCATAAAAATAGTAAGGAGGCCTCACCATGTCAGAAAAGACTGCCCGGAAGAACCCACTGCTCACCCCCCTTTGCATTGTCCTTGCCGTCGCTGTTGTCCTTGCGGTGGTGCTGTTCAACCAGCGGGCTGATCTGGCTGCGCAGGTGGATACGCTGACCGCCGATCTTGAGGCCAGCCGCACCGCATGGGAAACCACCGCCACCGAGAAGGAAGGCCTTCAGGCCGAACTGACCACCGCCCAGAATGATCTGCGCGAAGCCCAGACCGCGCTGGAGGAATCCACCGCCAAGATCACCACGCTGGAGGAGCAGGTCACCGGGCTGACCGCCGCCAATACTGAGGCCGCTGCCGCGCTGGAAGCCGCACAGACCGAAAAGACTTCACTGGAAGCCAGCATCACCGCGCTTAACGAAGAGAAGGCCGCGCTGGAAGCCAGCATTGCCGAGCTGTCCCTGCAAGCCGAGACCCTGACCGCCGATCTGGCTGCCGAAAAGGCCGCAAAGGAAGCCGCTCAGGCCGAGCTGACCGCGAAGACCTCCGCGCTGGAGGCCGCACAGGCTGATCTTGCCGCAAAGACCTCCGCGCTGGAGACTGCTCAGGCAGACCTGACCGCTAAGGCTGCGGAGGTAGAGTCGCTGACCGCCGAAGCAACCGCCCTCAAGGAACAGGTGGAGGAGCTGACCGCCCAGCTGACTCAGGCCCAGACGGATCTGGAAACAAGCGCGGGCGATCTGTCCGGCGTCAGGCTCCAGCTGGAAGCCGCTCAGGCCGAGCTGACCGCCAAGGCTGCTGAGCTGGAAACCGCACAGGCTGACCTCGCCGCAAAGACTGCCGCCCTGGAGCAGCTTCAGGCCGATCTGACTGCCAGCCAGAGCGCGCTGGAAACTGCGCAGGCTGATCTGCTGGCCGCCCAGACCCAGCTGTCCTCGCTGCAGACCACCGTGGCCTCTGAGGAACCGGTCGAATAATCAGCATGAATGCAATGAAACCCTGCCATCCGTCGAGGATGGCAGGGCTTCTCTTGTTTCTTTATCAGAGCATCCGGGCAAAGGCCGAAAAGCGCCGGGCCAGAAAATCAATGTTCTCCTGACTGCACTGCGTATCCTTCGCCGTGTTGAGGTGCGGAACGTACCAGCCGATTCCGCTGGTCTTTTTGCAGGCGATGATGCCCACCCCGCACTGGAAGCAATCATGATCGGAGGTATAGGTGTTCAGGCCCTTCTCCAGCACATACACGCCGCGCTCCTCCCCCTGCAGGGCGCTGCACAGCCGCATGTATTCCGGGCGCATCTTAGCCAGCTTCTTCGGTATCACCAGCACGTCCTCACCCACGCCCACGCAATCCAGATTGATGACGGTCTTCACACACTGCACCTGCAGGTGAGTCTTGCTGTAGCAGCTGGAGCCCTGTTTGCCCTTCTCGCTGTCGTCGAACAGAATGAACGCCACCTTGCCGCGCCATTCCTCCGGAATAGCCTCCATTGTGGTCAGCAGCGCCGCCACGCCGGAAGTATTGTTGTTGGCGTTATGGCAGTTGGCCGGGCCGTAATTCAGCAGGAACAGTAATCCGAAATACACCAGCACAAACGTCCACAGCACGGCAGAGGGTTTCTGCAGCACTGCGCCCACCAGCATGGTTACCCCCAGCGTGATAAGCAGCAGCAGCGCCACGGAGAGCAGCTGCCATGCATAAAACACCGGCACATTGCGCGGAATCAGCAGGCTCGGCAGCAGATGCACGGACGGTGTGTCGTAATGCGCGGTAAACGTGACCACCGCTTTGTCCGGATCACCGAAAACCACATTGTTATGCTTCACAAAACGGCCGTTCTGCTCCACACGGCCCTTATAGCCCATATCCCGCGCCTTCTGCAGCGCATAAGCCCGGAAGGCTTCCTTCTGCTCCCGGCTGTGACGCACCGGATATTTCTCCAGCAGCTCCTCAAGCACCGTCATCGTCCATTGACTCCTTCCGCATCTTGCAGCTTCATGATAAAGCTTTGAAGGCCCCCGCACAGAAGATCCAGACAGTCCTGCTCGCACAGGGTATCTTCCTTCGTATGGATTTTACTGCAGTACCAGCCGATCCGCCTACCCCTCCTGCAGGCGCACACCGCCACGCCGTGATCAAACTGCGCTTGATCCGAGGGGTACATGCTCTTTTCCAGCGGATAAAACTCCGCCTTCTTTCCCTGCACGGCGGCAAAGCTCTCCTCCAGCAGCTTCCATTCCGGCAGGGCGCGGGTCTTCTTCTTTGCGAAGAACAGCACTGCATCGCCCACGCCCACGCAGTCCAGATTGATCAGCAGCTTTTCCCTGCGCACCTTCTTGTGCCTGCGCGCATAGGAGCCGGATCCCAGCATGCCCTTCTCCTCATTGTCAAAGAGGATGAACGCCGCCTTGCCCCGCACCTCCTGCGGCAGCCTTTCCATCAGCTCCAGCACAGAGGCCACGCCAGAGGTGTTGTCGTTGGCGTTATGCCGGTTGGCCGGACCGATCATCATCAGCAGGAATATCGCGAAATACACAATCAGCCCCAGCCAGTAGCACAGCAGAAAATCTGCGCCCAGCCTTGACGCCAGCGTACAGACCAGAAAGACCGGCACGCCGATGATCAGCAGCATCACCGCCACCTGATACAGCAGATACAGCCCCACGTTGCGCGGCGTAATAAAATTGGGCAGCGGCATTACAGCGGGCGTATCATAATGCGCGGTGACAATCACCTGCGCCTGCTCCGGATCGCCGACGACCACGTTATGGCTCTTGCCCAGCATCCAACCGGTCTCCATCTTTACGTCCCAGCCCGTCTGCCGGGCGCGCTCCGTCACCCATTGGCGGAACGCTTCCTTCTGGGCCTTTGTCTTCCGCACGGGAAAAAGCCCGTTGATTTCATCATGCATGCTCATGCTTTCGTCACCTCGCACACCGTCAGTACGCCCTCCTGCACCCGGAAGCGGATCTCCATGCCCGCAAAGCCGAAGCCGTACACCCGCTCCGGATCATGATGATACGCAGGCCGCGGGTCCTGCTGCAGCACGCCCCGAAGCGCCTCCAGCTTGTCCTTTGGAATCACCGCCAGCCATTCGGGCGGAATCTCCACGCTGACCTGCCGCTTCTGCGTCTGATCCGTAAAGCCGCCTGTGGCCTCCGGATGACAGTCCGCATAGGGCAGATAGGGCTTCACGTCGTACACGGGAGTGCCGTCCATCATATCAGCGCCGCTGATCACCAGCACCCGGCCCTCACGGGGATCATCCTCCACGCGCACAAGCTTCACACAGCTCAGGCCGATGGGATTGGGCCTGAAGGGCGATCTCGTGGCAAACACGCCCAGACGCATATTGCCGCCCAGACGCGGCGGACGAACGGTGGGCTGCCAGCCGCCCTCGTTTCCGCCCGCTCTTTTCGCTTCGTGGAAGCCCCACACCAGCCACAGGTGTGAAAAATCCTCAATCCCCCGCAGCGCCTCCGGCACGCGGTATTCCGGTTCAAACACCACGCGCGATTCCACCGCCTGCACCAGTCCGCTCTGGCGCGGAAGGCCGAACTTGGTGGGAAAGTCATTGCGAACCCGGGCAATAATCTGCATCAAAGCGCCTCCATCCGGAAACATTCATTCCTGACATTTTAGCACATTCTGCCGAAATAGAAAAGCCCCTGTACCGCCGCTGATCAGATTTGTCCCTCCGCTCATCCTGTGGTATACTGAAGGTGAGGTGATACCATGCTCAAGTATCTGCGTTCCTTCGGCCATGTGCTTCTGGCGGAGACTTCCCTGAACGACGTGGACAGGCTGATTCTGGCACAGGCGGCCTACATGGATTTCTCACAGGCCAACGATCTGTCCGGCCGTCCCTTTCCTGAGGCGCTGGAGAGGGTCGTGTTTGATCAGCATGCCGACGGCACGGAAATGCGCTTTGCCTTTCAGTTGAAATACGACCGGGAGCTGTGCACCCTGCTCCGTGACAGTCCCCGCTTTTCCCCTCTGGTTTTCGACAGCTTCGTCTCCATTTATGATCATGAAGCCGAGGTACAGTTTACCGCGCTGTGCCTGCGTCTGCCGGGCGACGGACTGCTGATTGCCTACCGCGGCACCGACAACACCCTTGCCGGTTGGAAGGAGGACTTCAACCTTGCTTATATGGAAAGGATCCCAGCCCAGCAGCTGGCCTGCCGCCTGGCGGATCGACTTGCGCCCACCGCGTCGTATCTTGAGCTGACCGGTCATTCCAAGGGCGGCAATCTGGCGCTGTACGCAGCCGTATGCGGCAGCAGCGTGGTGCAGCAGCGGCTGCGGCAGGCCGTCAGCTTCGACGGGCCGGGGCTTCATCAGCAGCTGATTGAATCCGACGGCTGCCGGAGGGTACAGTCCCGTCTGCGGCTTGTGATGCCCCGCGCCTCGCTGGTTGCGCTGCTCTTCCATCAGCCCCGGGACGTGCGTATGATCGAAAGCAGCGTGTTCAGCCTCCTGCAGCATTACCCCTACACATGGCTCACCGAAGGCATGGACTTTTGCTCTGCGGAGGATCAGAGTGAAAGCATGCGCCGACTGGGCGAAGGAATCCGGCTGACGCTTCAGCGGTTGGATCTGCACACGCGGGAACGGTTCATTGAGGCGGTGTGGGAGGTACTGGACGCCACCGGCGCGCAGACCGCGCGGGATCTTGTGCAGGGCTGGGTCAGGAATACCCGAATCATCCTGCGCAAGATGATCCGCACCGACCGGGAAACCGTACTGGTGCTGCTGCGCAGTCTGGGCACCTTCTGGCTGTGCGTTGCCGAGGCCATGGGCGTCAGACTTCTTCCCCCGCCCGAAGACGACAAAGCTTAACACTTCTGTTATTTTTCCACGGCTGTGGGTGTGATATAATAAATACGTTATGCATTACTGATCTGTCCGGAGGAATTGCGAATGAAACTCAACGTCAGGCGTACTGCGTTGGTAGGTCTGGGCTTTATGGCCATCAGTGCATTCTGGGGCGTGTACGACTTCACCGTGCCGCTGATTCTGAAGAACACCTATGGGCTGGGCGATGCGCTGGCCGGCGTCATCATGGCGCTGGACAACATCGTTGCGCTGTTCCTGCTGCCCTTCTTTGGTTCCCTGTCCGACCGCTGCACCTGCCGCATCGGCCGGCGCATGCCCTTCATTCTGGGCGGCGCAGGCGTAGCTGCCGTGCTGACGCTGCTGATGCCCGCCGTGGTGAAGCATGCGCCTCTCACGGCATTCCTTGTGCTGCTGGGTCTGCTGCTGATCACCATGGGCACCTTCCGCTCCCCCACGGTGGCGCTGATGCCTGACGTGACGCCCAAGCCCCTGCGCTCCAAGGCCAACGCCATCATCAACCTGATGGGCGCTCTGGGCGGCGCAATCCCGCTGGTGCTGATGAACTTTGCCGTCATCCGTACTACGGATGCTGCAGGCAACGTGGTCAGCGACTATACCATCCTGTTCGTCACCATCGCCGCGCTGATGGTCATCTGCGCCGTCACGGTCTTCATGACCATCCCCGAGCGCAGGCTGGCCTCCGAGGCTGAGGCCCAGAGCCGCCTGATGGACTCCGGCAGGGAGGAATCCCGCTCCGGCGACAAGCAGCTTTCCGCATCCGAGAAGAAGTCCCTGATCCTGATTCTCTGCTCCGTATCCCTGTGGTTCATGGGCTACAACGCCGTAACCACTGCCTTCAGCAAGTATGCCATGGCAACGTGGAACGTGGCGGAGGCTTCCGCCGCCAACTGCATGCTGGTGGGCACGGTGGGCGCCATCGTCAGCTACTGGCCCGTCGGCCTGATTTCCAGCCGCATCGGCCGCAAGAAGATGATCCTCACCGGCGTCTCCATCCTGATGCTCTGCTTCCTGACCGGCACCATCATGAAGGAAATGAACTTCGTTGCCTTCATCATGTTTGCCCTGGTAGGCTTGGGCTGGGCCAGCATCAACGTCAACAGCTTCCCCATGGTGGTGGAGCTGGCCGCCGGCTCCGACGTGGGCCGCTACACCGGCTTCTATTACACCTTCTCCATGGCGGCGCAGGTGCTTACGCCCATTCTCTCCGGGTATCTTCTGGAGCACGTGGGCTACTGGACACTGTTCCCCTATGCTTTGCTGATGGTTACCTGCGCGCTCATCACCATGAGTCAGGTGAAGCACGGCGACAACAAGCCCGTTGCCCGCAAGGGTCTTGAGGCGCTGGACGTGGAGGACTGATCCATGCCGACGTTTGTGTGGATTCTGCTCCTCCTTGTGCTGATGCTCCTGCTGTACGGCCTGTTGATCCGCCCCACTCTGCCCCGGCGGGACGTCAGCCGGCTCACCGGCGTGGACTATGCCCACCGCGGCCTGTGGAACGCGCAGCAGCCTGAAAACAGCATGGCCGCTTTCCGCAGCGCCGTGGAGAACGGCTTCGGCATCGAGCTGGACGTACACCTCACCCGGGACGGCCATCTGGTGGTGCACCATGACGCCAGCCTGAAGCGCATCTGCGGCGAGGATATCCGCATTGAGGAGCACGACCTTGCCCGCATCCGTCAATGCCGGCTGGGCCATTCGGACGAACCCGTCCCCACCTTTGACGAGGTGCTGGCGCTTGTGAACGGCCAGGTCCCGCTGATTGTGGAGCTGAAGGTGGAGGGCAATGCCGACGCGCTGTGCCGGGCCGTACATGAGCGCATGCAGCGCTACGACGGACCCTGGTGCATGGAGTCGTTCCATCCCAGCGCGCCCCGTTGGTTCCGTCTTCACGCGCCGGACGTGATCCGCGGCCTGCTGGCGTATGATCATCTGTTCCGCAGAGGCCGCAAACCCATCACCCGCGTGCTGGATCTGTTCGTATTCTCTATGCTGGGCAGCTGCATGTCCAGGCCGGATTTCATTGCCTATGAGGCCGTCACCGAGGGTCGGTTCAATCTGCCCATGCTGCTTCTTCGGCTGATGCGTCCGCACTTCGTGGCTTGGACAATCCGTTCGCAGGCCGATATGGACCGTTTCCGCAGCCGGTATGACCTGCAGATTTTCGAGGGTTTCATTCCCCGCAGATAAACGGATTCAGGACGTCCTGTGCATCAGGCGTCCTTTTCTCACAGGAGGTACTCATGAGCTTTTCCCTGACCGCAGGCTGCCTGAAGCTGATCGCCATCATCGCCATGGCGGTAGACCACGCGGCCGATCTCCTCTTTCCCGGCTTTCCGGCCCATCCTGCCGCCGTCATTCTGCATGCCGTCGGACGGCTTACTGCGCCCATCATGTGGTTCTTCCTGTGCGAAGGCTTCCATCACACGCGAAACCTGAAGCGGTATATGATGCGGATGTTCGCCCTCGCCGTCCTTTCCCACTTCGCCTATTGCTTTGCCTTCGGAATCAGCTGGATTCCATTCCGCGACGGCGTATTCAACCAGACCAGCGTCATCTGGCCGCTGGCATGGGCGCTGGTCGCGCTGTGGATCCTCCACAAGAGCGCCCTGAAGGAATGGCAGAAATGGCTGCTTGTGATGCTGATCAACCTGATCACCTTCCCCTCGGACTGGAGCTGTATCGCCGTCATGGCGGTGGTTGTGATGTACGAGCATCGCGGCAATCTGACAAAGCAGATGACCGGTATGCTGTTCTGGGTCGCCGTCTATGCGGTTGTCTCCTTCTTCTTCGTGAGCAAAACCTACGCGCTGGTGCAGCTGGCGGTGGTCCTCGTATGGCCGCTGCTTCGCCGCTACAACGGGCAGAAGGGCCGCAATCTGGGCGGACGCTGGTTCTTCTATCTGTTCTATCCCGCGCACCTGATTCTCGTCGGAGCGCTGCGGTTGCTGGTCTACGGTAATATCCCCCTGCTTTTCTGATTTCCCGCACAAAAAAACTCTCCCGGCCTTTCGGTCGGGAGATTTTTGTTATGCCTTACACAGGCATGGTCTTGTCTTCCTTATTCAGCATGGTGGAATCCACCTTCAGCTGCTGAGCCGCACGGTACTCGAAGTACTTGGGAGCGACCTTGGGGAACATGGCGTAAGACAGCACGTCCTCCTCCTTCTGGTACCACTCGCGCATTTCCTCGCGCAGGGTGTCCAGCTCGGGGGGCAGATCGTCAGCGAAACGATGGGTGATAACCTTCTCGTCGCCGATGCACTTCTTGCGCACTTCCTCATTCACAGGAGCGGGCAGACGGCCATAGCGGCCAGCCAGCAGGTCCTTGGACTCCTTGGGCACCATCTTGTAGCGCTCGCCGCCCAGCACGTTCATCACGGCCTGGGTGCCAACGATCTGAGAGGTGGGAGTCACCAGCGGAGGATAGCCGAAGTCCTTACGGACGACGGGCACCTCGGCCAGACAGTCATAATACTTGTCCATGGCGCCGGCCTGCTTCAGCTGACCGATCAGGTTGGACAGCATGCCGCCGGGAACCTGATACTGCAGGGTCTTCACGTCCACGCCCAGCACACGGGAGGGATCGCGCCAGCCGTCGGCGGTCAGGCGGTCAGCCACACCGCGGAAGTGCTCGGCCAGCTTGGCCAGCACGTCCAGATCGATGCCGGTGTCGTACTCGGTGCCCTTCAGGGTAGCCACCAGAGACTCGGTGGCGGGCTGGGAGGTACCGGAGCCCAGAGGAGACAGACAGGTATCCACCACGTCCACGCCGGCTTCGATGGCCTTGAGCAGAACCATGTCGCCGGTACCGGTGGTGTTGTGGGTGTGCAGCACGATGGGCAGCTTGGTGTGGGACTTCAGGCGCTTCACCAGGCTGTAGGCCTTGTAGGGCAGCAGCAGGTTGGCCATGTCCTTGATGCAGATGATGTCGGCGCCCATCTTCTCGATGTCCTCGGCCAGCTTCACGAAGTAATCCTCGTTATGCACGGGAGACTCGGTGTAGGAAAGGGCGATCTCCGCCTTGCCGCCGTACTTCTTGGTGGCCTTGACGGCGGTCTGCATGTTGCGCAGATCGTTCAGGGCGTCGAAGCAGCGGATGATGTCAATGCCGTTCTCAACAGCCTTCTTGACGAAGAAGTCAACCACGTCGTCAGAATAGGGACGATAGCCCAGCAGGTTCT
>JAFURI010000075.1 GCA_017471885.1 Clostridia bacterium | reverse complement strand
GGGCAGCAGCACCAGAGACAGCAGGAAGGTCATGAAGATGCCGAACTGGGCGGCAGCGCCGAAGAAAATCATGGAAGGATCCTTCAGCAGGGGGGAGAAGTCGATCATCGCGCCCACGGCGATGAAGATCAGCACGGGGAACAGCTCGTTGGCGATACCGGCGTTGAACAGGACGCTCAGGAAGCCGGCTTCACCCAGCGCGGCGGGGGCGGAGATGCCGGTCACCGCATCCAGCATGGGAGGCAGGTTGGCCAGAATGCAGCCGAAGCCGATGGGCAGCAGCAGGGTGGGCTCGTAATCCTTCTTGATGGCCAGGTAGATCAGCACGCCGGCGATGGCGAACATCACCAGGGACTTGACGCCAGCCATGGAGAAGAGGTAAACGACGCCGGAGAACAGCTCTTGCAGGATCGTTGCCATGATTCAGACATTCCTCTCATTTGCAGTCGTGGGGGGAAGGGGGCAGGGAAAACGGGTTACAGGGAGTTGACCAGCTCGTACAGGTCACGGCGGAAATGTTTCTCCACGCGCAGCGCGTCCTGGATGGGCATGTAGAACACCTGACCCTGCTTGACGCCGATCACCTGATTGCTCACGCCGTCACGCAGCAGGCGCACAGCCAGGTTGCCGGCCTCAAAGGCGAAGCCGGAGTCCTTGGCACAGGGCAGCGCGCCGCGCTGGGTGTAGCCTACCACGGTGTGGCGCATTTCCACCATGCCGCACATATGCTTCAGGATGGAAGCAAGGCGCTCGGAGCTGATGGGCTCACCCTCGTAGCAGGTTTCGCCGTGGTCCTTCAGGAACTTATAGTGATCGAAGGGCTCCATGGAATCCCAGCAGCCTTCGGCCAGCACGATGGTGGTACGGGTATTGCCCTTGAACAGCTGCTTGTTCAGGCGGGTGGCAATCTGCTCGATGGACCAGCGCATTTCCGGCACGATCAGGATCTCGGAGCCGGTGGCGCAGGCGGTCTTGAGGGCGATGTCGCCGCAGTGACGGCCCATGCACTCCACAATGTGGGGACGGTCATGGGAACGGCTGGTGGCGCGCACGGCGCGCACAGCGTCGGTACACACGTTCACAGCGGTTTCGTAGCCCAGGGTCATTTCGGTATAGGCCAGGTCGTTGTCGATGGTGCCGGGGATGCATACGCAGGGGATGCCCAGCTCGCACAGACGCATGGCGCCCTGGAAGGAACCGTCGCCGCCGATGATCACCAGACCGTCGATCTCCATGTTGTGCAGCGTCTGCACGGCGACCTCGCGCCACTTGGGATCAAGGAATTCGGTGCAGCGGGCGGTACGCAGATAGGTGCCGGGCTGGTCGGCGATATCCAGAACCGTGTCCAGATACAGCTCCTGCAGATCATCATAGACGCTGGTGGACTTGCGCAGCAGGCCGTTGTAACCGCGCTTGATGCCCACCAGAGGCATACCATACATCGTTGCGCTCTTGGCAATGGACATGACTGCCGCATTCATACCCGGGGCGTCGCCGCCGGAGGTCAGTACGCCAATCTTACGCATGAGGGAGTTCGCTCCTTTGCAGTGTTATCTTCGTTAGTGCATTACCGCCTGATAGTATACCACAAATCGCCCCCGGTTTACAAGAGGTGAACGATTTATTTAGCACGAACTTCCGGAAGCTGTCGCATAATCTGCGTTAAATTACCGGAAAAACCATGAAAAACCAAGCCTCCGGGGAGAAAACGTCCCGGTTGGAGAAAAACAACTGGAAACGATACCGGAAAAATGACGCGGCACAGGGCAAAACTGGGAAAAATTGCTTGCGGATTCGTATGGGCCGGGAGGAAATAACGGCGCGGAGGCGAACTATACAGGCAAAAGATACGTTCGGAGGGACAGTGTTATGATGAAGCGCGTATGGACGCTGCTGCTGGCGGCGATGATTGTGCTGCTGGCGGTATCGGCGCAGGCGGAAGCGGTTTTCGCCTTTGAAAAGGCTGCGTATGAAGTAAATGCAGGCAAGAGCATCAAGCTTCAGCCGGTGCTGCAGGGAGCGGAGAAGCCCAGGGGCAGCAAGTACGTCTGGTCATCCTCGGACAAGACCGTGGCCGCGGTGTCCTCGGGCAAGGTGACCGGCAAGGGCGGCGGCACGGCGACCATTACCGTGCAGCTGCAGGACGGCAAAAAGAACGTGCTGTACGAGACCTCCTGTCGGGTGACGGTGCTTCAGCCGGTGAAGAAGATCACTCCGGATTCGGACAAGCCCATCACGCTGGTGGTATCGGCGCAGAAGAAGGGCAAGGCGGATTACACTTATCAGCTGAATCCCGACATATCCCCGGCGGACGCGTCCAATCAGGAGCTGCTGTATACCACCAACCGGCCCGATCTGGTCAGGATATCCCAGAGCGGTCTTGTGACCACGCTGTTCACCACCGAGGGCGGCACGGCTACCATATTTATGGAAGCAAAGGACGGAAGCGGCGCAAAGGCGAAGCAGAAGATCAAGGTTCAGCCCTTCGATACGACCGTGGAGACTATCGAGATGACCGAGCGAGGCGTGTACCGGCTGTATATTCCCACGCCTGCTCCCACGCCCGGCGTGCTGCTGCTGCCCACCGTCAAGGTCAGCGGCGGGGGCGTCCAGCTGGAGAACATTGCCTTTGAGGACTTCTATGAAAAGTGGCAGCCCGCGAAGGTGGAGAACTACGTCGCATGGTTCGATATCCGTCCGCTGAAGGCGGGCACCTATACCCTGACGCTGGACAGCATCCCCGGCTTCTGGGCCTTTGACTGCACGAAGAAGATCAAGCTGAAGGTGTCGGAATCCGCCGCCTACGGCGAAGCCTCCTTCCCGGAAATCAAATACGCCAGCGCCATGAAGGATCCCGCCGCCATGACCGGCCGGCAGGTAACGGTGGAGGGCCGCTTACGCGAAGCCTATCGCGACGAGGACGGCCGCTGGTGCTATGTGGTGGCCACCAAGGGGAGCAACGAGAATGAAGTGATCGTCCGCGCGCCCCGGGGCAGGGGCAAGCTGGAATACATTTCCGGCGACAAGATCACCGTGCTGGGCGCCTTCGCCGAGCCGCTGCTGGAAACCACGGAAACCGGCCTTAAGCTGTACAAGCTGGTGGTGGATATCGAGAAGGCGGGACTTGTGTACTACAACGCCAACGTGTACGAAATCGATATGTACCAGCCGGAGTGGGAAGAGGCGGAATAAAGCCCCGAAAAAAGTTCCGCATAACCCCTTGACACCCCGCCGGGGGTGTGGTAGAATACCTATGTTTGAAGCAGAGGCTTGCCCGTCTCTCACCTCGAGTGGCTCACGCTGCCGGGTATCATGGCATCTTTCCTCATCGGGGGAATAGTGTGATCATGCAGCGACGGGAGAGCATCCCGTCGCTTTTTCTGTATGGAGGAGAGCGCGGTCAGACACAAATTTTGGGAGGTGTATGGTTATCGCACTCGATCTGATGATCAATGAGGAGATCCGCGACAGAGAGGTTCGCCTGATCGACGAGAACGGCGAGCAGCTCGGCGTCATGCCCACGCAAAAGGCGCTGGAGCTTGCGGAGGCACGGGGCCTTGATCTGGCCAAGATTCAGCCCACTGCAAAGCCCCCGGTGTGCAAGTTGATGGACTATGACAAGTACCGCTACGAGCAGTCGAAGCGGGAGCGTGAGAACCGTAAGAATCAGCGGGTCGTGGCCATCAAGGAAGTTCAGCTGTCCGCCACCATCGAGGAGAACGACGTTCTCACCAAGGCGAAGATGGCAACCCGCTTCCTGCAGGATGGCGACAAGGTGAAGG